>JBCBRF010000208.1:0-5941 GCA_039819865.1 Pseudomonadota bacterium | reverse complement strand
TATCGGACCGCTTCGCCGCCCAGACCCGCCACGCCGAATGCGCGCGTCCCCGGCCCGGGGTCGAGGCCCACGAAGAGGGTCCTTCGGCGATCGTGACGGCGAAGAACAGCAGGGATGACCGGCGCGGCGGCCGCGGCCGCGATCGCGACGACCGGGGCCCGCGCGGCGACCGCGATGATCGTGGTCCGCGCGGCGACCGCGATGATCGTGGTCCGCGCGGCGACCGGGATGATCGTGGTCCGCGCGGCGACCGCGGCGACCGCGAGGATCGCCGCCCCCGCGAAGCCGCCGCAGACGCCAACTGAGCCGGTAAAGGAGAGCTACGATGTCCGCTGCTCGCAGACCGTTTTTCCGCCGGCGCAAGACCTGCCCGTTCTCGGGAGCCAACGCGCCGACCATCGACTACAAGGACGTGAAGCTGCTTCAGCGCTACGTCTCCGAACGCGGTAAGATCGTGCCGTCGCGCATCACCGCGGTGAGCGCCAAGAAGCAGCGTGAGCTGTCGCGGGCGATCAAGCGCGCGCGCTTCCTGGCGCTGCTGCCGCACGTGCTGAAATAAGGGGGCCGACCGATGGAGCTGGTTCTTCTGCAACGGGTCGAGAAACTCGGCCAAATGGGCGACGTTGTCCGCGTCAAGGACGGCTACGCCCGTAACTTCCTGCTGCCGCAGGGCAAGGCGCTGCGTGCGACCAAGGCCAATATGGCTCGGTTCGAAACCGAACGCGCGCAGCTTGAGGCGCGCAACCTCGAGCTGAAAACAGAGGCCGGCGCGGTCGCTGAAAAACTCAACGGGCAGGCTTTCGTGATCCTGCGCTCGGCGTCGGAGGCTGGCAACCTGTTCGGCTCTGTGACCGCGCGGGACATTTCGGAGGCCGCGACCGCCGGCGGCTTCTCGCTCGACCGCCGTCAGGTCGCGATGGTGAAGCCGGTCAAGGAACTCGGGCTCCATGACGTCCGGGTGGTGCTCCATCCGGAAGTGGACGCGACGATCAAGATCAACGTCGCGCGCACCGTGGAGGAGGCCGAGATCCAGGCGTCCGGCAAATCGATCGCGGAACTGCGCGCCGAAGAGGAGGCCGCCGAGGATCTCGACGTCGCAGCGCTGTTCGAGGATGTCGGCAAGTTCGAAGAAGATGACGCCGACCGCAACGAAGAAGGGGACCTGTCCCCAGCGCCGCGCGAGGCTGACGACGCGGCGTCAGACGAAGAGGCCCGCTGATCCCCCGCCCTGCGCCGGCCGTCGCCGTCGCTCTCTGAGGTCGGAGCACCGCCGCCCGCCGAACGCGGGTCGTTCTCTTGAAGCGCCGCCGGGACGCCTCCGGCGGCGCTTTTCTTTTGCCCCCAGAAAACCTGTGGATAATCCGCGCCGGTCTGAGCCGCGCTCCTCGCTTTAGCCTCATTTGCACGGCGCATCTGCGCCACAGACGATAGAGAGATCTTTTTTCCCTCGCATTTCCAGAGGCTTAGGGGAGAAGCCTGCCGAGGGCGTTGGATTTAATCAAAAACTTTCTTGCCTGTGGCCACAGCGCGTCTGTGGGCGGAATCGTGGGAGAAAGTCGAGATCCTCTGGGTGAAGCTCAGATTCCGGTGAGTGACGGGCTACCGCCCCTCGCGCTCCTCAACGATCGGCGCCATGGTGGTTGGCAAGAGAGAGCAGGAACAGGCACAGCCATGGCGCAGAGCATTGCGCTCGCTTCGACCGGAACGCCGGCGAAGCGAGCTAACGAAGAAGGTATGTCTGAAGGCAGGACGCTTCCCCATAACTTGGAGGCGGAGCAGGCGCTGCTCGGAGCGCTGCTGATCAACAACAGCATCAACGATCAGATCAGCTTTTTGCTGCCCGAGCATTTCTACGATCCGGTGCATGGGCGGATTTTCGACACCGCTCGACGCCGGATCATGGGCGGCCATCTGGCCACCCCCATCACGCTGAAGACCCTGATGGAGCAGGATCCGGGTCTTCAGGAGCTCGGCGGGGCGCGATACCTCGCCGGCCTGACGGAGAGCGCGATCGCGATCTTCACCGCGAAGGACTACGCGCAGGAGATCTACAATCTGGCGCTGCGGCGCGAACTCGCCCGGATCGGCGAGGTCATCTCTCATGAGGCCCTCGACGGCGCGGACGAACGGGACCCGACGACGCAGATCGCAGCGGCGGAGGAGCGGCTCTACAAGCTCGCCGAGGCGGGTCAGGTGGAGGGCGGCTTCGTCTCTTTCGACAAGGCGCTGTTCGAAGCGGTCGAGACGGCCAACAAGGCGTATCAACGCGACCGCGACCTGGTCGGCATCTCGACCGGGCTGATCGACCTCGACCATAAGCTCGGCGGCTTGCACGAAAGCGATCTGCTGATCCTCGCGGGCCGTCCGTCGATGGGAAAGACCGCGCTGGTCACGAACATCGCGTTCAATGTCGCCAACGCCTACCGGGAGGGGCGCGACGACAATGGACGGCGGGTCGCGCTCGACGGCGGGGTCGTCGGGTTCTTCTCGCTCGAGATGTCGGCGGAGCAGCTGGCGACCCGTATCCTGGCGGAGCAGGCCGAGATCGAGTCGGACAAGCTGCGCCGCGGCGACATGAACGAGGAGGAGTTCCGCCGCTTCGCGTTGACCGCCCAGGCGCTCGAGAAAGCGCCGCTGTTTATCGACGACACCCCGGCCCTGTCGATCGGCGCGCTCGCGGCGCGGGCCCGGCGGCTGGCGCGGAAGCCCGGCCTCGATCTGCTGATCGTCGACTACCTGCAGCTCTGCCGCGGCAATGGCGGGCGGAGCGATGCGAACCGCGTGCAGGAGGTCTCGGAGATCACACAGGGCTTGAAGGCGATCGCGAAGGAGTTGAACATCCCCGTCATCGCGCTCAGCCAGCTCTCCCGGCAGGTGGAGCAGCGCGACGACAAGCGGCCGCAGCTGTCGGACCTGCGCGAATCGGGGTCGATCGAGCAGGATGCGGACGCGGTGATGTTCGTGTTCCGCGAGGAGTATTATGTCGGCCGACAGGAACCGACCGAAGGCACGCCGGAGCACGCGACCTGGATGGAGAAAATGAGCGCCGTGCACAATTTGGCCGAGGTGGTCATCGGCAAGCAGCGCCACGGTCCGATCGGAACGGTGAAGCTGATGTTCGATAGCCGTTACACGCGCTTCGGCGATCTGGCGCGCGGGGCGACGTCCGGAGGCGATCATTACGAGTGACCTCGCCGGTCATCGCGGCCGCCCCACCCTGACCATCGATCTGGACGCGGTCGTCGCCAATTGGCGGGCGCTCGACGCCCTCGGGCCGGCGGAGACCGCGGCCGCGATCAAGGCGGACGGCTATGGTCTCGGCTCGGCGGAGATCGGGCCGGCTCTGGTCTCGGCGGGCTGCCGAACTTTTTTCACCGCGACCGCCGACGAGGCGCGCGCCCTCCGCGCGGCCCTGGGTTCCACGTCCGACCGCGGGCTTGGACACCGGGTCGACATTTTTGTTTTAAACGGTGCGCCGGAGAGATTCGACGCGATCGCGGCAGCCGACGCGTCGCCAGTGCTGAATACGGCCGAGGAGTTGAGAGCGGCGGCCGTATTTGGAGCCGCGCGGGGCGTCCCGCTCCGCGCGGCGCTCCAGGTGGAGACCGGCATGAACCGGCTTGGCGCCGACCTCGAGGCCGTGTTGGCGCTGCCCGAGGACATCCGATCGGCGGTTCGGGTCGATCTTCTGATGAGCCATCTCGCCTGCGCGGACGACCCCAAAGACCCCATGAACGCCGCTCAGAAGCAACGGTTTGACGCCGCAATTTCTAAGCTGAAACAGCGCTTTCCAGAGGCGCGCGCCAGCCTCTCCGCCACCGGCGGGGCGCTCGCGGGGGCGGATTTCGCCTATGACATGGTGCGTCCTGGGGTCGGGCTCTACGGCGGCTTCCCGTTCACGGAGGCCCGGCCGGTCGCCTTTCTGGCGGCGCCGATCATTCGGGTCTTCGACGTCGCAGAAGGTGAAAGCTCGGGCTATGGCGGCGCCTGGGTCGCGAAAAGACCCTCCGTCCTCGCGACGATCCCGCTGGGGTACGCCGACGGCATGCCGAGGGCGCTCTCGAACCGCGGCGTGGCGAAGGTCGGCGGCGTAGAGGTTCCGTTCGCCGGGCGCGTCTCAATGGATCTGATCGTGCTCGATTGCACCGAAGCGCCCGCCCGCCCGAAGATCGGGGACCCGGCGACGCTGCTCGACGGCGATCTGACCGTCGATCGGATCGCCACAGCCGCGGATACGATCGGATACGAGATCCTCACCCGGCTTGGCCGGCGGTACCGGCGCGTGTATCGCACGAACTGAAATCAGCGATAGGCGCTCCGTGATGGGCTTCATTCTCTCCATCCTCGCCGGCGTCGGCGGGACTGTGCTCGGCCTGTGCCGTCAGATCGGCGGCATCGCGCTGTTCGCCGCCTCCGCGGTGCGGCACGTGTTCACGCCGCCCTTCTATCCGGGCGAGGTCCTGCGGCAGTTCATCCGCATCGGCTATTACTCGCTGCCTGTCGTGGGGCTTACCGCGCTCTTCACGGGCGCCGTGCTGGCGCTCCAGATCTATATCGGCGGCTCGCGCTTCAACGCGGAGGGCGCCGTCGCGTCGATCGTCGCGATCGGCATCGCGCGCGAGCTCGGGCCGGTGCTCGCGGGCCTGATGGTCGCGGGGCGGGTCTCGGCGGCGATCGCGGCGGAGATCGGCACCATGCGGGTGACGGAGCAGATCGACGCGCTGGTGACGCTCTCGACCAACCCGATCAAATACCTGGTCGCGCCGAGGGTGATCGCGGCGACGCTGGCGATGCCGCTTCTCGTCGCTGCTGCGGACAGCATCGGGATCATGGGCGGCTATTTGGTCGGGGTGGCGCGGCTCGACTTCAACCCGACGGTCTATCTGCAGAACACGGCGCGGTTTCTGGAGTGGGCGGACGTCGCGTCGGGCCTTTGGAAAGCCGCGGCGTTCGGGTTCATTATCGCGCTGATGGGCTGCTATCACGGCTACCTTTCCGGCCGCGGAGCGCAGGGCGTCGGCCGCGCGACGACCCAAGCAGTGGTGTCGGCGAGCGTGCTGATCCTGGCGACGAACTACGTGCTGACCGAGCTGTTCTTCACGAACTAAGGATGTGACCGATGGCCAGCGCAGACGGACATCCGGTGGATGCGGCGCCGATGATCGAGCTGATCGGCGTCAAGAAGGCGTTCGGCTCGAAGCGTGTGCTGAACGGCGTCGACCTGTCGATCGCCAGGGGCGAGAGCCTGGTGATCATCGGCGGCTCAGGCACCGGCAAGAGCGTGACGCTGAAATGCATCCTCGGCCTGATCGAGCCGGACGGGGGCGAGATCCGGGTCTCGGGAACCCGCGTGGACCGTCGGCCGCGGGGCGACGCGCTGCTCGCGCGCTTCGGCATGCTGTTCCAGGGCGGGGCGCTGTTCGACAGCATGAGCGTCTGGGAGAACGTCTCCTTCCGCCTGCTGCAGGAGCGCAAGACGAGCCGCAGCGACTGCAAGGAGATTGCGATCGAGAAGCTGCGGCGCGTCGGTCTGAAGCCGGAGACCGCGGATCTGTTCCCGGCGGAGCTGTCGGGCGGGATGCAAAAGCGCGTGGGCCTCGCGCGGGCGATCGCGGCGGAGCCCGAGATCATCTTCTTCGACGAGCCGACCACAGGGCTCGACCCGATCATGTCGGGCGTGATCAACGAGCTGATCCGCGAGTTGGTGGTCGAGATCGGCGCGACGGCGATGACGATCACCCACGACATGTCGAGCGTGCGGGCGATCGCGGATCGGGTCGCGATGCTGCATGACGGCGTGGTGCAGTGGGAGGGCGAGACGCGGGAGATGGCCGTGAGCGGCAACCCGTATCTCACCCAGTTCATCAACGGCTACGCCGAGGGCCCAATAGAAGCGGGGCGCTAGGTCATGAGCGATCTGGAGCGGGTGCGCGCAGAGACC
>JBCBRF010000207.1:0-5988 GCA_039819865.1 Pseudomonadota bacterium | reverse complement strand
CCCTCGCGGAGCGCGCTGTCGATCCCGATGTCGAGCACATGCGTTCCGAGCCGCGCCGCATCCTCGGGCGCGAGCCGGTCGAGCAGCGCGTGCGGCAGGCGGCGGCGCGACAGGTCCGGACGCCCGCCTTCCCAAATCGCCCACCAGCGGAGGATCCTCCCGTCGACCCGGCCGCCCTCGCGCCACCGGGCGGGCGGCAGCGCGTCGAGCCGATAGCCGTCGAGCTCTTTCGGAACGCCGTCCCCCAGGCCGTGCGCCGCCATCGCCACGAGACGGTCCGCAGACAGCAGAGGCTGGACATCGGCGTCCAGGGTGAGCAGCGCTTCGAGGATCTCGCGCAGCGCGAACGGCTCGCGCTCCCGCGCCGCCCGATCGGCCAGCGCATCGACCGCCGCCGCCCCGCCCCGATGCGCGAGCCAAGCGGCCGCCGCCGCGCGTTTGGCGGCCGACCGCCCGTTGAGGGTCTTGATCAGCGCGGCGTCGAGCCCGATCGCCGGGCTGAGCAGCGCCCAGGCGCGCCGCCGCCGCGTCTTCTCCGCGCTGAGCCCGATCGTCATCAGCGGCTCCCGAAGCGCCTCGGGCACGCCGGGCCACGCCTCGATGAAGCCGAGCGCCCGATCGTTCGCGACCACGGGTCCGCGCCCATGCCGGACGTCTCGCGGCGAGACCAGCGCGCGCGCCACCAGCGGCAGGTGCGAGGCCAGCAGATAGAAGTGGCTCGGATAGGGGCGGAACGCCGGATCGCCGTGCGCCTTGCCGGACAGAGCCCAGCGCGCCGCGCCCCTCTGATCGGTCTGGATCCCCTCCCAGAGCCGCACCAGCGTCCGGATGTCCGCCCCGGCTTCGAGATGCGCGAACAGCGCGCGGTTGAGCGGATCCGCCCAGGCGCAGGCCGAGCCGGCGTAGATCCACTCCGGCCGCGTGTGCTCGACCACCCGCGCGGCCGCGAACAGCGGGAGCCGGGTCTCCAGAAACGCCGCGAAATGGCCGCCGACCCGGTCCCCGGGCGCGTGGTGCTTTCCCTGGCGGCCCGGCAGCATCCTATCGAACCAGACGGCCAACGACCATTGGCGATCCGGATCGGTGAGCCGGCGTCGGGCGGCCTCCAGCGCGACCGGCGCCACATCTTGCGCGGCGACGTCCTCGGGCCAGTGGTGCTCGTTCAGCCCGACCGAGCGCGCGAACTCGATGCGGCTCGTCCGCCGCTCCAGCTCGTCGCGGACCCGGCGCTCCAAGGCCGCCTGGAGCAGAGCGATCTGCTCCTCCGTAAGCGGTTCGGGCGCGGGCGGCGGCGCTTCCGGCGGGATCACAAGCATCGAGCCGTCGATCGCCAGGATCCGGAGCGCATCCGGCGCGTCCTCGGCGGTCGGATGCGGCGCGCCCATCGCTTCGGTCCGCGATCCGGCGGCCGTCTCGCTCGATTCCGCGGAGGTCGACGGCCCTTCCGTCGCCGTCGGCGCCGCGGAGGTCTCCGGCGCGCCGTCGCCCGCCGCGAGCGATGCGCTTTCTCTCTCTCGAAACGCGATCGCCGCCTCGATCGCCGCGCGGACCCGTTTCGCCCGCTCGGAGGCGAGCCGATCCCGAAGCGCGGGCAGGGCCGCCGGCCCTTCGAGCGCGTCGATCAGAGAGACTGCGCCGGCCCGCTCCTTGGCCGACCCCGTCGCCAGGAGACGCCGGATCGCCTGCGCGCGCTCGAGTGCGGGCGCTTGCTCCAGCGTCCCGAGCAGTCGCACCCGCAGTTCGCCGGTTTCGGCCGCCACCGCCGCGCGCCGCAGGGTGAGATCGAGCGCCGCCCCCTCCAAGAGCCCGTGCCGGCATAGCTCCGCCAACAGCTTGGGCGACACGCCCATCTCCGCCAGCGCGTCCTCCGCCGCGACGATCGTCGGCCGGAGCCGCCGCCACAGCGCGCCCGCGTCCGCGACGCCGGAGAGCGGATCGGACGCGCTGTCGGCGCTCCACCGCGCGCCGAGCGTCGTCGCGAACCTCACCGGATCGAGCCCGCGCGCCTGGGCGGCCCAATAGAGATCGTTGACGCTCCGGACTCGGGTCGAGCCGTAGTCGAGGAACCGGCTGAACGCCCGGTCGACATAGGGGCGGGCGGCCGCGACGGCGTCCGCGCGCCCCGTGTGCTTCATCAACGTCTCGATCCGCGCAAAGCGCAGCGCGATCGGCGTGGACAGATCGCCGAGGAAGTTCTCGAACCGGCGCCGGGCCTCCCAATCGTCGATCCGCCGTTCTCGCCGCGAATGCTCGAGCTCGAACACCCGCCGTCTGACGGGCCCGAAAGCGTCCCAGCTGAGCCGGTCCTCCGCGAGCGGATCGCCGTCGAGCACATGCGCCGTCGCCGCGCTCCACAGCCCCGGGATCGCGTCGCAGGGCGCGAGCCGCTCCCGGATCCGTTCGCGCGCCTCCGCGTCGGGGCGGCCGTCGCGCATCGGCGGCTGGGCGGGGTCCCGCTCGAACAGGCCCGACGCGTCGATCCCGGGCGGCGTGGGGATCGTCGGCGGCCGCTGGTCCGACGCGCCCGAACGCTCTCCGCCGTCTCCTGGAAACAACCGGGCGCGCGCTCCCGCCCCGCGCGTCACGATCGGCGCCCGAGGCCGCGACGGGGGCGAGAGCGCCGAGACCGTGGGCGCCGCCGCCGATCGCTCGCCCTCCACCGCGCGGCGCCACTGCGCGACGAGCCGGTCCACAAAGCCGAAGATCCCGCCGTCCCTTCCGACCATGTCGCGCGCTCCCCCAGGATCCGTCGTCGATCGACTGGACGAAGGGATAAGCGCTCAGCCCCAACGCGGGCTTAAGGGATGTGATTTTGTGGGTTAATTCCCGCCGGTCGCCAGGCGCGATCAGCCGCCCCGCGTCGCGCTGAGCGCGGCGCCGACGCGCGAGGCGTTCCGCCGCCCCAGCGTCTCGGAGATCCAGGCCCCGGTCCGGGCGAGCGCGTCGAGATCGACGCCCGTCGACATCCCCTCGCCCTCGAGGAAATAGACGAGGTCCTCCGTCGCCACATTCCCCGTCGCCCCCGGCGCGTACGGACAGCCGCCGAGCCCCGCCACCGAGGCGTCGAAGATCCGCACCCCCGCCTCGAGCGCGGCGGCGGTGTTGGCGACCCCCATGCCGTAGGTGTCGTGGAAATGCCCCGCCACCAGCCCGAGCGGGACCCGCGCGGACACCGCCTGCAGCAACCGGCGCACCGAGGCGGGCGTGCCGACCCCGATGGTGTCCCCGAGCGAGACCTCCGCGCAGCCGAGATTGAGCAGCCCCTCCGCCACCGCCGCGACCTGGGCGGGGTCGATCGGGCCTTCATAGGGGCAGGCGATCGCGCAGGAGACGTAGCCGCGGACCCGCATGAAGCGTCCCCGCGCGGCCTCGATCACCGGCTCGAAGCGCTGCAGGCTCTCGGCGATCGAGCAGTTGATGTTCTTCTGGGAGAAGCTCTCGGACGCGGCCGCGAACACCGCGATCTCGTCGAGCCCGGCCGCGACCGCCGCCTCGAAGCCCTTCATGTTGGGGGCGAGCGCGGTGTAGGCGACGCCCTCGCGCATCCGGTCCTCCGCCTCGAGCCGGCGGAAGATCTCCGGAGAATCCGCCATCTGCGGCACCCATTTGGGCGAGACGAACGCCCCCGCCTCGATCGCCCGGAGGCCGGCGTCCGCCAGCCGGTCGATCAGCGCGAGCTTCACATCCGTCGAGACCGGCGCGGCCTCGTTCTGCAACCCGTCCCGCGGCCCCACCTCGACCAGCGTGACGGCGGGCGGGGAGGGGGCGGCGGCGTCGGAGGGCATGGGGCCTCTCGGGTTGGGATGAGCGTCTGGGATAGTCTGTCTCGCGCGAGACGATCGGAGATCTGAGACGCAGCCGCAAGGGGGCGGTCGCTAGGGAGCAGGGGCGCCGCGCGTCGAGCGGCGCTGTCGCTTGGGCTTCGACCCGGCCGGCCCCTTGCGGCTGCGCCCGGCCCGCCCCTACCGGGGCGGGCGCACCGCGCCCACCCCGTCGGGCCGGTCGCCGCGGGGCGGGGACGGCGGCTCGGCGAGTGGCGCTGTCGCCTGGGCTTCGATCCTGCCGGCCCCCGGGGCCGGCATGCGCCCGGCCCGCCCCCGCCGGGGCGGGCGCCGCGGGGCGGGGATCGCAGCGCTCTGATGGAAGGGCTTGCGAGCGATCAGCCGCGGCCCCTACCGCAGCGCCGGACCCTGCGCCGCGTCGCTCTCCTCCGCCCGGACCCGCTCCTTCGCGCCATAGCCGGGGGGCGCGGTGCGCCAGGGATATCCCGTGCGGGCGAGATCATAGCCGAGCTGATAGAGCGCGCCGGTGTAGCGGGGGTCGAACTCCTCCTCCGCCTCCGCCCGGAAATCCTGCGGCACCTGCGCCAGGCGATAGTTCAGCCCATCGCGCTCCGCCAGGTGATAAACCCGCACCTGGTCGCCCCGCGCCTGGCTGCGGATCAGCTCGCTGACGCTCAAGCCGACGATCTGGCCGAGCGTCGGCTCGACCGGCTGGTAGCTGTCGTAGAGCTTGTTGTTCTGGATCACCCAGACCGTGGTCTCGACCGGCACCTCGCCCTCATAGGGATTGCCGAGGCTGAGTTGCGGCGAGGCGTAGATCAGCGTGTTGCCGACCCCGCCGTCGACATGCAGCTCCTCGAACACCGCGCCGCCCGCCGCCACCCGGATCGGCACCGGCGGCGCGAGCCCCGGGATCGAGGCGGAGGCGAGCAGCACCTGCTCGATCAGCGCCTCGCGATCGGGCGCGCCGCTGCTCGCGATCGCGCCGAGATCCCAGACCACCGGCAACCGCGCGTCGAGATGCGTGGTGCCGATCAGCAGGCGTCGTCCCTTGGCGTGCTCGGCCGCGATCGCCTCGACCATCTCGGGCGTGATCGCGGTCTCGATCCGCCGCCGGAGCGGCGTGCTGTCGGTCAACGCCAGCGCGCCTCGGAGCATCCGGATCGGCGCGAGATCGAACAGATCGTCATTGCCGCGGGGCGAGAGAAACACCTCGCGGAGCGCGGCGTCGTACGCGGATCCGAGAAAGGCGTAGGGTGCGATCAAGGCTCCGGTGCTGACGCCGGAGACGACGCGGAAGCGCGGCCGGTCGCCGGCGTCGGTCCAGCCGTTCAGGACCCCGACGCCGAAAGCGCCGTCCGCGGCCCCGCCGGAGAGGATGAGGTAGTCAATCCGGTGCGGCGCGTCGGGGCGCCCCTTCTCGATCCAGCGGCCCCGCAACGCGCGCCAGGACGCCGAGAAATCCCGGAGCAGCCCCGCGCTCGGCCGGTCGCCGAAGAAGCGCACTTCGCCGTATCCGACCGGCTGCGTCTCGCGGAAGCTCTCCGCGGGCGGCGGCCCGGGCAGGCGGGGGACGACCCCGCCGCAGCCCGCGAGCGCGCTGAGAAGGGCGAGCGCCAGAGGGAGCATGACGGAGCGTCGATCGGCGCGGAATCGCCTGGAACCTCGCATGGGGCGGTCTCCTGCTGCGGCCGGCGCGCCGCGGGAGCCCGCCGAACCTGGCATGATCCGCTTACGCTGCAAGTCGGCGGCCAGAGCGTCGGCCAGAGCGGCGGCGGGCTGCGCGCCGGCCGCCGCCGCCGAACCGGCTCAGCGCTGGTCGATCGAGATCTCCTGGCGCGCCTGGCCGTTGTCGTTGAGCCCGGCCTGGCCCGCCGCGTTGTCGAGCGTCGGCCCGGTCAGCACCGGCGCCACCACCGCAGCCCCGGTGGTGATCACCTGCTGGGCCGAGATTAGAAGCCCGTGTTTCTCGCGCCACTGGAGCCGCTCCATATAGGTCGGCGCGCGACCCAGCTCCTCGGCGAGCTCCCGCGTCGCCACCCGGTCGAACTGGCGCATCAGACTGACGTAGGCGGGCGCCAGCGCCGCGATCAGCAAAATGGTGCCGAGCACGCCCCAGAGCGCGGTGTAGCGCGAGGTCGCGACCGTGAAGGTCTCCGCCAGATCCTCCTGCAGCAGGAGCGGCGGCCAATGCACCATGGCGCGG
>JBCBRF010000206.1:0-5996 GCA_039819865.1 Pseudomonadota bacterium | reverse complement strand
CCACGCCACCGCGCTGGCGCTCGAGATCGTGCTGCCCTGGCAAGCGGAGGCCGAAGATCCGGAGAAACAGCATGTTGCCGACAATGTGCATGATGCTTCCATGCAGGAACATCGCGGTCAGGAGCGTGTGCAGATCCTCGCCCCGGACGATCTCCGCGGGCTGCAGCGCCCAGACGGCGAAGAAAGCCGAGATCCCGCGATGATCCGCGTCGAATAGGAGGGGCGCGTAGCTGATGAAGACCAGCACGTTCACGGCGATTAGCGCATAGGTGACGAACGGGGTCTGCTGGGTCGGATTGTGGTCGCGGATGGGGATCACAGGCTCGTCCTCGCTCGCGTCGAGGCGTGGGCCCCCGCTGTCGTCGCGCGGGCGATCAGGTGCGGGCGAGCGCGCCTTGATCAAGTCCGCGGCGGGCGTGGTTGCGAAAATCGCCCGTCGCGTCGCGTCGTCGCCAGCGGGCCAGCCGGGTCGGCGGCGCATGCGGCGGCGCCGCCCGCGCTCCGAGCCCCGTCACTTCTCCGGCAGCGGGATGTGCTCGGCGTCGTCGCCCGGCGGCAGATGGAAGCGGCCATGCTCCCAGTCGCCCTGGCGCCAGGCCTCCTTCGCTTCATCGATGCGTTCCTGGCTCGAAGCCACGAAGTTCCACCAGATGTAGCGCGGGCCGCCGAGGGTTTCGCCGCCCAGCATCATCAGGCGCGTGGGCTCGAGCGCCGTGACGGTGATCTCGTCGCCGGGGCGGAACACCATCATGCGGCCGGCATCGTAGCGCTCGCCGGCGATCTCGATCGCGCCCTCGACGACGTAGATCCCGCGATCCTCATGCTCGGGCGGCAGCGGGATCTTGGCGCCGCGGTCGAGCGCGACGTCGGCGTAGAACATCTCGGAGAAGGTCTTCACCGGCGCGCGCTCGCCATAGAGAGAACCGAGGATCAGGCGGACGGATTTGCCCTCGCCCTCGATGAAGGGCAGCGCGTCCTTCGGCTGGTGCTCGAACCCCGGGTCCACGTCCTCCTGGCCGTCGGGCAGTGCCACCCAGGTCTGGATGCCGAACAGCGGGTTCTTCTCCGCCCGGCGGCGCTCTGCGCTGGTGCGCTCGGAGTGGGTGATGCCGCGGCCCGCGATCATCCAGTTCACCGCGCCCGGTTCGATCTCGAGATTGGAGCCGAGGCTGTCGCGGTGCCGGATCGCGCCCTGGTAGAGATAGGTGACGGTCGCGAGTCCGATATGCGGGTGAGGGCGGACGTCGATGCCCTGGTCCGTGAGGAACTCGGCCGGGCCCATCTGGTCGAAGAAGATGAACGGGCCGACCATCTGGCGCTTCGAGGACGGCAGCGCGCGGCGGACTTCGAAGCCGCCAAGGTCGCGGGCGCGGGGGACGATCATGGTCTCGATGGCGTCGACCTCGTCGCCGGTCGGGCAGTGCGGGTCGAGGGCGGGGTTCCAGCTCATGGCCTTCTCCGTTCAAGCGGTTGCATGGGCGGAAACATGCTAGGGTTTCGCTCGCAGAAAAACCGCTCATCGGGAAACAATTTGTCAGAGCTGGCCGGTCTTGAGCTGGCCGAGCGCGGCGGCCGCCTACGCCGCGAATGCGAGCAGGCGGGCCGAGAAGTCGCGCAGCTCCGAAGCGCTCGGAGAGCGAACCGAGGCGTCCACCATCGGACGGTTCGCCGGGCTCGACATGGCGGCGGCGAGCGCCTCTGGAGAGATGTGGGAAAAGCTGCGGTCCAGGCGGCGCTCGACCCCGCAGCGGTCGATCAGGTTCGAGAACCAGGCGCCGAGCTCCGCACGCGACACGCCGATCGCCTCGGCGACGCCCTCGAAGGGCGCGTCCTCTGCGTCCGGATCTTCGGCGTCCGGATCTTCGGCCTCCGCTTGCCAGGGCAGCACGATCTCGAGCGCCAGCGCGGTGGCGTGGCCGTGATGCGCCGGGCCGAGGGAGGCCAGCGCATGGCTCATCGAATGGGCGAGCGAGGCGGAGGCGAGATGAAGCGCGAGACCCGCCAGGGTCGCGCCCCAGAGCGCCTTCGATCGGGCGGTCAGGTTCTCCGGATCGTCGACCGCGGTCGGCAGCCAGCGGTCGATCTGGCGCAGCGCCTCGTGGGCGTAGAGCCGGGCGGCGGGGCTCGACCAACGGTTCGTGGCGGCCTCGATCGCATGGGTCGCGGCGTCGAGCCCGGTCCAGGCCGTCAGATGCGGCGGCAAGGTCACCGTCATCAGCGGATCGAGCAGGGCGTATCGCGGCAACAGCGCCTCGCCCCAGTGCCAGAGCTTGGCGCCGTCTTCGCCGGAGACGATGGAGGTGCGCGTCACCTCGGAGCCGGTCCCGGCGGTGGTCGGGATGCAGATCTTCGGCAATGCGGTCATGGGAAAGGCGCGGGCGCAGAGCGCGAAGTCGCGGGCGACGGCGTCCCGCTCGCCGGCGACGCAGGCGGCGAGCTTGCCGAGATCGAGCGCCGCGCCGCCGCCGATGCAGATCACGAGGCCCGCATCGGTCGCGCGCGCCAGTTCGGCGGCGGCGTCGACCTGCGCCTCCTTCGGGTCGCCGGCCACCGCGTCGTAGACCGCGACCCGCGCGCCCGCGCCCTCGAGCGCGCGGCGCATCTCGCGGAGCGAGCCGAGCTCCTCGAGGATGCCGTCGGCGACGATCAGGATCGCCTTGTCCGCTGGGCAGAGGGCGGCGGCGTCCTCGGCGATGCGCCCGACGCGGCCGACGCCGAAATGGAGATCCGTCACGCTGGTCGCGGACCAGGGCGAGATCCGCGGCGCGTTCGCGCCGATTCCGCTCGCAGCGCTGCTCATGACGCGTCCCTCATCGCTCGCTGATCGCCCCTCGGGACAGGATCATAGAGGCGTTCGTAGGCAGGCGATGTTCCAGGGGCGGCGGAGCGGCGTCGCAAACGGGCCGCGGACGCTGCGTCATGCGCTTCGGGCGCCGCCGCTCGTCAGTGGTCGATGCGGCCGAAGGTCATGCGCCAGAGCCAGTCGAGCAGCGTGACCAGCAGCATCGCGGCCACGAGCTGGACCACGAAGCTCTGCTCGATCGCGACCGTGCGGATCATGTTCAACGTCGGCGCGCCAAGGTCTTCGGCCAGCGGATGATCGCGCAGCGGGTTGGGCAGCAGGACCTGGGTCCAAACCCAGCGATAATTCAACCAGAGCCACCAGACGGCGTAGCCGGCCACGCCGCAGATCGCGAGGCCGAGGATCTGTCGGAGGATGGTCCAGGTCGTCAGCCGCATGGTCCGCTCTCCCGTCTCGGTTCAGCGCGCGAGGCCTGTGGCGAGATCCGCCTTGAAGATCAGCAGATCGCCGTGGCGCTCCACCTTGCCCTCGAGCGTGATCCGCTCCGCCACCCGGTCGAGCAGCTCGGGGCCCGGCGTCCGGCCCTCGCTGTCGGCGAGCAGCAGGAATTCCTCGCCCTCGATCGGGGCTTCGGTCACGAACAGCGCCGGAGAGCCGCCGATGACGCAGAAATTGGCGCAGGCCTTGTGGGCGAGTCCGCGGCCCGGGCGCATGGCGCCGAGCCAGCATTTGCCGTCGCAGATCTCGCCGCGGATGCGCCAGCGGCCGAGATCTTCGACCGGGCTCAGGCGGGCGGCGAGGTCGGCCTCGATCGGGGTCACGCGGTGGGCGCCGGCGCGGCCGTTCCAGCCGACCTGGATACTGACGATGTCGCCGCGGTTGATGGTCGGGCCGCGGACCTCGACCGAGCGGCCGTCGAACTCCGACGCTTCTGTCTGCACGCCGTATTTGCCGCGGGCGCTGCCGAGAGTGACGGTGCGGCCGTTCGGGAAGCCATCCGCCGGCGGGGTGCGGAGATAGGGGTAGGGCTCCGCGTAGATCACGCCCTCGAGCGTCAGGGCGCGGCCGAAGCCGGCCGGACCCGGATCCGCCTGGCTCGCTCCGATCGCCCAGGCGCCGCCCAGAAACCCGACGACGAGCCCGACGACGACGGTCGCGATCAGCGCGCGAGAGGCGGCGGGCAGGCGGCCGAGATAGCCGACGAAGAAATCGTCGCGGCGCTCGATCTCGGGCGCCGGCGCGGTTTCATCGGCGCCGCGGCCGGCGTTCCCGTTCGGGATCTGGTCTCCGCCAACGCTCATGCGGTCTCTCCCTCGACGCCTTCGAGCGCTCTCGGCTCGAGCAGGATGGGCTCGACGCGGACGCCCAGCTCCATGGGCTCCGGATGGACCCAGAGTTGGCCATGCTCGAACTTCAGGCGATATGTCGGGACCCGGTCGGTGAAAGGCGCGGGGGCGCAGCCGTCCTCCGGGTTGAATTGGTGACCGTGCCAGGGGCAGGTGACGCAGCCGTCGATGATGCGCCCCTCGCCGAGCGGGCCGTTCTGGTGGGCGCAGACATTGGACAGCGCGGAGATCTTGTGGCCGCCATGGCGGAACACCGCGACGCGCTCGCCGCCCGGCAACGCGACGATCTTGGCGCGGTCGTTCGGGATCTCCTCCACGCCGCCGACGCGGACCCACGGGCCGTCCCGGTCGCGGCGCTCAACATCCCGCGCCCGCTCCTGGAACGCGACGGCGAGGTGCAGGCCCGAGACGATCAGCGCGCCGGCGAAGGCGACATAGGGGAAGGCGGAGGTGAGGTCCGACTGGAAGGAACCAAGAGCGACATGGCCGACGACGGCGATGTAGGCGACGTAGACGCTCATATGGATCGCTTTCCAGACCGGCGGCGTCAGGAAGCTCATCCAGAAGTCGTGGCTGGTGACCGCGAGGATCGCGAGGATCAGGAGCGCGAAAATCCCGAGCGCCTCGAACGGGAAGCCGAGCAGGCGGTCGTAGCTCGTGTTCGAGAACAGCAGCGCCTGCTCGGCCGGGGTCTGGCTGAAGCCGAAGTACCAGGCGAGGACGAAGCTCGCATGCGCCGCGGCGACGACCGCGGTCATGACGCCGAAATGACGGCGGTTGTAGAGGAGCGGCGTGAAGCGGGCGTCGAGGCGGGCGAGCGGCCCGATGCAGAGGATCACGGTCAGCATCAGGAAAGCGCAGGTTCCGAAGGCGCGCATGCGCTGGATCTGGGCGTCGACGGGCCGCGTCCAGTCCGCGTCGCCCGGGGCGAGGCGAAGATAGATGTAGAGATAGCCGACCACGCAAATCAGCAGGATCAGGTCATAGACCCATTTGCTGCGGTCCCAGAGCACGGGTTTGTACTGGACGCTCACTGAGACGCTCCCGCCGGGGGCTCCAGACGCTCGGGGGGCTCGGCGCTAGAGAGGTCCTGACGGATGACGATGGCGAGGACGATCACGGCGGGAATCGCGACGGCCAGGACGACCCAAATCGACGCATGCGCGGTTCGGTGTGGTCGTTTCACGGTCGCTCCCCGCCCTGTTCCGGCCCCGGCCGCCGGGCTCCCCCGCCGGCGCGGCTCCCCATGCTTACGGCGGCAGTCGATAGCGCGGGGGCTTCGGCGAAGTCCATTCACATTGCGGACGCAGGCGGCGCGCCGGAGATCCTTTTGGGCGGAAAGGCCCCATCAACGCCGGAGGCGTCGGTCGGGCCGGTTTGTCTGAAAGCGGCGGCGCCTCGCGTTAGTCCCAGGCGCCGCGACGCGCTTCCGGCGAGAACCGCTATCCGTCCTCGCTGATCGGATCGTCGACCGGGTCCAGCACGAGGAGTAGACGGGTTTCTCCGGTTCCAGCGATCGGAGGGGAGCGGTGAAGCAAGCCCGAAGGAGGGTCCTCGGGCCAGAGGGTCCCGCGCAGGACCATCGGCGATCCTGTCGGCGCCGTGAGGACAGTCTGGGGTTCGCCGCCCCCAAACGACTTCCCGGACGAATTCCCGTACTGCGTTCCGGTTCCACGATAGGTGCAGATCAGCCGCGCGGTCACGGAGTCGATATGGAACTTTCGGCAGGCGTTCGTCGTCACGACGTCGAGGCGCACTCGGAGGTACGACGCGTCCGCGATCTTGGCGAACCCGTGCGCGAGCGCGGCGACGTCTTCGATCAGCAGATCGCGCTCAGGACAGTCCGG
>JBCBRF010000205.1:0-6000 GCA_039819865.1 Pseudomonadota bacterium | reverse complement strand
TCTCACTACTGTTAGACTGCTGCTGGAAGTGCGTCGCTGCGGCGGGTTCGCGGCGGCGGCGCGGGTGCGCGACCTCGATCCGTCGAGCGTCTCGCGCGCGGTGGCGCAGGCCGAGGCCGAGATCGGCGCGCGGCTGTTTCAGCGCAGCACGCGGCGGCTGACGGCGACGGAGGCGGGAGAGGCCTATTTGGCGCGCGCGGAGGCGGGTCTGGAGGCGCTCGAAGCCGCGGCGGAGGCGGCGCGCGGCGCGGGCGACGGGGCGGGCGCGTCCGGCGTCTTGCGGATGACCGCCTCGACCGCGTTCGCCGCGCGACGGTTGACGCCGGTGCTGACCGAGCTTCGGCGCGCCCATCCCGAGCTTCGGGTCGAGCTGATCGCGACCGATGCGACTCTGGATTTGGTGGGGGAGCGGATCGATTTGGCGGTTCGGCACGGGCCGGGGCTCTCGGGCGATCTGGTGGCGGCGAAGCTTGCCGAGACGCGGTACCGCGTGGTCGCAGCGCCGGGCTGGGCCGACGCGGCCGGGCTCGATCGTCCGGAGATGCTCTCGGAGCGCGATTGCCTCTTGCTCGATCTGCCCGAGCATCGATCCCGCTGGCGGTTTCGGCGCGGGGCCGAGGAGCGCGTGGTCGCGGTCTCCGGCGCGCTTCTGTTCAACAACCCGCTCGGGCTTCGCGCCGCGGCGCTGGCCGGTCTCGGGCCCGCGCTCCTCGCCGATTGGATGGTGGACGACGCGCTCGAGGAGGGGCGGCTCGTCGCGCTGTCGCCGGACTGGGAGGCGGCGGCCGGCGCGTTCGGATCGGCGGTGTGGGCGGCGTATCCGAGCCGGCGCTTTCTGCCGCGGAAGGTGCGCGTCGCGATCGACGCGCTCCGCCAGGCGCTGTCGCCGCGGGCTCCGGGTGGGATTGTCGGAGGCCGAGGCGCGTGACCGCGGATCTCTGAGCCCGGGGCGGGCCCAGACTACGGCGCGCTCCGCCTCGTCGCGAGGTCAGCAGCCGGCGGCGCCCTGCTCCACGGCGTAGGCGAGACCGCCGATGTTCACGCGGCCGTTGTTCTGCAGATACATCGGGAAATAGCCCTGCTGGCCCTGGTCGGTGCGATAGACCAGGAAGGCGGAGGGGCCTTGGGTCCGCACGTCCCAGACGCCGCTGATCCGGCCCTGGTTGGCGCCGCCGGCCACGCCCGGGGCGGACCAGGAGCCCTCGCGGTAATAGTCGTAGCGGCCGTTGCGGCAGAACCGGATCACCGTCAGCGCGCTGTTGTTGCTGACGACGGAGCCTTGGTAGGCGGTCAGCCGGGATCCGGCGAGACGAGCTTTCCATTGCTGGGCGAGGTTTTGCGCCGCGGCGGGCGTCGCGCCGAGCGCGAGGAGCCCGAGGGCGATGGCGAGGACGGAGCGGGCGGCGCGCATGCGGACCTCCTGGCTTCGGGCGACCGCTTCGGATCGCCCCGACTCGGGCCTTTCAATCGGTCATAGCCCAGCTTTGCGGCGCTGACGCGGCCTGCGGGCTTGTTCCGAGCCGGTCGGATCCGCGCTCAGGCGAGCGCCGCTTCGAGCGCGCGGTCGGCGTGGATCAGGGTGGTGTCGAACACCGGGACGGAGATGTCCTCGGGTCCGAGCAGCATGCCGACCTCGGTGCAGCCGAGGATCAGGCTGTCGGCGCCGCGGGCGACCAGACGGGCGGCGATGGCGCGGTAGGCGTCGGCGCTTTCGGGCCGGACGACGCCCTTGCAGAGCTCCTCGTAAATGATCCGGTGGGTCGCCGCCCGGTCGGCGTCGTCGGGGATCAGCGGCTCCAGCCCAGCGTCCTCCAGACGGCCGCGATAGAAGGTCTGCTCCATGGTGTAGGCGGTCGCCATCAGGCCGGGACGTGCGAGACCGGCGGCGCGGATCGCGGCCGCGGTGGCGTCGGCGATGTGAAGAAGCGGGATCGCGACCGCCGCCTCGATGGCGGGCGCGACCTTGTGCATGGTGTTGGTCGCGAGGATCAGCAGCCCGGCGCCCGCGCGCTCGAGCCGCCGGGCGACGGCCGCCAGGCGTTCGCCGGCCGCGCGCCAATCGCCCGCGGCTTGCAACGCCTCGATCTCCGCGAAGTCGACAGACCAGATCACGCATTCGGCCGAGTGCAGACCGCCGAGGCGAGCGCGGGCCTGCGCGTTCAAGCGGTCGTAATAGAGCCGCGTCGACTCGCAGCTCATGCCGCCGATGATCCCGATGGTCTTCACGGTCTTAGAGCGCCGAGAAGTGCTGGGAGTAGCCGTCGGCGCCGATCAGCAGGCGGGCCTTGTCGATCAGCGCGCGCTTCTGGGGGAAGTCGGCGATGCGCGCGGCGCTGTAGGCGATCCAGGCGCCCTCGATCCGGACGTCGTTCGGCAGACCGCCCAGGTAGCGGCCGATCGGCACGGTCTCGAGCGCGACGCCCTGCTCCTCGCAGAGCGCCTTCTCGCCCTCGGTCGGCGGGCGGGTGAGCAGTACGAGGTCGGGCTGGCGCAGATCCTGGTCGCCGCGCTCTTCGAGGCGGGCGACGGTCTCGGGCATGCGGCAGAGGATCGCCATGCCCCAGCCGTCGCCGGTGGCGCGGACCGCGACGTCCTCGAACCCGTCCGCCAACAGATCGGCGAGGGTGGGCAGGACCGGGTTGTCCTGGTCGAACTCCTCAGGGGCCGGCGCGAAGGCGACGGCGCCGATGACGACCAGATCGGGCTGGCGCGGCGGCGGCGGGGGCGCGATCACGCGGGGTGGGCCGACCTCCGCCTGAGGGGCCGGGGCCGCGGCGAGCTCCGGCGCCTGCTGGACCGCGTCTTCCGTCGCGCAGCCCGCGAGGCCGAGGGCGAGGCCGACCGACGCGACGCGCGCCGCGGACAGGGCGGCGCGGAAGGGACGGCCGGAAGGGCGAATGGCGGCGAACATGGCGTGAGGATCGATCTGTCGAAGCGGAGCCGAGCGTCGTCATAACGACGCCGGCTTAGGGCGAAAATGGGTCGAAACACGGCGACGCGCGGCGTGGCGATCAAGTCGCGATCAGCACCCCGGCGGCGACGGCCAGCGCGAGACCCAGGCCACGCAGGCCCGCGCCCCACAGCGCCGTCGGCTGCAGCCGCCCGTCCACCAGCCGGCGGCAGGTTAGGCGAAGCCAAGCGACCCGCAGATGGTCGAGCCAACCCGGCTCGCCGTCAAGGCTGCTGGCCTCGGCGTAAGCGCGCAGAAAGGCCCAGTGGGATTCGAGCAGCCCTTTGCCGGTCAAGGCTTCGGTTTGGGAGAAGCGGGCGAGCAGGATGGCGTCCTCCTCCGGCTTCATCCCCTCGATCGCGGCCGGATAGAGGAAAGCGGAGACCACGCCGTCGTCGCCCTGCACGTAGAGAAGTGCTGCGCCGGTCTCGGAGGCCTTGTCCCAGGACGCTTTGAGGCGGTCGGCTTCGACCTGGTCGAAGGCTTCGAGGCGGCGGGTTCCGTAGAAGGCCTCGATCACGCGCGGGTCGACCGCGCGGGCCGGGCGCTTCTTGCCCTTGGCGTCCTTCTTCGCGTCCTTGGGCTCGGCGCCCAGGGCGAAGTGAAAGCCGCTCTGAGCCGCCATGCGCTCATGGCCCTCGTCCGCCGGCGGGGCGGCGAAGAAGTCCGAGGCGTAGCCGCGGAACAGGTCGAAATCGTCGCGACGGCACCGGATCCGCTCCGCCGCCTCCGGCGACAGCGTGCGCTCGGCGCTCTCGGCCGCGGCGCCGCGGCGCGGGGCGGCGAACATGTCGCTCACATCCTGAAGCATCCTGAACCTTCCCTTTTTCTCTGCTCGTCTCAGGCGGCGGGCGGCGGCCCGATCCGCGGTTGTCAGGGGCGCCGGACCCGCCCGACGCGAAACCACCGTCGGGCGATATCGAGAGCGCCCGGCTCGCCCGACAGGGGTCGCGCCGCAGCTCTTAATCGGGCGTTAAGGCCGTGGGCGAACGGCGGCGCGGTCGGCGGGGCTGGGTGGTCGAGCGTTGCGCGGGCGCATCGCTTCGGGGCCGAGCCGGGTCGGAGCGCGGTTTGGGCCGAGCCTCCGTCGGATCAGCCGCCGCGCCTCAGCCGCCGGACCAGCGCGCCCAGAGGCCGTGGAAATGCGCGCGGCCGAGCGTCCGGGGCCGGCCGGCCGAGGCGCTTCCGTCCCAGAGCGTGAGCGCGATCCGCGCCGATCCGCGGGTCTCGTCGGGCTCCACGCTCAGATGCGCCAGGGGCGCGTCGGCGCGGGCGTCGCGGCCCGCCTCCGCGAGCATCGCTTCGATCCGGGCGCGGGTCTCCTGCGGCATATATCGCCACATGACCGTGTGGAGGACGGCGCGGACCCGCCCGCTCGGCGCGGGTTCGGCGAGGCGCGCGGCCAGCCAATCGGCGGCGTCCGCCTGCTCGATCTTCAACCCGTCCGCGGCGGAGAGGGCGAGCGCGAGCTCGGCGCGGATCAGACGTTCGGTCTGGTCGGCCCAGATGTAGGCCAGCAAGCGCTCCCGGGTGTTCGGGTCCGCGGGGTCGAGCGGGCGCAGATCGCAGCCGGCGCGGTCCGCGATCCGGAGCGGGGCGTCGAGCGGCGGGGCGTCGCGGGCCTCGTCGGCGACCTCCCAGGCGCATCGGATCGCGACCGCGGCGTCCGCCGCGCCCCAGGTCCGCGCGTCGGGCTGATCCGCGCCGAGGCGATAGCGGTAGCGGTCGAGGCGGAGGTTCAGACCGGCGCTCGCGCCGATCTCCCACAGGGTGAGCGGCATCCGGGTCTCGGCGGCGAGATGCAGCAGGGCGCCGAGCAGCACGGCGGAGCGGCCGATCTCGTTGGTCTGGGGCGGCCCGTCGAGCCAGGCGGCCAGCGCGTCGTCGGCCCGCGAGACCGCGTCTTCGAGCGCCGCCGAGAGGGTCGCGTCGTCCGCCGAGGCGGGCGGGTAGACCGCCGCGAGACCCGGATCGCCCGTGCGCTTCAAGGCGTGGAGCGCCGCCGCCGCGCGCAGGGGGACGGCGTCGTCGTGGCGGTCTCCGGACCAGGCCTCGATCCGCGCGCCGAAGCGGCTGTCGGCGGACAAGCCCTCCGCCAGCAGCGTGAGGAGCCGCGCCGTGAAGGGCGAGCCGAGCGCCCGGCAGCTCTCGGCTTGTCGCAAAAAGCACTCGCGCGCCGCGTCGCTCAACGCCATGGTCGCCTCCGGAACAAGATGCGGATCCCTACCAGATGGAGACCCCCATGCGCAGCATGCGTCTGCACGCGCTCGGCGAGCCCCTGCGGTTGGACGAGGTTCCGCCGCCCCAGCCCGGACCCGGCCAGGCGCTGCTGCGGGTGCGGGCCTGCGGGGTGAATTTCGCGGACACGCTGATGGTCAAGGGGACCTATCAGGAGAAGCCGGCGCTCCCGTTCGCGCCGGGGCTCGAGGTCGGCGGCGAGGTGATCGCGGTGGGCGCGGGCGTGGATCTCGCGGTCGGGACGCGGGTGGCGGCGACCACGGGGCATGGCGGGATGGCGGAGCAGGCGCTGGCGCCGGCGGCGGCTTGCACGCCGATCCCGGACGCCATGCCGTTCGTCGATGCGGCGGCGCTGCCCGTCGCCTACGGCACCTCGCAGGTGGCGCTGGACTACAAGGCGGGGCTCGAGCCCGGCGAGCGGCTCTTGGTGCTGGGCGCGGCCGGCGGGGTCGGGCTGACGGCGGTCGAGATCGGCAATCTGATGGGCGCCGAGGTGATCGCCTGCGCGCGCGGGGCGGAGAAGCTCGCGGTCGCGAAGGCCAAGGGCGCGGACCATCTGATCGACGCCGAAGCGGGGCCCGACGCGCTCCGCGAGCAGGTGAAGGCGCTGGGCGGCGCGGACGTGGTCTATGATCCCGTCGGCGGGGCGTTCTGGAAAGCGGCGCTCCGGGCCGCGAACCCCGAGGCGCGGCTGCTGCCGCTCGGCTTCGCCAGCGGCGAGGTCCCGCAGATCCCGGCCAACATCCTGCTGGTGAAGAACCTGACGGTGATCGGGTTCTATTGGGGCTCCTACTACAAGGTGAAGCCGTCGG
>JBCBRF010000204.1:0-6015 GCA_039819865.1 Pseudomonadota bacterium | reverse complement strand
CTACCAGGACAAACGCGAGGAATGGCGCTGGCGGCGGATGGCCTCGAACGGCAAGATCGTGGGCGCGGCCTCCGAAGGCTACAAGGCCAAGAAGGACGCCGAAGCGAACGCCGAGCGTCAGGGCTACAAGGCCAAGTGACCCGCAGGTGACTTCTCCCGCGCGCCCGCACCCCCGACGCAGGGCGACGAGCCGCGAGGAGTTTTATCAGGCGCCGGCGCGTTGGTCTTGATTGCGGTCAAGGCGTCCGGGCCGGCGCGTTTACACTGTGCCTCAACGGCGCGCGAGTCGGAGCTCGGAGGGGAGCTTCGGACGCGGCCCTGCGGAGGCTCAGCATGACCTATAAAACCATCTTGCTCCATCTGTCGGACGACGACGCCGCCGAGACGCGGCGCGCCCACGCGGCGGCGCTTGCGCGGCGCTTCGACGCCAAGCTCGTCGGGTTGGCGCTCGCCGCGCCGGCGCATCCCCTGACGCTCGCATCGCCCGAGGCGATGGGCGAGGTCTGGGCGGAGATCTCGGCCCAGAGCGACGAACGGGCGGACGCGTTGCGGACGCGGTTCGCGGAGGCGATGAGCGCCGAGGGCGTACGGTTCGAGGCGCGGGCGGCGCGGGCGCCGGGTCTCGCCGCCGACGCGTTTGCGCTGCATGCGCGCTACGCCGACCTGTCGGTGCTGGCGTCGCCCGCCGCCGCAGGATCTCCTGCGGAAAGGGAGGAGCGCGATCAGGCGATCCGGGGCGCTCTGTTCGAAAGCGGTCGGCCTGTCCTGCTGCTGCCGGAGACCGGGCTGCCGGACGGGCGGGCGCGCGAGGCGCTCATCGCCTGGGATGGGCGGAAGGAGGCGGCCCGGGCGCTCCGAGACGCGCTGCCGCTGCTGGCGGACGTCGAGGGCGCCGAGGTCTGCACGGTGGAGACGCTGTTCGACGACGGTCCGGACAATGACGGCGCGAGCCTCGCCGCGTCCGAGTATCTCGCGGCGCATGGCGTCCCGGTCGATGCGAATACGCTCAACCGGTCCTTCGGGATCGCGTCCGCGCTGTCCGAGCGGGCGCGGGAGCGCGGCTCCGATCTGCTCGTGATGGGCGGCTACGGGCACTCGCGGCTGTCCGAGGCGATCTTCGGCGGCGTGACCGAGACCTTGCTGCGGGAAAGCCCGATCCCGATCTTCATGGCCCACTAGGGGTCGGCGTCCCGGCCCTCGTCGCCCGCGGGCGGAGGCATGAGGGCCGAGCCATGACCGAACTGATCGATCTGGGGCGCGGCGCGGATGAGGACCCGTTCGCGCCCTATCGGGCGGCGGCGCGGGTCGGGCCGATGGCGCGGGTGAAGGCGCCGCTGCTCGGGACCCATTGGATGGTCACGCGCGCGGAGGGCTGTCAGGCCGGGCTGAAGGATCAGGGTCTGTTCGTACGCGCGCCCGTGAGCGTCGGGCGCTCGAACGCGATCGCGCTGCTCGACTGGGCGCCGCGGGCGATCCGCGCACTGACGCAATCGATGCTCACGCGCGACGGCGAGGCGCATCGCCGGCTCCGCTCGCTGGTGGATCAGGCCTTCGCCAAACGCAGCGTCGAGGCGCTTCGGCCGGAGGCGGCGGCGGCGGCGCGCTCGCTGCTCGACGGGATCGAGGGGCGGCTGGCCGACGGCGGCGTCGAGGATCTGGTGCGGGCCTATGCGCGGCCCTTTCCGCTCACCATCATCGCAGAGCTGATGGGGGTGGCGGGCGCGGAGCGGGCTCGGTTCGCGCGCTGGGCGGACGCGCTGACGCCGAGCGGCTCGCTCTGGTCGGTCTTGTCCGCGCTGCCCAACCTCTTTCAGCTCACCGCGTGGCTCCGGCGAGAGTTCGCCGCGCGGCGGGCCGATCCGAGAGCGGGGTTGATCACAGACCTTGTGGCCGCGGAGGCCGAGGGCGACCGGCTGACGGCGGCGGAGCTGGAGGCGACCGTCGTGCTGCTGCTGTTCGCCGGACACGTCACGACCACGCATCTGATCAGCGCGGGCGTCTGGCGGCTGCTGGAGGACGCCGAGGGGCCGGCGCTCCGACGACGCCTGGCGGAGGAGCCGGGCTTCGCGGCGCGCTTCGTCGACGCGCTGCTGTGGCGCTTTCCGCCGATCCAGCTCACCGTGGCGCTTTCCGCACAGGATCAAACCTTCGAAGGCGCGCGGCTGGCGCGGGGGGAGACCGTGCTGTTCGGGCTGGCGGCGGCGCTTTCGGATCCGGAGCGGCCCGAGCCCGTCTCGGCGCCGCTCGATCCGGATGCGCCACGGCCCGCAGGCCTCTTGGCGTTCGGGGCGGGGCCGCATTTCTGCCTGGGCCGCGCGCTGGCGCTTCTGGAGGCGGAGATCGCGCTCACGCAGTTCGCCGAGCGGGCCGCGGCGATGCGGCTCGACTTCGGCGACGGCGGCCCGCGCTGGAGCGGCAAAACCGGCGCGAAGGGGATCGCCGCGCTCCCTGTGCGCCGGGCCTGAGCCGGCGACGCCGTTCGACCGAGTGGCGAGCCTCGATCGCCGGCATATCTCTCGCCCGGCTATGACCCAGGATTTGCAGAAACCGATCGCCGGCGGGCCGCAACCGAGCGCGTCCCCAGACGGTGACGCGCTCCGACGACGCGCCGTCGCGCTCGCCTATGGCGGGGGCTGCCACGCGGTCTTCGGGCTCGGCGTCGGGGCGATGATGCTGGCGATGTTTTTCGGCATGAGCCGCTCGCTCGGGCCGTTCGAGGGCCCCTGGCGCTGGCTCGCCAATGCGGCGCTGATCGCGCAGTTCGCCGTTGGGCATTCCTGGCTGCTGACGGCGCAGGGTCGACGGCTTCTGCGCCGCCTCGCGCCCGAGCCCTATGGCGAGACCCTGGCGACGACGACCTATGCGACGATCGCGGCGGCGCAGGTGGGGCTTCTGTTCGCGTTCTGGAGCCCGAGCGGCGTGGTGTGGTGGGCGGCGGAGGGTTGGGCGCTCTACGCGCTCACGGGCGCCTATCTGCTGGCCTGGGCGCTCCTGATGAAGTCGATGCTCGACGCGGGGATCGAGCTGCAGAGCGGGCTGCTCGGCTGGCGGGCGCTGTTTCTGGGGCGGAAGCCGCGCTTTCCCGACATGCCGACCACGGGGCTGTTCCGCTACACGCGCCAGCCGATCTACCTGACCTTCACCCTGACGCTCTGGACCCCGCCGGTCTGGACGCCGGATCAGCTGGCGCTCGCGGTCGGGCTGACGGGCTACTGCCTGATCGGCCCACTGTTCAAGGAGCGGCGGTTCGAGCGGATGTTCGGCGATCGGTTCGAGGCGTATCGCGCGCGGACGCCCTATTGGCTGCCGATCCCGAAACGCCCGGCCGCGCGCCCGCCACGGTCCTAGACCATGTTCGCTTTTCTCCGAACCGCGATCGCGCTCCCCTTCAGCCTCAGAGCCCCAGGGCGGCGCGGAGGCCGAGGACGAACACGGCGGCGCCGGCGAACTGAAAGGACAGCCGGAGAGCGCGGAACTTCTTCAGCAGGATCCGCGAGACCGCGGCGTTGCTGCGGGCGACGGACAGTATCATCTGGCTCGCCTGGCTGGTGCGCATGAACTCCGCATAGTCGTCGATCTCGAGCGCGTCGCTGGCGAGACCGGGCCAGGAATAGCGGTCTCGAGCGGACAGGGCGTCTCTGACCGAGCCGGGCGGATAGCGCGGGATCACCGCCCAGAGCGCGCAGGCCAGACAACCGCCCATCAGAGCGAGGAAGAGCAGAGACAGCGTGGCGGCCGGGCCGGTCCCGAGCGGCACGGAATCGCTGTTCACAGTCAGAAGACCCATCAAGGTCAGAACAGTCGCGGCCTTGGCGTCCGAGAGCTGGATCTGCTGGACGAGGCTGCGATCCTGCGCGACGAGATAGTGCATCTTGGCGCGCACCAGATCGTCGACCGTCATGCCCTCTCGCGTGACGATCGGCTGCTCCAGATCGAGCGCTTCAAGCGCGCGCGAGCAAGCGGCGGCGAGTTCGGTCGAGCGGTCCGAAAGCGCGCGCGCGGGCGGCTCCGCCCCATCGGTCCCGCGGAGAGCCGGGTCCTGGGCGTCGTCCTGTCTCAATTCGATCACCTAGCATTGAATCCGACCCTTAATCGAATGCCTTAGCGTCAAGTTGTCCAGACGTTTCGAAGCGTTGCGGCGACGGACCAGGATGCGGGACGTTCAAGCGACGCAAACCAGGGGCCTGGCCGCAGATCCGCCGCTGCGCGAGCGCTGGATTATCTTGTAACGCGGCGCGCCAGATCCACGCCTCGACACAGTTCGCACCGTGCGGGTTCTCGCCCGGCGCTCGCCCCGCCGCTCGCCTCGGCCCAACGGATCGTGGATGAGGCGCGCGCCCTCAGATCTCCGAGTTCCAACGTCGCTGCGGCGGCGATGGCGCGTCCGATCCGGATGGCGCAGGCGCTTCAGTCTGCGCGCTCCTGATCGGCTATGCGGCCGACGGGCTAGGGATCCACCGAGCAGGCGGCGCGGGCTCAGCCCTTGGGGCCGGCGAGCGCGACGACGGTGTCGTAGAGGCTTTTCGGCAGCGCGATCCCGCTCTGGGCGGTCTTGGCCCGGTTGGCGTGGCGGCGCGCGCCCGGCAGGCGCACGCCCTCCTGCGCGAGCAGCGCGGCGTAGAAGGCTTCCGCGCGGGTTCGCCAGCCGCCCGCGTCGCCGAAGCGGGCGGGATCGAGGGCGAGGACCAGTTCGCCGCCGAAGGGAGCGCCCGGACCGCCTCTTGCGGCGGCGTCGCTCTCATAGCTGAAAGGCTGGCCGATCAGGGCGCCGACCAGAAGCTCCACCATGAGGGCGAGGGAAGACCCTTTGTAACCGCCGAAGGGGAGCTGGGCGCCCGCCAGCACCGCGTTCGGATCCGTGGTGGGCAGGCCGTCGGGCCCGACGCCGACGCCCTCGGGCACGGGGCGGCCGTCGCGGGCGTGGATCTGGACGTCGCCGCGGGCCATCGCGGCGGAGGCCTGGTCGAA
This sequence comes from Pseudomonadota bacterium, assembly GCA_039819865.1. GTDB lineage: Bacteria > Pseudomonadota > Alphaproteobacteria > Rhodobacterales > Rhodobacteraceae > JBCBRF01. Next base: position 1,047 of record JBCBRF010000204.1, on the reverse strand, counting down.
CACCGGCGGCGGCCCCGCCTCAGGGTCTCGGGGAAAGCCGAAGCCCATCGGGTTGGTGCCGAAGAAGGGCCGCGCACCGCCCGCGGGCGCGACCATCGGGGTGGCGGCGGTGAAGGCGAAGCCGCAGAGATCCGCCGCCATCAACGCCTCGACCTCGGGCCAGAGGGCGGCGAAATGGTGGGTGTCGCGGATGGCGAGGGCGGCGATCCCTTGGGTCTTGGCGGCCTCGATCAGGGCGGACCGGCCGGTTTCGAAGGCGAGCGGGGCGTAGCCGCGATCCCCGTTCACCGCCACCACGCCGGGCGCGAGGCGCTCGACCTTGGGGGCCGCCCGACCGTTGACGCGCCCGTTGGTCAGACCCTGGACGTAGCCCTCCAGTCGGAACAGGCCGTGGGAGGCGCAGATGTCGCGCTCGGCGGCGATCATCACGGCGGTCACGGCGCGGGCGTTGGCGTCGTCCGCGCCGGCGCGCGTCAGAGCCCGGAGGGACAGCGCCTCCGCCTCGGCGAGCGTGAGAGCGACGGTCTCGACCGGCGCCCCGGCGTCTGGCGTCTCGTTCATGGGCTGGTCTCCTGCTCCGACTTCGCGCGCGCCGGAGGGCGCCTGCGCGATCTCGCGGGCAGTCTCGACGCTCGGTCGCGCGCTGTCCACCGACGCGCTCGGGGCGATCGCCGGCGCGCCGGTCAGGGTCTCGCTATCAAGGCCTCGCTCTCAAGGCTTGGCTCTCAAGGCCTCGCCATCAAGGCCTCGGTCTCAAGGTCTCGCCATCAAGGCCTTGGAGCGACGGTCAGGCTGTGGCTGATGAACAGGCTCAGCTCCAGGTCGCCCGAGCGGCGCCAGGCGAGTTCGCGCTCGAGGCCCTGGACGCGGACCGCATAGCCGTCGCCCATCGCCTCGGTCACCGCGCGGGCGTCGTCGGCGATCGCCTGGATCACCTCGAGGCGATACTGGCGCGGATCGACGAGACTCAGCTCCGGCGGGCCTTGCAGCAAAAGCTCGGTGCGGCCGTCCATGGCGACGCCCCCGCGGAAGGCCTCCAGGCGGCCC
>JBCBRF010000203.1:0-6034 GCA_039819865.1 Pseudomonadota bacterium | reverse complement strand
CGGACGCCTTGGTCGTGGTCAACCCGAATAATCCGGACGGGCGACGGTTTGCGCCGGACGCGCTCGCCGCCCGCGCCGCCGACGGGCGCTTCACGCTGATCGACGAGAGTTTCGCCGATCCTACGCCCGAGGCGTCCGCGGTTCCGTGGTCGGGCGGCGAGGGGCTTCTTGTTCTAAAATCCTTCGGGAAGTTCTTCGGCCTCGCCGGTCTGCGCTTGGGGTTCGTCATCGGATCGGCGCGCGATATCGAGGGGATCGGCGATCGACTCGGCCCCTGGGCGGTGTCCGGCCCGGCGCTTGAGATCGGCCGAGCCGCGCTTGCGGACGCGGCTTGGATCGCCGAGACCCGGGCGCGCCTCGCGCGCGACGGCGCCCGGCTCGACGCCTGGAGCGCGGCGATGGGGTGGGGGATGGTCGGGGGCGCGGACCTGTTTCGGCTGGTCGACACGCCTGACGCCGCCGCCGCGCAAGGACGGCTCGCCGAGGCGCGGATTTGGACTCGCGCCTTTCCCTACTCCGGGACCTGGCTCCGCATCGGGCTCCCGCAGCCGGACGCCTGGCCGCGGCTCGAGGCGCTGGTCCCGTGAGCGGGGACGTCTTCGCGCTCGGTTGGCTTCCGCTCTTGCTGGCGCCGGTCGCGCTGGCGCTCGACGCGCTGATTGGCGAGCCTGAGGCGCTGTGGCGGCGCGTTCCGCATCCGGTGGTGCTGATCGGACGGGCGGTCGCCTGGCTCGACGGTCGGCTGAACGCCGGCGAGGGGCGGCGGGCGAAGGGCGTGGCGGCGGTTCTCGCGCTGGCGGCCGGGGCGGGCGCGTTCGGCGCCGGGATCGCCGCGATCCCCGAAATCGGTCCGGTCGCAGCGCTCCTGATGGCGGCTATCCTGCTCGCGCAGCGGAGCCTGGTCGAGCATGTTCGCGCCGTCGCCGACGGTCTCGATCAGGGCCTCGATCCGGGCCGCCGCGCCGTCTCGCGCATTGTGGGGCGGGACCCGGAGACGCTCGACGAGGCGGGCGTCGCGCGCGCGGCGATCGAGAGCGCGGCGGAGAATTTTTCCGACGGGGTCGTCGCGCCGCTGTTCTGGTTCGCCGTGGCCGGGCTGCCGGGAATGCTGGTTTACAAGGCGGTGAACACGGCGGATTCGATGATCGGCCACCGCTCTGAGCGCTATCGCGCGTTCGGCTGGGCGGCGGCGCGGCTCGACGATCTGCTCAATCTGATCCCGGCGCGGGTGTCCGGTTTGCTGATCGCCGGGGCGGCGGGATCTTCTCGGTCGCTGCTCACGATGCTCCGCGACGCGCGAAAGCACGCCTCGCCGAACGCCGGTTGGCCGGAGGCCGCGATGGCGGGGGCGCTCGGCCTCGCGCTCGCCGGGCCGCGGATCTATGGCGGCGTCGAGACCGCCGATCCGATGCTGAACGCGGAAGGGCGGCGCGGCGCGACGGCTGGGGATGTCCGCCTGGCGGTGCGTCTGATCTGGCGCGCCTGGGCCGCGTTGCTTCTGATCACGGTTTTGGCGGCGTTGGCGGGGCTGTGAGACGCGGCTCGTCGGCGCTCCGGCCCGGCCTCAGGAGATCCTAGCCAGGGCCAGCAAGCCGTCGATGTCGAGATGCGCCTCCAGATGATCCGCGAGCTGGTCGAGCGTCGTCTCGATCGACGCCGCGTGGTCGAAGGGCTCTGCGGTCGCGCCGAAGCGGCGCAGCATCTCGGTGCGGAACCCGGTCGCGCCGAACAGGCCGTGGATATAGGCGCCGATCACTCGCCCGTCGGCCGAGATCGCGCCCTCCGGCCGCCAACCCGGCCCAGTCTCGGCCCCACTCTCGGTCCCCGATGCGGCCCCAGATGCGGCCCCAGTCTCGGTCTCGGTCTCGATCTCGAGCCAGGGCCGCGCCCGATCCGGCCCGTCAGTCCGCCCGATATGGATCTCGTAGCCCTCGAAGCAGAGCCCGCTTTCAGGGTCCCGCCCGCGCACCCGCGCCAGGCGCTTGTCCGACGACATCAGCGTCTCGACGTCGAGCAGCCCGAGCCCCTCGGTCTCGCCCGCAGGGCCTTCGACGCCGTCCGGGTCCGCGATCCGTCGACCGAGCATCTGGTAGCCGCCGCAGATCCCGAGCACCCGCCCGCCGCGCCGGACATGGGCGAAGAGATCGACGTCCCAGCCCTGGGCCCGCAGGAACGCGAGGTCGCCGCGGGTCGATTTCGAGCCCGGCAGCAGCACGAGATCCGCGTCGCCGGGCAGGGCGCGCCCCGGAGGGATCATCTCGACGGAGACGCCGGGCGTGGCGCCGAGCGGGTCGAGATCGTCGAAATTCGCGATGCGGGAGAGCTGCGGGCAGACGATTTTGAACGGGCCCTCTCCGGTGCGGCGGGGCAGATCGAGGGCGTCCTCGGCGGGGAGACGCCCGGCCTCGGGAAACCAGGGCAAAACGCCGAAGCCCGGCCATCCGGCGCGCTCCTCGATCAGGCGGTAGCCGTCGTCGAACAGGCTCGGATCGCCGCGGAACTTGTTGATCAGGAAGCCGCGGACCAAGGCCGCGTCCTCCGGGTCGAGCACGGCTTTGGTTCCGACGAGCTGCGCGATCACCCCGCCGCGGTCGATGTCGCCGACAAGGACGACCGGGGTCTCGGTCGCCCGGGCGAAGCCCATATTGGCGATGTCGCCCGCGCGGAGATTGACCTCCGCCGGAGAGCCCGCGCCCTCGACCAGCACCAGATCGGCGGTCGCGGAGAGGCGGCGGAAGCTCGCGAGCACGGCGTCGAGCAGCGTCGGCTTCAGCGCCGCATAGTCCCGCGCCTTGACGGTCGCGACGCGGCGGCCCTGGACCACGACCTGTGAGCCGGTCTCGGTCTCGGGCTTCAGCAAGACGGGATTCATGTCGGTGTGCGGCTCGCGTCCGGCGGCGCGGGCTTGGAGCGCCTGGGCCCGCCCGATCTCGCCCCCGTCGACGGTGACGGCGGCGTTGTTCGACATGTTCTGCGGCTTGAACGGCGCAACGGACAGTCCCCGTCGACGCGCCGCCCGGCAGAGCCCGGCGACCAGCATCGACTTGCCGACATTGGAGCCGGCGCCTTGGATCATGAGGGCTGCGCAAAGGCGAGTGGGCATGGTTGGCGTCACATTGGGCGTTGGCTTTGCGGAGGACGCCACGCGTACGTGGCGCCGTTTTCAGATGGTGGTTAAGATGGAGACAATCCTGATCCGATCTCGCGTTCATCACCGGCGCTACTGGTGGGGCTCTTGCGAGTGCGGCAATCCTTCGTTTCTCCAAAATGATTTAACAAAGAATCACCATTGGGCGCCCCAGAATTATTCTTGATTGTGTGTAAGGGCCGCTGTATTTAGACAATGAAGCTAAGTGGTGGTATCGCACATGTCCCAAAAAACTCAAAAAGCTTTTTATGGAGCGGCCTTGACTGCGATCGCTGTAGCGGCGGTGGTGGTGGTCCTCGAACTTTCGGTCAGAAGTCTCTTCTGAATTCAGCGTCGAATGGCGCTGCGTTTCGGCTCTTGAAGGTAGTACAAAACGCCGCCGGCGATCATACCAAGGTGCAAATTGCCGTAAATCGCTTGGGCCGAAGCCGCGAGCCGGACTTCAGGGCATGGCGCGAAGTCGCCAAAGCCCAGCGTAGAAAAAGAGACGGCGGAGAAGTATAAGAAGTCCGACGCTGCTAGTTTTTCCGGGACTTCGGCGAGCGTGAGGCACTCGCTTGCGTCTCCCAGGCCGAAGATTAATCCCTCAGATCTGTACAAATAGCTGAAGGCGAACACAGCCAAGCCGCTCGATAAGACGACGTCTTTGACGAGACGCAGCGCGTCGACACGGAAAGGATCGTCCTCGTCAGGGTGCGTCTGCAAGTAGATGACGCCCACCACCACCGCCATAAAGAATAGTAGAGAAGCGGTCAGAAGCGTCGCGTGAAGCCACCAGGAAGGCGGATCCAGTGTGGCGCTGTGCGTTGCTGCGTAAGTTTCGGCTGCAAGCAGAATAAGCAGCGCGTCGCCGCTCCAGGATACCAATCGGCGGACGCGGCTGCCGCGGGTCGATCCCAGGTTGGTTTTCGCCAAAGCGACGGCGATGAAGTCGAAAATGAGGATGAACGGCCCGAGAAACAGATAGAAAGCGGCTAGGTAGGCCAACGTCGCCGCGTCGATCAGGTTTCTGAAATGCCGACCCGAGGCGGGCTTAAGGCGCCCGGCGCGCTCCTGGGACGACGTCCATGAACGGGCGAGCCGACGTTGTTCCACCAAAAAGCGCTTGAGCCGCCCGGAGATCCATTGCCGCAGACGCATGCAGTCCGCCTCAGTTCGGTTGCGGCGGGATCTTTCTATGATCCCACGCTGGCGAGCAACTGAGGCGTCACGCCGCTGTATCGTTTTGGCAGCCGTGTTTAGAACTCCACCCCCTGCTGCGCCTTCACCCCTGACCGGAAGGGGTGCTTCACCAGCTCCATCTCCGTGACCAGGTCCGCCGCCTCGATCAGCTCGTCCTTGGCGTTGCGGCCGGTGAGGACGACGTGGGTCATGGGCGGCTTCTCGGCGGCCAGGAAAGCGACCACCTCCGCGACGTCGAGATAGTCGTAGCGGAGCGCGATGTTGATCTCGTCGAGCAGCACCATGCGGAGGCGCTCGTCTCGGATCAGTTCCTTCGCCTTCTCCCACGCCGCCGCCGCCATCGCCATGTCTCGGACTTTGTCCTGGGTTTCCCAGGTGAAGCCCTCGCCCATGGTGTGGAATTGGCAGAGCTCGGTGAAGCGGCTCTCGATCAGGTCCCGCTCGCCCGTCGCCATTCCGCCCTTGATGAACTGCACCACCGCGCATGGCATCTGGTGCGCGATGCAGCGAAAGATCATGCCGAATGCGGCGGTCGATTTGCCCTTGCCCTTGCCGGTATGGACGATGACCAGGCCCTTTTCATCGGACTTGGTGGCCATGATCTTGTCACGCGCGGCTTTCTTCTTCGCCATCTTGGCGGCGTGCTTCTCCAGATCTTGGCTGGGCTCGGCGGCGGGGTCGGGGGCGTCTGTCATCGGGGCTCTCTGTTGATGAGGTGGGGCGGCGGCCTCGTCGATCGCGGCGGCGATCTCCTCGGCCGCCCCTTACGCGGCGCCGGCGCGCGAGGAGAGCCGCGCGTCAGGGCGGCTCGAGGAGCGGCGCTCAGAACGGTTTCACGATCGCCAGGATCACGATCAGCAGAAAGATCACGGTCGGGACCTCGTTGGCGATGCGGAAGAACCGTCCCGATTTCTCCGACGTCCCCGCCGCGAGATCCTTCCGCCATTTCGCGCACATCCCGTGGAAGGCGGACATGCCGAGCACCAGCGTGATCTTGGCGTGCAGCCAGCCGCCCTGAAAGCCGAAGCCGTCATAGGCGAGCCAGAGCCCGGTCGCCCAGGTCACGATCATCGCGGGGTTCATGATCAGCCGCATCAGCTTCAGCTGCATGACGGCGAAGGTCTCCGCCATCTCCGCATTCGAGCCGCCCCGCTCCGCGTGGTAGACGAACAGGCGCGGCAGATAGAACAGCCCCGCCATCCAGCTCGTCCAGGCCGCGATGTGCAGCACCAGGATCCAGTCGTACATCCCTCAATTCTCCGGTTTGGGGTCGGTCGCGCGCACGCTCTCCAGCAGCCCCGGCAGGCGGTTCGAGCGCGGCGCCCAAAAGCCCCGATCGATCGCCTCCTGAAAGCGGTCCGCGATCTCGCGGAGCGCCGCCGGGTTCGCGTCCGCCAGAAAGGCGCGGACCTCGTCGTCTTCGAGATAGGCCGCCGCCGCCAGGTCGAAATGATGCGGCCGGACCGCACGGGTGGTGGCCGCGAAGGCGAACAGATAGTCGACCGTCGCCGCGATCTCGAACGCGCCCTTGTAGCCGTGGCGGCGCACCCCGGCGATCCATTTCGGATTGACCACCCGCGAGCGCATCACGCGGCCGATCTCCTCCGCGAGCGTGCGGATCGCCGGGCGCTCGGGCCGCGAATGGTCCGCATGGTACTGAACCGGTTCGCGCCCCGAGAGCGTCGCCACCGCCGAGGCCGCGCC
>JBCBRF010000202.1:0-6045 GCA_039819865.1 Pseudomonadota bacterium | reverse complement strand
CGAAGACGGCGCCGCCGAGGCGAGGGCCGAGGCCAGCGCCATGGCGGCGACAAGGCTCGGTCGCTTGGATTTCGGTCGTTCAAGTTTCATCGTCGCCCCCGCGCGATGGCGTTTCTCTGAGGCTTCCCCGACCCGATCCGGCCGGAGAAGGCGGCATTGGTTTGAGCGCCGGCCGCCGCCGACCGCTATCGGATTTGCGTCAGTTTTCCCTGAACGAAATCGGCCTCGGTCAGGCCGGTTCCGAACTCGTAGCCCTCGTAGATGATGTCGGTGCCCTTGCCGGTCTGGTGGTTCTCCATGCGGAAAAGGTGGGACCGCCAGAATGCGCCGTCATAGAGCTTGTAGTCGAGGAACTGCAGCGTCTTCAGCAGCGCCTCCTTGCGGTCGAAGAATTCGAGCTTGCGGACCTGGTAGTGCTCCTGGTCGATGTAGGAGCGCTGGCGGGTGTAGCCGGAGTTCTCGTAGCGCGGAAAGCGATCGACCACGAAGACTTTCAGGCCGTCGACGGTGTCCTCGCCGACATATTCGTAGCTGAACTTATTGAGCTCGGTGGCGGTGAAGTCCTCGAAGGCGAATTCGCTGCCGACGAAGGGACCCGACTTGCTGGCCGAGGAGATCCGCTTCACGCGCTTCAGGGCCGGCAGATAGAGCCACTGATCGTCCGCCTCCAGGATCTTCGAGTGGTTTAGCAGCGCGGTGGAGCGGATGTCGCGCGGGCGCTGGAAGACGACGAGGGATTTGTCGCCGACATCCTCGTTCTCGCGCTCCAGCGTGGAGAACGTCATCTCGCGCTCGGTGGTTTGCCCGGCGGCGTTTCGGAGGATCATCTTGGCGGCGGAGAAGCTGTCGCCGAAGCCGTTGTCGGAGCGGTCGGACTTGGCGGCGATCTCGAAGCCGCGCTCCGCGTCGGCCAGCGCGGGGCTGGCGCTCAGGACCGGAGTGAGGGCGAGGGCCGTCAGGGCGGCGGCCGTCAGAGTGGTCAAGGCTCTCATCGAGGTCTCTCTCTCTTTTTGGAGGGATCTTGCGGGCGATGCCGGCTCAGGCCGACTGCGGCTCGGGAGCGGACGCCGTGCGGCGGTCGCCGAGCAGAAGCAGCGCGGGCAGGAGCAGGAAGTCGATGATCAGGGCGAGCACGATCGCCATGATCGTCAGGAGACCGAGATCGACGTTCGGCTTGAAGCTCGAATAGGTGAGCACCAGGAAGCCGAGCACCAGGATCACGGTGTTCACGAACAGCGCGACGCCGACGGTCTCGAAGGCGTAGCGGATCGCGTCTTCGGCGTCGCGCCCCTCGCGGCGCGCACGCTGATACTTGGTCAGGAAGTGGACGGTGTCGTCGACCACGATGCCGAGGGAGATCGAGGCGACCGTCGCGACCGAAAAGCCGACTTCGCCGACCAGCACGGCCCAAAGCCCGAAGGTGCAGAGGATCGGCAGGCCGTTGGTCAGCAGGCTGAGCGCGCCGAGGGGGATGCTCCAAAGCGTCACCGTCATGATCGCGCCGATCGCCAGGATCGCGATGCCGGTGCCAACCAGCATGCTCTCGACGTTGCGGTCGGTGATGTACGTGAACATGACTTGGGCGGAGGTCGGGTCGGCGCGCTGGTTCTCGGGGAAGTTCTGCTCGATGTAGGCGTTGGCCGCGTTGAGGAAGGCTTTGGTGTCCCCGGTGGTGATGTCGCCCATGGTGACGCTTAGCCGGGTCGCGGATTTGTCGATGTTCACCCGGTCGTTCAGGTCGAGACCGAAGGGCAGCGACAGCTCGTAGAGCAGCAGATACTGCGCCGACAGCTCGCGGTCGTCGGGTATCCGGTAATAGGCCTCGTCATCGCCGTGCATGTTCTTGTTCAGGCGCTTGATGATGTCGGTGAGCGCATAGACGTGGGTGACGTTGGGCTGTTCGCGCGCCCAATCCGCGAACGCCTCGAGCCGCTCTAGGAAAGCGGGGTCGGAAACGCCGCCAGGCTCGCCGGCGGGCACGGAGAACTCGATCGGATAAAGGCCGAAATCCTCGAGGGACCGGTCCGAGGCGGTCCGGAACTCGATGCGCTCGTCGAAATACTGGACCCACTGGTCGTTGAACTCGGTCTGCGGGATCAGGGCGATCATGCCGAGGCAGGCGGCGGACATCGCGATCAACAGCGCTTTGCGCTGGGCGATCACCCAATCCGCCAGCGCGCGCATAAGGTTGCCGTCGCCGGTTTTGCGCGGCGGCGGGGCCTTGAAGGGCAACAGGCTGACCAGCGCCGGGAGCAGGGTGACGGAGAACAGCCAGGCCGCGAAGATCCCGATCGCGGTCATATTGCCGAGATGCCAGAAGGGCGGGCTGTCGGAATAGTTGAGCGCCAGGAAGCCGACGATCGTGGTCAGCGAGGTGATGGTGATCGCCAGAAAGTTGATGCGGAACGCCTCGATCAGGGCGGCGCGCTTCTCTAGCCCCGAGCGCATGCCCTCGCGCATAGAGATGAGGACGTGGATGGTGTCGGCCACCGCCAGGGTCATGACCACGGTGGGCGCGGCGAAGGAAATCGGGGTCAGTTCGACCGCCATCAGACCGCCGCCGCCCATGGCGACCAGCACGGAGGTGGTGATGACGGCGAGACACCCGACCGCCGCCGAGACCGAGCGGAGCGCGACGACGGCGGAAAGCAGAACCACCAGATACATCGCCGGAATGAGCGTCGTCATGTCCGAGACGCCGGCTTCGTTGAAGGCGTTGTTCAGCATCGCGACGCCGGTCAGGTCGATCGCGACGCTCGGGTGGCGCTCCAGGATCTCGGTGCGGAGGCCGCGGGCGTGCTCGACGGCGGCCGGCACCTCCTCGATGCTCTTTTGCGGAAACTGCAGGACCACGTTCACGGCGGTCACGGAGGCGTCGGCGGTCAGGAGCTGATCGCGCACCAGCGGCTCGGCCAGAGCGATCGCGCGTTTCGCGGCGCGCTCGGCCTCGGGCAGCGACGCGCCGTCTGCGACCAGATCCTCGACGATCAGCTCATCCTCGACGGCGCGGGTGGACTGAAAGTTCGTGATGCTGTCGACCCGGATCGAGTAGGGGATCCGCCACGCGGCCTCGGTCAGATCCTCGACGGCGGCGAGCGTCTCGGCGTCGAAGACGTCGCCGCTGGCGGGACGAACGACGAAGAAGATGTTGTCGTTCTTGGTATAGGTCGCTTGAAACTCTTCGAACGCCGCCAGCTCCGGGTTCTCCTGACTGAAGAACACGCGGTAATTGTTGGCGATGGTCAAGTTGGCCGCAAAGCTCGCCATGCCGAAGGCGGCGGCGAGGCAGGTCAGGATCACGAGATAGCGCCATCGGATCATCCAGGCGGCCAGGGCGACGGCGAAGGCGTCGAGGCGGGCTCGGGCGGTGTGCATTCGGGGCTCCGATCAGGCTTTCCGCGTGCGAAGGATTAGCGACGCGGCGCGTGGGTTTTCGGCGAGTTGTCTAGAACCACTGTTCTGGAATTGCTGTTCTGAGGGGTGCGCGAGCCGTTGCTCCGCGCTACGCTGTGGTCAGGTTGTCGAGGGAGCGAGGGGCGGGGCGGAGATCGCCGCCATGGTGGCGGCGACGATGCGGCGCCACTGCTCGGGATCCGCGCCGGAACGGGCGTGGACGCCGAGGCTCATCTTGGCGTCGAACACGACGGTGGCGGCGTCTTTCGGCGACAGGTTGGGGTTCAACTCGCCCGCGGCGGCGGCCTCGGCCAACGGGGCTTCAAGCGCGTCGCGGATCTGCTCGAAATAGCTCCCGACGGCGGTCCCGATCCCCTCGTCTTCGCGGGCGACTTCAACGGCGATCTGGCACATCAGGCAGCCGCGCTCCTGGGCGCCCACATCCTCGGCCATCATTTGCAGCACGATCTGAATGCGCTCGAGCGGCTTCAGCTTGGGATCCTGCACGGCTGCGTGGTACTTCTCGCCGCACTGATTGTAGTAGCTGTCCAGAGCCTCAAGAAACAGCTCTCGCTTGCCGCCAAATTCCGAATAGAGCGCATAACGATTAAGGCCCGTCGCCTCGACGATTTCGGCGATCGAGGCGTCGGCGTAGCCGCTTTTCCAGAAGATTTCCTTGGCGATTTCGACCGCCTCAGCCCGACGCGCGCCGCCGATCGGCATGGCCGGCTCTCCTTCGGATGGGAAGCGATTTAATCGCTCAGAACATGCGTTCTGGCTTAGAATGCTCAATCTGAACGGTCAATCCCCAATCAGCCGCGTCCGAGGATTCGCGGCACGGTTTCAGCCGGGTCGGCGACCAGCCACGGGCGGCGATGCGGATCGTCGCCGGCGGCGAGCGTTCGGGCGATCTGGTCTAGGACGGGCTTGCGGAGTTGGCGTTTGATCGCCGCATAGGCGGCGGGCGGGCTCGCGGCCAGGGCGGCCGCGGTCTCGACGGCGCGGTCGATCAAGGTCTCGGAGGCGACGATGTCGTCGAGGATCCCGGCGTCTCGGGCGGCGGCGGCGTCGATTGTTCCGCCGGCCAGAAGCAGCCGGCGCGCCCAGGCGGGCGACAGCTCCGCGCGGACGATCTCGAGCGCGCCGATCGGGAAGGGCGCGCCGACGCGCACTTCGGGCAGACTGAACGGGCCAGCCCCCAGCGCGGCGAGGCGGTGGTCGGCGCACAGCGCGAAGAACAGCCCGCCCGCGACCGCAGCGCCGTTGACGGCCGCGACCAGCGGCTTCTGGAAGCCGTAGAGCGCGCCATAGCCGGCGTTGAGCGCGTCGACGGCGGCGGCCTGGGCGTCGAGATCCATTCCGGGCAGCGTCTTCAGATCCATGCCGGCCGACAGAGCCCGGCCGGCGCCGGTCAGCACGACCGCGGAGACTTGCGGGTCCGCCTCGAGCGCGGCGAAGCGTTCGCGGATATGATCGAGGAAGGCCGCGGTCAGCGCGTTTGCGGGCGGACGCGAGAGCGTGGCGATCGCAACGCCGTTCGACCGCTCGATTTCGAGAACGCCGCGATCGTCCGGCATGGCCCGCTCCTCCCTGCAAGGTGCGGCGCAGTCTCCGATGTCGGCGGGGTCGCGTCCAGCCGTCCCCTTCGGTCAGCCGGTCGGCGCGCAGGCCGGCAGTTCGAGCCGCGCCACCGCGTCCGGGCCGAAGATCGCGGACAGCTCGGTTCCGTCGGCGAGCCTGGCGCGAAGGGCGGCGCCCTCGATCTCCGAGCCCGAGATCTGGGTCTGGCCCCGCGCGCTCTGAGGCGCTTCGTCGTCGACATCGATGGTGAAGTCGACGGACGCGCCGGGGGGAAGGCCGCGCACCTCCAGTTCGGCGCTGCGGTCGCCGTCCTCGATCGGCCGGACCGAGGTCACGAGGTCGGAGCCCGCGCCGAGGCGGAAGGGTTGGAAGACCTGGAGGCCGGCGCCGGAGCCGGTCACGTCGAAATAGAGGGAGCCGGCGGAGCCCACGAGATCGATGGTGATGCGGGCGGCATCGAGCGGGCAGGTGGCGGCGTTCCGGATCTCGAACCGGTCGGTCGGCGCGCCTTCGACGAAGCGGCCTTCGATGGCCTCGGCCGCCACGGGGCCGGCGGACAGGGCGAGGCCCGCCGCCGCGGCGAGCGCGCTGAAGAGAGGGCGGGGCATCGGCGGATCTCCGTGCGAGCTGGGCCTGCTCAAAAGATCTAGCGTTCGGTGATCTCGGGTCACCTGTGGTGGAAGCGGCCGCGTTGAGGTCGCCTGGGTCGGGTCGCCTGGGTCGGGTCGTCTGGGTCGGGTCGCCCGCCTTCGATCAGGCGGTGAGCGTCAGTTCGATCGCGCCGAGGGGCGCGCCGAACTCCGCGCGCCAAACCTCGCCCGCGGCGACGGGCTGCGCATCCGTCAGCGTGCCGGTCGAGATCACGTCGCCGGCGCGGAGCGGCTCCGCGTCCGGATCCGCAGCAAGGAGCTCGACGAGGTGACGGAGCGCGCTCAGCGGGCCGTCGAGCGCGTTGGCGCCGACGCCGTCCTCGATCGCCGCGCCACTTTTCGACAGGCGCACGGGCGTTTCGGCGAGCGCCGCGCAGCCTTCGGGCGTCACCGGCGTGCGGGGGCCGATCAGCAGGCGGCC
>JBCBRF010000201.1:0-6058 GCA_039819865.1 Pseudomonadota bacterium | reverse complement strand
ACTGCGCCGCCGAGGCGCTCAGCTTGCTCGCCAGCCGCGTCAGACGCGTCGCTTCGCCCGCCAGGATCCGCTCGCGCTGCGGGTCGAGGTCGAGAACGCGGCGCGCGCGCTCGACGATCTCGACGAGAAGTTCGCCGCCGCCGAAGACCGCGCGCAAATATCGCGCGAGCGGCTGCAGAGCGAGCGCGAGCATCTGGCGAAGCTGGTCCGGGAGATCGAGGCGGAGGCGACCCGCGCCGAGCAGGAGGCGGATCGGTTCCGGCAGGCCTCGACCGTGCTCGACGGCGCGCCGCGGCGCGACGGGGCGGTCGGGGGCCTCGCCTCCGATCCCGAGGCGCTGGCGGCGATGATCGCCAAGGCTCTGGCGGCCCAGGGCGCGCTGGCGGAGCGGAGCGCGGCCGCGCCGGTCGCAGGCGCGCCGAGTCCCGCCCAGGAAGCGCCGCCGGCCCCGCGCCGCGCCGAGCGCGAGAGCTTCGCCCCCTACGCCGCGCAGACTTTCGAGGACCGCGCGCCGGCGCCGAGCGCCTTCGAGCCCGACGGCTTCGGGGAGCCTGGTTATCCGGACGACGACTACGCCGCGCCGCCGCCGCGAAACGGGACCGAGCGCGCGGGCGGGACCGGCTCTCGCTCGGCGGTTCGGGCCTCGCTCGACGCGGTCGACAGCGACGAGCCGGTGGACGAGGTGCGCCGCACGCTCGACCGCAAGCGGAGCGATCTGCGCGGGCGCGAAACCGCCGCGCCGCCTGCGCCGTCGCTCGACTGGGAGAAGTTCATTCGCGCGGCCAACTTCCCGGACAGCGAGGACGACCGCGAGACGCTCGAGGCGCTCTATGCGGTGCTCTCCGACCGCGCTGCGGCGGCGCTGCTGCAGACGGCCGAGGACGTGCTCTCCACGCTGGCGGACCTGAACCTGTTCATGGAGGACATGCATGTCCACCACGCGCCGGTGGAGTTGTGGCGGGCGTATCTGATCGACGGCGAGAGCGAGGAGGTGCTCGATATCGGCGGCGTGCGGGATCCGCATGCGATCGAGGATGTCGAGTTCGCGCTCAATGAGCGCCCCGAGTTCGCGAAACTCGCGAAGACGTTCTTCGAACAGTACGAGGCGATGGCGTCGCGGCTGTTCGACGAGACGGACGATCCGACCTGGGCGGTGGAGCTCGCCGACACGCGGACCGGACGCGCCTTTATGCTGATGGGCCGGGCGGACGGTCGGTTCGGAGACTGAGCCGAGAACCTCTGGCCGTTTCAGACGTTTCGACGCCCGATCGCGGTTGCGCCGCGGTCGGGCGTTGGCTTTTCAGCACGAACGCTCTGCGCTTAACTGTCGGCGCAGGCAACGAAGCGGAGCCGCCATGCCCCTGATGGTCGGAAGCGAGGACTGGCCCCTCGCCGAGCCGTTCGCGATCGCGCGCGGCGTGAAGGACGTCGCCGTGACGGCGGTCGCGCGGATCTCGGACGGGCGCATGGTCGGCCAGGGCGAGAGCACGCCCTACGCCCGCTATGGCGAGGATCCGGACGGCGTGGTGGAGCGGATCTGGGCGCTCGCCGACGAGGCCCAGGCCTGGGCGGAGGATCCGCGCGCGGCGCGGGTCGCGCTGGCGACCCGGCTGCCGGCGGGCGCGGCGCGGAACGCGCTCGACTGCGCGCTCTGGGATCTCGAGGCGAAGCGCTCCGGGCGACCGGTGGTCGAGATGACCGGTCTGACGCCGCCGGAGCGCACCGGCACGGCGACCACCCTCAGCCTCGGGACGCCGGAGGCGATGGCGGCCTCGGCGGCGCGTCGGATCAAAGCGGCGGGCGATCCGGGCGCGCTCCTGAAGGCCAAGCTCGGATCCGGGGACGTCGCGCTCGAGACCGCGCGGATCCGGGCGATCCGGGAGGCGGCGCCGAAAGCGCGGCTGATCCTCGACGCCAACGAGGGCTGGACGGCGGAAACGCTCGAGGCGCTCGACCCGGTGGCGGCGGCGGCCGGCACGCTGTTCATCGAGCAACCGTTGAAGGCGGGCGAGGACGCGGCGCTCTCGGATCTCCGGCTCCAGACACCGCTCTGCGCCGATGAGAGCGTCCATGTCGCGGCCGATCTCTCGGCGCTCAAGGGACGCTACCAGGTGGTCAATGTGAAGCTCGACAAAACCGGCGGGCTGACGGAGGCGATCGCGCTTCGGGAGGCGGCGCTGGCGGAGGGCTTCGGTCTGATGATCGGATGCATGGTGGCGACCTCGCTGGCGATGGCGCCGGCTTATCTGCTGACCGAAGGCGCGCTCGCCGTCGATCTCGACGGGCCGCTGTTGCTGGCTCGGGACCGGGATCCGGGGATTCGGTATGCCGGGGCGACGATGTTCGCGCCGCCGCCGGCGCTGTGGGGCTAGCTCAGGGGTCGGGCGGCGGGCTCTCCTGCGCGCGGCGCCCGCGCGCGTCCGCGGATCAGGATCGCGGCGCCGAGGAGGCCGATCAGGCCGGACGCCGCCATGAAGCCGTAAGCGCCGCCGGCGTAGGTCGGGTAGGCCCAGGAAGAGAGCGTGGTCGCGGCCAGCATGCCGAGCCCGCCCGCGGTCGCGGTCATCAAGCCCTGGGCCGTCGCGCGGGCCTCCGGCGGCGCGGCCTTGGCGATGAAAGCGATCGAGGCGAGGTGCATCATGCCGAAGGTGAAGGCGTGAAGCGCTTGGAGCGGGATCAGGGCGAGCAGCCCCGGATCGAACGCCATCGCGCTCCAGCGGAGGACCGCGGCGAGGGCGGCGAGGGCCAGGGCGCGCTCCGGACCGAGGCGCTCCATCCAGCGGCGCGCGAGGAGGAAAAGCGCGATCTCGGCGGCCACGCCCCAGGCCCAGAGCGCGCCGATCACGGTCTCCGACAGCCCGAGCCCGCGCCAATGCACCGAGCCGTAGACGTAGTAGACGGCATGGGCGGCGTTGATCGCGGAGACGGAGAGCAGGAACAGCAGGAAACGGCGGCTCGATAGCAAATCGAGGATGCGGCGGGCGACGGCCGGGCGGACAGGCGCCTCGCTCTCGCCGCCGCCCTGGCGCTCAACGCCCCCCCGGCTCTCACCGCCCAGCGGACGCCCTCCGTCCTCCTCGCCCTTGTCGCCCCGCTCGCCCTCGTCGCCCCGCTCGCCCTCGGCGGCGCGCGGCGGCGCGGCTTCGCGGGGCAAGGTCAGGGCGGCGCAGGCCATCAGCAACAGCGACGCCGCCATCCACCAGATCACCGCATCGGATCGCGTGGCCTCGATCAGCCCGCCCACCAGGAAGGTCGCCGCGAGAAAGGCGAAGGAGCCCGCGCTCCGGGCCTTCGGATAGGAGAAGCCGCGGCGCTCGGAGGCGGCGTAGGCGGCGGCGTCGGACAACGGAATGACGCCGGCGGTCGCGATCGCCAGGGCGGTGGTCAGCAGATAGAGGCCGGTCCGGGTCTCGACGCCGAGATGGAGAACCGTCGCGACCGCGCCCAGAAGGGCGAGGCCGGCGATGGTCTCGCGCGGGGCCTCGAACTGGTCGGCCAGCGCCGGCAACGCGACGCCGGCCACGATCCGGACGCCGACCGCATAGGCGGTCAAGGCGCCGATCTCCTCCGCCGACAGACCGCGATCTTCGAGCCAAAGCGGAAAGAAGGCGAGATGGGCGCCGAGAGAGAGAAACAGGCCGGCGAAAACCAGCGCATAGCCCGCGCCCGCGCGCAGCGGCGATGGGTTCATGCCCGGATCCCGAAGGCGTGGTACGGCAGGTAAGCGATCCGGTCGCCGGCATTCACGGGCCCCGCCTCGTGCGCTAGATCCGCCAGGCCGTCGGACCAGAGCAGCCCCTCGATCAGGCCCGAACCCTCGGAGCGGTACTTCTCCAGCCGGCCGTCCTCGCCGATCCGGACCCGGAGATATTCGCGGCGGCCGGGCTTCTTCGGGTGGTCGAAGCCGCTTTCGAGCATCAGGGGCCGGGGCTCGGTCCACTCCGCGCCGCCGAGGGCGAGGAGCGCGGGGCGGACGAAGATCAAAAAGCAGACGAAGGCCGCGACCGGGTTGCCGGGCAGGCCGAAGACCGGGGCGCCGCGCCAGAGCCCCATCGCCAGCGGCCGACCGGGCTTCATGGCCACGCGCCAGAGATGAAAGGCGTCGCCCTCGTCGCCCGCCTGTTCCCGGGCGGCGGCGTCCGAGAGCGCTGCGGCGACATGGTCCTCCTCGCCGCCGGAGGCGCCGCCCGAGGTGATGACGGCATCGGCGGAGCCGGTCGCCAGATCGAGCGCGCGGGCGACGGCCTCGGGCGTGTCGCCGGCGGTCGCGATGAAGGCGACCTCCGCGCCCGTGGTCTCGACCAGGCCGCGCAGCATCGGCTTGTTGCTGTCGATCACGCGGTCGGGCGTCAGGTCGCGCTCGGCGCCGGGCTGGGCGAGCTCCGACCCGGTTGAGATCACCGCGACGCGCAGGGGGGCGTAAACGGGCAGGTCGGAGAGCCCGGCGGCGGCGAGCTGGGCCGTCGCTTGCGGGCTGAGGCGCGCGCCCGCGGTCAGCACCCGGTCGCCCGGGCGGATGTTCTCGCCCGCGCGGCGGCGGTTGGCGCCCGGTTTCTTCGGTGGGGTGAAGCGCAGCCGCCGGCCGGAGATCAGGCCGCCCGGAAACTCCTCGACATCTTCCTGGAGGACCACGGTGTCGGCGCCCTCGGGCATCGGCGCGCCGGTCAGGATGCGGAGCGCCTGGCCCGCCGGAAGGACGCCGTTCCAGGGCGCGCCGGCGGCGGCGCGGCCCTTGGCGGGCTTCAGCTCGACCGGGTCGGCCGTTCCGGGATGGGCGAAGGCGTAGCCGTCGACGGCGGCGTTGTCGCAAGCCGGATGCGCCCGCAGCGCGACCGCGTCCTCGGCCAGAATGCGCCCGCCAACGGCCTCGATCGGCAGGCGCTCGATCGGCGCGATCGGCCTCATGCGCGCGCGGAGGCGGGCGAGCGCCTCCGCGACCGGGGTCCAATGCACGCCCGGCGGCAGCGCGAAGCAGTCGTTCGCCAACGGCTTGGGCGGGGTCGCCGCGTCGCTCATCTCAGCCCTCCGCCGCGCCGGTGCGCGCGGGCAGGCCCAGATCCGCCAGGATGAAGGCCGCCACGGTCGCCGGATCGTTCAGGTCGAGCATCGGGACGCGCGCGGCGGAGAGCCTCGGATCGTCGGGCGCGTCGGTCGCGATGGCGCGCACCTGCGGGTCCTCGAGCGCGAGGACCGGGTGGTCGTTCTCGCCGCGGAAGGCCTCGATCTTCGGATGCGGGCCGCGCTTATAGCCCTCGATCAGCACCAGATCGACCGGGGCGAGCTTGGCGAGCAGGGTCTCCAGTTCGGGTTCCTCCTCGTCGCGCAGCTCATGCATCAGCGCCCAACGCTTGCGGGAGGCGACCAGGACCTGGCGCGCGCCGGCCTCCCGGTGGCGCCAGCTGTCTTTGCCGGGGCGGTCGACGTCGAAGACATGGTGGGCGTGCTTCAGGGTCGAGACGCTGAAGCCGCGCCCGACGATCTCGCCGACCAGGCGCTCGAGCAGCGTCGTCTTGCCGGAGTTCTTGAAGCCCACGACCCCGTAGACGCGGAGGGGCCGAGCCGCCTCCGCGCTCATGACGCGGCTCCCGCGAGGCGCAGCGCGGCAATCTCCGCGGCGGCCAGATCTTCGGGGCGGTTGACGTTGAAGAAGGGGTCGAGGCCGGTCTCGGGATCCGGGTTCTCGAACTCGGCCGCGCCGATCTCGTAGCGCTCGGCGAAGGCGAGAACCTTTCGCTCTCGCTCGGTCTCGAGCATCCGGCGCAAATCGGCGGCGAGCTCGACCCGCCATAGGCCGAAAGTGGGATGCAGGTCGAGCCTGTCGGCCCCGGGGCGGCGGGTGGCGGCGAAGACCACGTCGAGATCTTCGGCGCGTCGCACGGCGCGCAGCGCGTCGACCAGGCGGCGCGGCGGAAAAGGCGTGTCGGCGGCGGCGGTCGCGAGGAACGGCCGACCGCGCGCCGCGGCCCGCTCGAGACCCGCGAGGATCCCGGCGAGCGGCCCCTCGCGCGCCTCGGCGTCCTCGCCCACCTGATCGGCGACCACCTCGAGGCCATAGGAC
>JBCBRF010000200.1:0-6157 GCA_039819865.1 Pseudomonadota bacterium | reverse complement strand
CGCATGTTCTGATCGAAGCGACGCCCCCGCGGCCGGTCGAGGCGCGGGCTGGGGCCGCCTGGCTGACGCTCTCCGCGACCTCTTGCTGAGCGACGCGGAGGTTGAGGTCTTCGAACGGGATCGCGGGGTTCAGCGTCTCGGAGAACAGCGAGCGCGGCATCACCGACCGCTCGAGCGCCAGGAGCGCTTTGGCGAGACCGGCGAGGCCGGACGCGGGCTCGAGATGCCCGATATTCGATTTCACGGAACCGATCGGGAGCGGTTCGGACCGGGCGCGACCGAGGACCCGTCCGAGCGCTTCGGCCTCGATCGGGTCGCCTACGGCGGTCCCAGTGCCATGCGCCTCGACGAAGGCGAGGGCGTCCGCCTCGACGCCGGCGCGCGCCAGCGCGGCCCGGAGCACCCGCTCCTGCCCGTCGACGCTCGGCACCGCGATGCTCGACTTCCGCCCGTCGCTCGACAGCGCCACCGCCAAGAGCTTCGCGCGCGCCCGGTCTTCGAACAGGCCGTCGCGCGCCAGCACGATCGCGACCGCGCCCTCGCCGCGCACATAGCCGTCCGGCCCCTCGCCGAAGGCTCGGCAACGGCCCGTCGGCGACAGCATTTGCGCCTGACTGAAACCGATGAAGGGATAGGGGCTGAGGGCGACGTTGACGCCGCCGACCACGGCGACGTCGATCCGACCGCTCGCCAGCGCGATCTCCGCCTCCGCCAGCGCATGGAGCGACGAGGAGCAGGCGGTGTCGATCGTCATGCTCGGGCCGGCCGCGCCCACCGCGTTGGCGAGGCGGTTCGACAACAGCGACAGGGTGCTGCCGGTCATGAAATGGGTGTCGGGAAACTGCGGCGACAGCCCGGCGAGATTCGCAAAATCCATCGACGAGCCGCCGACATAGACCCCGATCCGATCCGGCGCCGCCAAGCCCGAACAGAGGCCGGCGTCCTCGAGCGCCTCCCAGCCGACCTCGAGCATCAGACGCTGCTGCGGATCGAGCTGCGCGGCCTCGCGCGGGGACAGGCCGAACGCCTCGGCGTCGAAACGCCAGAGATCGTCGACCAGCCCCGCTTCGATCGAATAGGTCTTGCCGCGAACGCCCTTGTCCGGGTGCCAGTAGCGCGCCGGGGCGAAACGATCCGGCCCGATCGGCTTGATCGCGCAGACGCCGGCCCGCAGCGCGGTCCAGAAGGCGGACGCGCCGTCAGAGCCGGGAAGCCGGCAGCTCATCCCGAGGATCGAAGCTGGCATTTCACTGGGCCTCGACAACATCTCTCCGGTGGCGCGGGCGCGCCAACAATCCGACTAGCAGCGTCGCTAAGATCGGCCAAGGCGCAACTCCTTAGACCCGCCCGACGGCCCTCGGGCGTGACAGGCGCTCGACGATACTCTCGCAGGTGGCGAGCGCGTCCCGCTGCGGGTCGTAGTAAAGGGGATAGAGCAGGTGGCTCGCCGCAAAAAGCTCAAGCGCGGATCGGGCGGCGCGCGGCGGGGCGGTGGACGGCGGCGGCGCCCGGTCGACCGTCACGCCCCAACCCGCGTAGAACGGCCAAGCGAAAACGTGGGCCTCGCACCCGGCGAGCACAGCCTCGTACCCCATCTGGCTCGACACCGCGTAGACCCGCTCGGCGCGCTCGAACAGGTCCCACGGGTTCACGTCTTCGCCAAGCACGCGGCCCCCCAGCGCTTCGACCGCCGGTGGGTCAAGGTAGCCCTGGCGCACGCCCGCCAGAACGTCCGGGTGGGTCTTCACGAGCACGGTCGCGCCCGCGGCCTCCGCCAGAGCCGCGCGGAGCATACGCTCGAAAGACGCCTCCGTCGCGGCGGCGCCGGCGATCGCGGCGTCGCCCACCGTCTGATCGATCGCCAGCACGAAACGATCCGGCAGCAGGCCGGGGCGGGCGTCCGGCGCGTGGTTGTACTTCGACACCCGACCCCGTCGCAGCGCGGCGAGCGCCGCCTCGGCGCGTTGGACGAGCTCCGGCGTCGCGCTCACGCCCTCGAGCAACATCGCTTCGAGGGAATCGCGCGAGCGGAAATCGGTATAGACCCCGCGCTGGTCGAGGATCAGGCTGAGCGGCGGATCGCCGGCGACGCCCAGCCCCTCCGAGCGGATGAAGCCGTCTTCGAGGGTCACGAACGGCGCGCCGCGCGCGGCGGCGACCCGGCGCGCCTCGATCGCGGTCGGCTTGCCGCCCCATCCGGCCACGGCGTCGACCCGGCGAAACGGCGTGAAACGGGACAGGGGTCGCACGCGCCAGCCGGCGAGCTCGAGAATCCGGTGGATCCGTTTTGCTTGGCGCAGCCCCGACGTCGTGACGCCGAGGCGCTTGAGCGGCGCGCGCGTCATCGGTCGCCCTCGATCGATCAGGTCCGGGAGGCGATCGACAACGCGATCAGCCGGACGATCAGCCAGAGCATCGAGAGACACACGAAAGTCGCCAGGGTCAGCAGCAGGCGCCGCGGGTAAAGCGGCTTCTCCGCCAGCGTCGGCTCGATATGGACGGCGAGAAACCGCTGGGAGCGCCGCGCCTCGGCCTCCGCCTGCGAGAGCGCTTCGAGCGCCGCGGTGTAGAGATTGGCGGCGAACTCCAGATTGACCTTCAACTCCTCGAACCGCGAGACCCGCTGCTCGAGCGTCAACTCGCCCGCGACCACCGTCTCCGCGCCGGCGAGTTTCGCGCGCTCGCGGTTGATCTGATCGTTCAGACTGTCGATCTGGCGCTGCAGCACGCGGACGGACGGCGCATCCTCGCCCAGATAGGTGCGCATCGCCTTCATCTGGGTCTCCGCCGCGGCCATCGACTGCTCCAGCGAGGCGACGAGCTGGATCTGAAGCTGCGCGTTGGCGTTCGGATCGATGTCCTGGGAGGTGTTCCGAAACTCCGAAAGCGCGAGGCGCAGCTGGCGCAGCTGCTCTTGGGACTCCACCACATCCGCCTCGGCGAAGCGCACGGCGTCGCGGCGGGCGTCCTCGGACAGCTTGTTGACCAGCGCCTCGGATTCCTCGGACACCGCGACGGCCAGCGCGCGGGCGTCCTCTGGGCGGAAAGCCCGGATCTCGACCTCGATCGCAAAACTCGTCGTGTCGAAGTTGATCGAGTTCATGAAGGTCCAGTAGGAGGTCCGATCCTCGACCGTGGATCCGTCGCCCAGCCGGAACACGCCGTCCGCCTCCGGCCGGTTGTAGATCTCCGCGAGCGACAGCTTCTGCTCAATGCGCTCGATGACCTTCTGGCTGCGCAGAAAGTCGTACAGCACCGCGGCGTCGAGCTGAGCGGGGCTCGAGGCCTGCGTGATCGCCCCGAGCAACCCCGGGGTCGGCGCGGCCTCGAGCGTGCGGACCGCGAAGGCGACGCGCGAGCTGTATTGGTCCGCGGCGTAGCCGTAGAGGAAAATCGCCGCGCCCAGGCTCGGCGCCACGACGAACACAAGATAGGAGAGCATCTTGCCGTAGCGGCTCAGAAACGCGAGCATGACGATCCTTTCGCATCCGCGCCGCCGAACGGCTTCCGAAGCCCACCGATGGGCCGCGACCGCCATAGGGCGCCGGCCGCTCCGTGAAAAGCGCGCATCCGCCGACCGGTCGAAAGCGTCGCCGAAAACGCGAGCGCGCGGCTCAGACCGCGCCGCGCTGCTCCCGCATCGCCTCGCGCACCGCTTCTTCATCCGCGTCGCTCTGACCGATTTCGGCCGAGGCGCGCTCCAAATTCGCGGTGTGGATCTTCAGCGCGTCCTCCAACGGCATGACTTCGGAGACCTTGCCGCCCTCGAGCACGCAGGCGTGGTCGCAGTATTTCCGAAGCGCGCCGTCGCTGTGCGACACCACGATGACTTTCGCATGCTTCAGCTTGGTGCCGAAGACCTCGCGCGCCCGCCTCTGGAAGCGCTTGTCGCCGGTCGCGGTGCCCTCGTCGATCAGGTAGACGTCGAAATCGACGCCCATGCAGATCCCGAACGACAGCCGCGCCTTCATGCCCGACGAGTAGGTGCGCGTTGGCTGGAAGAAGAAATCGCCGAGCTCAGAATATTCGAGCACGAAACTGCGCATTTTCTTTCGGTCGACGCCATAGATGTCAGCGACAAAATCGCAGTTCTCCGCGCCGGTCATCGCGCCGCCCATGCCCTTCAGCCCGAGCGGCCAAGAAAAGCGGCCGTGGCGAACGACGCGCCCGCTGTCATACGGCGCGGAGCCGGCGATGATCCGCAGAAGCGTGGATTTGCCCGCGCCGTTTCGACCGAGGATCCCAAGATTGATCGGCTCCGGCACGAAGAGGTCGGCTTCGTCGATCACCAGCCGCCTGCCGGGAAACAGCCGATAGTATTTCGTGAGTTTCTCGATCTCGATCATCGTTCCAGCACCGAGTACCGATGGTAGGTGATCAGACTCAGTCCGACGGCGTTCAGCAGGATGATCCAGAAGATCAAATACTCGTAAGAGATGAAATCTGGGTTATAGGTCGGGTAGTAGCCTTGGCGGAAGATCGCCACTGTGTGGATCAGCGGGTTCCACCACAGCACGTCGAGCGCCACCGAAGGCAGCCGCTGATCCGGCAAATAGAGAACGCCAGACAAAATGAGGAGCGGTCGCGTCGCGGCGCTGTAGATCCGCTCATAGGACGGATAGCGCCAGAACAGCACCGCGTTCACGAACGACACGCCGGAGACCAGGCCGAAGGTCAACGCGATGCATAACATCAAGTACTCGACCCGAAATTCAGGCAACCTCCCATAATACCCGTACACCAACATATTGATGGCGAGCGTACTCGCCAGGACTGTAAGAAACTCGATATAGAACCGAGCGACCACCGCATCGTAGGGCGTCACTGCGGGAAACGACATGAGCCCAAGATTGTAATTGATCCCGCCGGCGCCGGTGTTCGATGGCTGGCGAAACAAGAAATAGGCGAGAAAACCGGTCATCTTGAACTCGATGAAGGTCTCGCCAATCGGCGGGGTTTTCAGCAGGAACGAGAACACGAAGGCGAGAAGCATGATCATCAGCGCCGGCTCGCCGATGGCCCAGAGAAAGCCGCCGGACGTGCGGGCGTAGCGCGAGCGGATGTCGCGCCGGATCAAGGCCCGAACGACCCGAATGTGCTGGGCGAACTTGCCCGCGAAGGTCTCGGAGGCGGGCAGATCGGAGCGGCTGGCGTCGGACATTCGGGCTCCGGGTCTCAGGGAAACAGCGACAACAGTCGCGCCATAGCGCGTTTGCGCAGCCGAGAAAACGCAGAGCGCGGCCGGCCTCGGGCCGCATCGAGCAATTCGAGCGCGACCTCCGGCGGGCACGGGATCCGAGCGCCCGGCGTCACATAGCGCGGATAGTCGATGAACGCCGCGTGCGCAAAGCGCGCCAGATCCACCGACGCCGCCGGAGGCTCCGCAACCGGAGGCTCCGCAACGGCGCGCCCGCCTCGCGGCGGCGCAAGATCCTCCGTCAAACCGCGAGCCGCGTAGAACGGTCGACCATGGCAGACCACGCGCGGCCCGCCCTTCTTCGGCGCGTGGATCAGCGCCTCCAACCCGAGCTGAGAGGTCATGGTCTCGACCACCTCGGCCCAGGCGGCGGCGTCGAGCGGCGGGATCTCCGGCGCGACGGCGTCCGCGATCGCCGCGATCGCCTCGCCATCGGGATCCGGCCTCAGCCCCGAGACGACGTCCGGATGCGGCTTGTAGAGCAGGAAGCCCTCCGGCCAGCGCCGACGGGCGGCCTCGATCAGCGCGAGATTGCCGCCCGGATAGCCGCCGCCAAAGCGCAAAGAGGCGTCGCCGTTCACCTGGCCCACCACCAGCACGCGCGTGCGGTCAGACTTGGGCGGGGACGGGCGCGGGGCGGTTCTATCGTCGAGATACTTCGTGAGCGCGCCGTCGCGCAGGCGTTCAAGCAGTCGACAGCCGCGCTCGGGGTCGGCGCAGCCGCGCGCGAGGATCCTGTCCAGATCGGTCTCTCGATCGGTCTCGAAGTGCAGCGCATGGCGCGCCGCCACCAGGGAGACGGGCCGCTCATGCTCGACGCCGAGCCCGATCGAGCGCACGAAGCCGTCCTCGAGCGCGACCACCTCGGCGCCCGCGCCGCGCAGCCGATCGATGCGCGCCCGGTCGGCGCCCCAAACCGCGATCGACGCGTCGAGCCGGCGGGCCAGGGTCAGGGCCGCG
>JBCBRF010000199.1:0-6247 GCA_039819865.1 Pseudomonadota bacterium | reverse complement strand
TTGAGGTGGTATCTCGTGTGGCGTCGCCGATCCCTTTCCGAGAATAACTTTCGTTACGACAATATCTTAGATGGAGGTTTCGGTTCCTGATGGATTATCCGAACCGGCGCCGAGTGAAGATTTGGGGGCGCGCTCGGGTGGTCGAGGATCTGGAGGAAAACGCCGCGCTGCTGGCTCGCCTGCAGGACCCGAGCTACCGCGGCCGACCCGAGCATGTCTTGTTGTTCGAGATAGACGCTTGGGACGTAAATTGCCCTCAGCACATAACTGCCAGGTACGATGACGCGACCGTCGCGAAGGTGACGGAGGGTCTGCAGGAGAAGCTCAAGGCTGCGCTCGAGGAAAACGCGCGGCTGCAGGCGAAGGTCGCGGAGCTTACCCAAGGATAACGGAGCATACCGGGGTCGCCCTCCCATTCGTGGCGACGATCGGCGAAGTTTGGGCGACGATGCGCGTTCCCCGCTTCGCGAGTGTGGGAGCGATGGCTAAGCGGTTGACCGTCGACGAAGCTAAGAGCTCGGCGGCTAAAGCCGGGCCGCCATGGCGACGGGGACGGGCTCGTGTCGGTGGTGACGCACGCCGGCGCCCGGTCCTGGGTGCTGCGCACTCTCGTCCATGGAAAGCGTCGGGACGGAGGCGCTCCCCTGAAATCGGACACCGACGGCGGCTACGATCTGAGGTCATCTGGGTTTCTCATCGCGATCCGCAGCGTCGCGAGCGCCATCCCACACCTGGTTCTCCGCGTTCGGCGGGCGTCCATGCGCCCCGAGCGGCTGGTTCAGTGGGGGAGAGGCGCCGCTCCAAGGGAGGCGCTCACGAGGGTCCGAAGAAAAGCAGCGCGCAGCATCGCCCCGAGGGTCGGAATTCGGAATCCCGAAAACGCCACGCGGTTTTCTGGAAGCCTCCTCGCGGCGCTCAACGATCTTTCTCGAGTACGGATCGGCGCCGCTCGCGTCGCCGCGACCGCAGCCCTGAGGAGCAGCTATGACCCGATTGACCGTCAACGGCGCGCCCGTCGAGATCGACGCGCCATCCGAGACGCCGCTTCTGATCGCTCTGCGCGAACATCTTGGCCTCACGGGCTCGAAATACGGTTGCGGCGTCGCTAGGTGCGGCTCCTGCACCGTCCATGTGAACGGCGAAGCCACCTACGCCTGCATCACACAGCTGGGAGACGTCGAGGACGCCGAAATCACCACGATCGAAGGCCTCTCCCCCGACGGCGACCACCCGGTGCAACGCGCCTGGGTCGCAGAGCAGGTCGCTCAATGCGGCTACTGCCAATCCGGCCAGATCATGCGCGCCGCGGCGCTGCTCGACGAAAATCCCTCGCCGACCCGCGCGGAGATCGTTGACGCCATGAGCGCAAACCTTTGCCGCTGCGGCGCCTACGTGCGGATCGTGCGCGCCGTAGAGCGCGCCGCGCAAGACGTGTAACGGAGGCTCGGATTACCATGGAGATCGCAACCACCGTCACGCGGCGCACCTTCCTGGCGAGCGCTGCAGGCTTCGCCTTCGCCATCGGCGCCGAGGGACTGACCCGCGTCGCCCTGGCCGAGACCGCGGCCGCCGCAGACGGCGCGCAGCCGAATATTTGGGTGACCATCGGCGCGGACGACGTGATCCGGATCGTCTACCCCGCCACCGATCTCGGTCAGGGCTCGACGACGGCGCTGCCGCTGATCCTGGCCGAAGAGCTGGACGCGGACTGGGACCAGGTCCGGGTCGAGCAACTCCACGTTGACGACCGCCGCTACGGCAACCCGAAGTTCGGCATGGTGCTCTACACCGCTGGCAGCAGCGCCGTTCAGGGCTATTACATGCCGCTGCGCCTGGCCGGCGCGCAGGCGCGCGCCACCCTGCTTCGCGCCGCGGCGGCGCATTGGTCCGCGCCGGTGGAGCGTCTGCGCACCGAACCGAGCACGGTGATCGACCCGGAAACCGGACGTCGGCTCAGCTACGGCGAGATCGTCGCTCTTCCCGGCATGGCCGAGACGCCGATCCCGGAAGCGTCCGAGACGATGCTGAAACCGATCGCAGACTTCCGTTTGATCGGCGCCGACGTGCCCCGCATCGACATTCCGGACAAAAGCCGCGGCGCTTTCAAATACGGCGTCGACGTGCGCGTTCCGGGAATGCTGTACGCCGCAGTCGTCCGCGCGCCGGTGGAGGGCGAGACGCCGCTCTCGATCGACGACGACGCAGCTCTGGCGATCCCGCGCGTGCTCCAAACCGTGACGCTGCCGGACGGCGTCGCCGTCGTCGCTGAAACCCAGGAAGCGGCGCTGTTCGGTAAGTTCGCGCTCGCCATCGAGTGGAGCGAGACCGCCCCTGCGCGGGCCTTCAGCAGCGACCAGGATCTGGCCGACTATGCGGAGACCGCGGAAGACCTTCTGCAGGACGGCGCCGTTTGGCGGGAAGCAGGCGACGCGAAGGCGGCGATCCAGGGGGCCGGCCGCACCGTCGAACGCACCTACCTGTCCGACTACGCCTACCACGCCCAGTTCGAGCCCATGGGCGCCGTGGCTTCGGTCACCGAAGACGGCTCCAGGGCCGAAGCCTGGATCGCCAGCCAGACCCAAAGCTGGTCGCACCGCACGGTCGCCGAGACGCTGGGGATCCCCGCCGAGAACGTGATCCTTCACATGATGCCGATGGGCGGCAGCTTCGGCCGCAGAACCGAGCTGACCCAGCCTTATCTGCGCGACGCGCTTCTGGCGTCGAAGGCGGTCGGGCGCCCCGTGAAGGTGCTCTGGACCCGCGAAGACGATGTGAAGTCTGGCGCGTTTCGGCCAGCGGCGGCGCAGAAGATGGTCGCGGGTCTAACCGACGACGGTGCGCTCTCAGGTTGGCGCCATCGCGTCGCGGCGCCTTCGGTGATCGCCTACTTCAACCCGATCCGCTGGTCGCAGGTCGAGCCGCACGACATCATCACGATGCGCGGCGCCGAGAACAAATTCTACGATCTCGGCGCGATGCGCGCGGAGCACCTGATCACCGAGCGTCGCGCGCGCCTAGCGCCTTGGCGCGGCATCGGAGCGGCCTACACCAGCTTCGCCGCCGAGGCGTTTATGGACGAGCTCGCCGAAGAGGCCGGCGCGGATCCGGTCGCTTTCCGCCTGGGCCTGCTGAGCGACAATCCCCACGGTCGCTGGCTGGTCGAGCGCGTGCTTGAGATGTCGGATTGGGCGACGCCGCGGTCGGAGACCGCGCTGGGCCTAGCTTTCGCCGGCTACGGCGACTCGATGGCCGCCGGCGTCGCCGAGATCAGCCTCGACCGCGACAGCGGCGTGATCCGCGCGGAGCGATTCTGGACGACCGTAGACGCTGGGTTGATCATCTCGCCTAACAACTCTCTGGCGCAGATAGAAGGTGGCGTGATGCACGGCGTCGGCAGCGCGCTGAAGGAGCGCATCACGATCGTCGACGGCGAGGTCGAGCAGAACAACTTCTATGACTATGAGATCCTGAGCATCGACGAGGCGCCCGAGATCGAGGTCGACATCGCGCGGGTCGACGCGCCGCCCACCAGCATGGGCGAGGTCAGCACGCCGGTCGTCGCGCCGGCGATCGCCAACGCGTTTTACGCGCTGACTGGCCGGCGACTGCGGCACATGCCGTTCACGCCGGACCGGGTGCTGGCGGCGCTCGCCTAGCGCCGGCGCCGCCCACCAATCCTGAACGGGGGCGGCGCTCAAGGCGCGCCGCCGTCTCTCATGGCGGGAGCCGTATCGAGAATGCCCCGGCTCCTAGCTGCCGTCCGCCGAGGCGCCGTATCTCGCCTCCAGAAAATCCGTGAACAAGCGCACCTTCGCGGACAAATGGCGCGACGGCGGGTAGATGACTTGCAACATGCGCTCGGGCAGCGCGTAGCCCGTCAGCACGCGTCGCAGAACATCCGCTGAAAGATCATCGCGGATCGCGAATTCTGGCAGGACGGCGACGCCGAGACCGGCAATCGCGGCGTCGCGGACTGGATCGAAATTGTTAGAACAAAGCGCGGGCCGGACTGAAACGGAGATCGGACCGTCCGGCCCCGCAAAAGTCCATTGCGGAGTCTCGCCCACGCGTCGGTACTGGATCAGCGTATGCCGACCCAGGTCTTCCGGTCTCTCGGGCGCGCCCGCGCGCGCCAGGTAATCGGGCGACGCGCAGGCCACGTAGCGAAAAGAAGCGATCCGGTGATCGACCAGAGTCGTCCCTTCATCGGGTTCCGCGACGCGCACGAGAACGTCATACCCCTCGGCCACCGGATCGATCATCCGCGTCTCTAGGTTGAGCTCCACCTCCAACTGGGGGTGACGGCGCATAAACTCGGTGACGTCCGCGGAGATGTTGAGCCCGCCGAAAGTGAGCGGCGCGCCAATGCGCAATTGTCCGACAGCCGCGTCGCTGGCTTCGGTGACGCAGGTCTCGGCCTCCGCGAGATCGTCCAGGATGCGGCGCGCGCGCTCGCAAAACGCCCGACCCTCGCTGGTGATCGACATCTGGCGGGTCGAGCGATTGAGCAGCTGAACTTTCAGCCGCTGTTCCAGCGAGATCACCAGTCGGTTGGTGGTTGAGCGCGACTGCGACAGCTCACGCGCCGCGGCGGCGAAGCTGCCGGTCTCGATCACCGCGACGAGGGCTTTCAACTCCGCAAATCGATCCATGCCTGGGGCGCCTCGAATCTGGGACGGTCTGTCTAAAATTCCGACGATTGTCGCATAGAGCAACTTTGCGCATCTGTCTCCCAGCGAACGGCATCACTCGGAGGCGGCCATGACGATCGTGATCCGGCGCGCGAACGAGCGTGGCGCACGCTCGCTCGATTGGCTCGAAAGCAAGTTCACATTCGCCTTCGGCGACTACTACGATCCCCGAAATCTGGGTTTCGGCGCGCTTCGGGCGCTGAACGAAAACAGTGTGGCCGCCGATCGGGGCTTCGACGAGGCGCGCCTCACGGATCTGGAGATCATCTCCTACGTCTGTGACGGGGCGCTGCGGCACAGGGACTCTCTCGGCAATGACGTCGTCGTATCCGCCGGCGGCGTGCAGCGCCTAAGCGCTGGCCGAGGCGTCGCGCACCGCCAGGTCAACGCCTCGTCCACGGAGCCGTTGCGGTTTATCCAAGTCTGGATCCTGCCGAACAGTTTGGATGCGACGCCCAGCTACGAGACCATCGCCCGCGCGCCGGCTCCGCCGGCGGGCGGTCTGCGCCTGTTAGGCTCGCAGACCGGACGCCAAGGCTCGCTGACCATCGACCGTGAACTCGATTTCTATCTCGCCGCGCTGCGTGAAGGCGAAACCATCGCCCATCCCTTGGGGCCAGATCGCGAAGTGTGGTTTCACGTGCTGAAAGGCGCGGTGGCGATCGAGGGGGAACAGCTGCGCGCGGGCGATGGCGCCGGCCTGCAAGACCTCGAAATCCTGACAATCGCCGCGGACGAGGAAGCGGAAGCGCTGGTCTTCGACATGCAGCGGGGCTAGCGGGCGCCGCCCCGCCGCTCTGCTCCCTGCGCCTCAAGGAACCGCGCGGCGCAGGCCCCCAGGCGTGACGCCGAGCTTCGCCTTGAACACGTCCGTCATATGGCTCTGTGAGGAAAATCCCGTCCGGAACGCGATCTCGGCGAGCGACAGCGTGGAGGATTCCACCATGCACCGCGCATTCGCGACGCGCCTTGCGAGAACGTACTGATAGGGGGTCCGGCCGGTCGCGGCCCGGAACGCGGTCTGGAACAACGCCGCCGGCATGTCCGCCAAATCGGCGAGCGCCGCGACGTCGATCTTGGTCGCGCAATGGTCTTCGATATGGCGATCGATCCTGCGCATGAGGGCGGCGCTGAGCCCTTTCCTCGAGATTGAGTCCGCCTCGAAGCCGCCGCCCGACAAGCGCCACAACTCCAAGACGACCAGGTTGATAAGACTGTCGGTGTAGAGCGTGTCGCCGCCCCGACGCTCGCCCGCCGCCTGGTGCAATCGATCGACCAAGCTTCCGAGCAAGTCCGAACGAAAGGCGTACCGCTGCAACCGCGAAAACTGCTGTTCCAGCCCGTGCGCGGACTCGCCAATCGCCTCTTCAAAGCGAGCAGGCGACAAGTGCAGCGCCCGAATAACGGCCCGCTCCTCTGTTTTGTGATACAGATCGACGTTAGGGCAAGTCAGGCGCAGTTCGCCTATATTGTAGACTCGCCTTGGTCGCAGGGGCCTTGGTAGCAGGGGCCTTGGCGGCGGGGGTTTTCGAGGTCGCGCTCTTCGCAGCGGTTGT
>JBCBRF010000198.1:0-6310 GCA_039819865.1 Pseudomonadota bacterium | reverse complement strand
GTCTCACCGCCGATCCGCGAAACGTCCGTCAGACAACGCGGAAGTTCGACGGCCTCGGGAGGTCTGCGGCGCGTCGATGAATGGTCGGCGGTGGGACAGGGGGGGAAGGGGGGAAGGGGGCCCCACCGCCGACTTACGGAGCGGCCGAAGCGGCCCCGTAGCAGATGCGACGGCCCGATCTGAGGGGCGCGCGTCGCAGAAGAAGAAGAATCGGCGGTGGGACAGGGGGGGACGGGGGGAAGGGGGCCCCACCGCCGACGATGCGTGCCGCTCTCGGCAACGCAACTGGTGTCGCTCACGTCAGATCGGACCTCTCAGAACTGCGGACGTGAACGGAATAGGCAATCGGCGGTGAGACAGGGGGGGGAAGGGGGGGAAGGGGGCCTCACCGCCGACTGAGCGGAACGCTAAGCGCGCCCCGCAAACTCGAGCAAAGCAGCTGCTAGAGCCGTCTCGACCGTCGCGCCTTGATGGGCGACAAGCTGGAAGGCCGGGTAGTAGCGCTCGCAATTCTCGACGGCTTCGTGGAGGATGTGCTCCACCTGCTCATGCGTCGCGGCCGCGCCGCCGCTGAGCGTCAAGCCGTAGCGGTAGGCCATCAACTCCTGATCTTTCCAGAAGTTGAAGCCGCCGAGCCAAGACCGGTCGTTGGCGGCGTCGACCGCCTTCAGCAGCTCGCCGGTCCGAGCTTCGGCGCATTGCATCGGGTAGGTGCAGACCATCCGAAGCGTCTCGCCCGGCTCATACCAAGCGAGCGAGAGGCTGTAGGTCTTCCAAGCCCCTTCGACCGCCATAGCGATCTGGTCTTCTCCGAGACGATCGACGTCCCAGCTCCGCATTTCCGCGAGATCCTCGACCAAGTCGATGGGACTGGAGACGAAATCGACGTCTTCTCGAGCGACGATGGACATGGCGCTCTCTCCTGCTCCAAGAGGCCTCAAACCAGATTGTGCGATGCGGTTCTGTTGTCGGGTCGCCGAAGCTCTCGTTCACCGGAGCTACAGTTCGTCCCGCGCCGCGTTTTCGCTCTGGACACGACATATAGTGTCAGATTTCTCGCGAAGCGCAAGCATTAAGTTTTCGACAAACATCTTGTGGGTGTGCGTGAAACGGGGCGCCACTGCGACGGAAATGTGAACAACCCGGCTCAGCCTGTGGATGGCAGGCGAGACTCCAGCTCGGATAGTTTTTCGGCCAGACGAATGTTCTCTTCGCGAGCTTCGCGCGCCATTTCACGCACCGCGTCGAACTCCTCGCGAGAGACGAAATCTCTCTCGGCGAACCACCGGTCGATTCGCGAGCGAATCATGACTTCGGCCTCGTCGCGCGCCCCCTGGGCCACGCCGGCGAGCGACTGGCTCAGCTTAGCGATGTCGTCGAGCAGGGCGTTCGGCATGTTCGGGCGGTCGGACATTTTATGCGCTCCTGTTGCGCTTGGGCGGTGTCTGGGCGGTCTGTGGCGCCGTGGCCGGCGCAAGCCGCTTTTCTAAGCGATGCGTGGCATATGTCGCCGCGCGTCGCTAATGACAACGCGCCGGGGCCGCACGCCGCATGGACGACGCGTGGGCGATCTGGGCCCGGTCGCCGCAAGCCCGCGCGCTCGACCGCTCGCCGCAACGGAGTTCCCATGACCGGGCTCGACAGCATCCTTCCCGCCGCCGCGCTCCCGTTCCCCGAAATCGACCCGGTGGTGTTCGCGTTGCCGCCCTTCGAGCTGTTCGGGACCGAGATCGTGTTGGCCGTGCGCTGGTATGCGCTCGCCTACATCGCCGGCCTCGCGCTCGGCTGGTTCTTGATCCGAGAGCTGATGCGCCGCCCCGCGCTCTGGCCGGCGAACAGCGCGCCGATGCCGCCCGAAAAGACCGACGATCTGCTGTTTTGGATGACCATCGGCGTCGTCGTCGGCGGCCGGCTCGGCTTCATCCTGTTCTACTCGCCCGAGATCCTCTGGACCGACCCTGTCCAGGCGCTGAGGATCTGGGAGGGCGGCATGGCGTTCCATGGCGGCATGCTTGGCGTGGTGCTCGCGGGCTACCTGTTCGCCCGCAACAACGGCTATGCGATGTGGTCGCTCGGCGACGCGGTCGCCGCCGTCACGCCGATCGGCCTGTTCTTCGGCCGCATCGCCAACTTCATCAACGGAGAACTCTGGGGCCGGCCGACCGACGTTTCCTGGGGCATGGTGTTCCCCCAGATCACCGAGCGCCTGGTCGCCCCGGACGGCCGGGTCCTACCCAGCTACGCCGACCGCTATCCGTGGCTTCTCGTCGACGGCCAGAACGTGCCCCGCCATCCGAGCCAGCTATACGAGGCCGCGCTGGAGGGGCTGCTGCTGTTTGCGGTGATCTCATTCCTGATCTGGCGGCGCGACGCGCTGAAGCGCCCGGGCGTGATCGTCGGGACCTTCCTGCTCGGCTACGGCCTCGCCCGCGGCTTCTGCGAGTTCTTCCGCCAGTGGAATGTCGAGCTCGGTCCGGACGCGGTGCTGTTCGGCGTCGAGATCACCCGCGGCCAGACCCTGAGCCTGCCGATGGTCCTGGCCGGCGCCGCGATCCTGTACTGGGCCCTGAAGCGCGACCGGACGGCCGAGGCGTGAGCCCCGGCGCCGGAAGCCGCCCATGGCTTTTTGCATGACCCCGCTGGAAACCCTCATCCACGACGAGATCGCCCGCGACGGCCCCATGCGGCTCGACCGCTACATGGAATTCTGCCTCGCCCATCCCGAGCACGGCTACTACCCGACCCGAGACCCGCTGGGCGCCGCCGGCGATTTCGTCACCGCGCCCGAGGTCAGCCAGATTTTCGGCGAGCTGATCGGCCTTTGGCTCGCTCAGGTTTGGGTCGACCAGGGCCGCCCTGCGCCGGTGCGCTGGATCGAGCTCGGCCCCGGCCGCGGGACCCTCGCCGCCGACGCCGCCCGCGCGCTCCGCCAGGCCGCGCCGGACTTCCTCGCCGCTGCCGAGCTGGTGCTGGTCGAAACCTCCCCGGCGCTCCGGGCGCGCCAAGCGGAGCGGCTCTCCGACCTCGCGCCGCGTTGGGCGGACACGGTGGACGACGCGCTGTCCGGCGCGCCCGCCTTCCTGGTCGCCAACGAGTTCTTCGACGCCCTTCCGATCCGCCAATTCCGCCGCGTCGCCGAAACGCCGGGGCCCGGCCTGCCCGCCTGGACCGAGCGGCATGTCGCCCTGGTCGAGGGCGCGCTTACCTGGCGCGACCTGCCCGGCGCGCCCCCGGAGCCCCTCGCCGCCCGCCTCGCCGAGCCAGCGGAGGGCGCCGTCCTCGAAGCCTGCCCGGCCGGCGAAGCCGTCGCCGCCGCGATCGGACGGGCTCTCGCCGAACGCGGAACGGGCGCCGCGCTTCTGATCGACTACGGCTATGACGACGCCGAGCGCCGCGCCGCAGGCGGCCGCGACACCTTTCAGGCCGCCCGTCGCCATGAATACGCCGATCCTCTGGCGCACCCAGGCGAAGCGGATCTGACCGCGCATGTGGATTTCGACGCGCTGGCCCGCGCGGCCCGTCCGGCCAACGCCTGGGGGGCGGTCGGCCAGGGGAGCTTCCTTCGCGCTCTCGGGGCGGAGCCGCGCGCCGCCCAGCTCGCCCGCGCCAACCCGGCCCGCGCCGAGGCCGTCGCCGCGGGCCTGCACCGCCTGACCCATCCGGCGGAGATGGGCCGCCTGTTCAAGGCGATGGCGCTGAGCCCGCCGAACGCGCCGCCGCCGCCCGGCTTGACCGCCGCGCCCAAGGCCCCTGAGGGTGCTGGTTAGGAGAACGCGATGACCGAAAGCGAACCCGCCGGCGCGCTCGAGGCGCTGACCAGCCCCACGCTGAAGACCCGCCACGCCTTTTTCACCCGTCAGGGGGGCGTCTCGACCGGAATCTACGCCTCGCTGCAATGCGGCCCGGGCGCCAAGGGCGATCCGGAGGCCAACGTGGCGGAGAACCGACGCCGCGCCGCGGCGGCTCTGGGCGTCGCGCCTGAGAATCTGGTCAGCCTCTATCAGGCCCATACGGACAAGGCCCTGGCGGTCACGGCGCCCTTCTCCCGCGCCGACGCGCCCGAGGCCGACGGCATGGCGACCGCCGTTCCCGGCATCGCGCTGGGCGTCCTCACCGCGGACTGCGCGCCCGTGCTGCTGGAGGATCGCGAGGCCGGGGTGATCGGCGCCTGCCACGCCGGCTGGAAAGGCGCTCTCGCCGGGATCCTGGAGGCGACGCTCGAGGCCATGGCGGGCCTGGGCGCGGAGCGCACCCGCATCGTCGCCGCCGTCGGCCCCTGCATCGGCCCCAAGGCCTACGAGGTCGGCCCCGAATACGAGGCGCGCTTCGTCGAGGCCGACGCCTCGAACGCCCGCTTTTTCCGCCCCGGCGCGGACGACCGCCGGCTGTTCGACCTGCCGGCCTATGTCGTCGCGCGCCTCAGCCAGGCCGGCGTCGCCATGTCCTCCGCGCTCAACCGCTGCACCTACGCCGAGGAGCCGGCCTTCTTCTCCAACCGCCGCGCCGTCCACCGCGACGAGGAGGATTACGGCCGCCTGCTATCGGCGATCGTGTTGGAGCCGTCCTCATGACCCAGGTTTCCGCCCACGCCGACCCCGGCGAATCCCGCCACATCCATTTCAGCCGCGCCGAATTCGCCGACCGTCTCGCCAGGACCCGCGCCGCGATGGCGGAGCGCGGTCTCGACGCCCTGCTCTGCTTCGCGCAGGAGAGCCTCTATTGGCTGACCGGTCACGACACTTTCGGCTTCTGCTTCTTCCAGTGCCTGGTCGTGACCCCGGACCGCGATCCGGTCCTGCTGACCCGCTCCGCCGACCAGCGCCAGGCCGAGTTCACCTCGATCCTCGACGACATCCGCATCTGGAAGGACGCCGCCGACGCCGATCCGACCGCGGATCTCGCCGCCATCCTCGCCGATCTCGACCTGAAGGCCGGCCGCCTCGGCGTCGAGACCGACACCCACGGCCTGACCGCCCGCAACGGGCGCCGGCTCGAAGCCCGGGTCTCGGGCGGGCTCGCCCTCGAGGACGCCTCCGACCTGATCTCGACCCTGCGCCTCACCAAAAGCCCGGCCGAGATCGCCCATGTCCGCCGGGCCGCCGAGATCGCCGACGCCTGCTACGCCGCCGCCCGGCCCCTGATGGTCCCCGGCGCGGACGAGGCCGCGATCCTCGCCAAGCTGCAGGGCGAGAATTTCGCCCTCGGCGGCGACTATCCGGCCAATGAGTTCATCCTCGGCTCGGGCCCCGTGGCCCCGAGCCCCGGCCCCGCCCGCTCCGGCGCGCTCCTCTGCCGCTACTATTCGGGCCGCCGGGTCCTGTCGGCGGAGGACCAGCTCACGCTCGAATGGGCGGGCGTCCATCGCCACTATCACGCCGCCCTGATGCGCACGGTCCCGATCGGCGCCGCCCGGCCCGAGCACCGCGCGATGCACTCGGCCGCGGTCGAGGCGCTCCTGGCCTGCGAAGCCGCGCTCGCCCCCGGCCGCGCGATGGGCGACGTGTTCCGCGCCCACGCCGACACGCTCGACCGCGCCGGCTTCGGCGCCGCGCGCCTGAACGCCTGCGGCTACGCGCTCGGCGCCCGCTTCACGCCGTCCTGGATGGAGCGCGAGATGTTCTACGAGGGCGCGCCCACCGAGATCGCGCCGGGCATGGTGTTCTTCCTCCATATGATCTTGATGGACAGCGCCAGCGGAGCGGCCATGACCCTCGGCCGGACTTCGCTAGTCGGCGCGTCCGGGGCGGAGCCGCTCTCCGCGTTGCCGCTGGAGTTGGATCACGGATGACCCGAGCGCGCGTCGCGCGGGGGGAGCTGACATGTCGGATCGCCGCAACCGCGCCCGCGGCGCTGCTGCTGGCGCTCTCGGCCTGCGCGCTCGGCGTGGGTTTCGAGGGCGATCTCGATCCTGAGGCCGTGCGCGGCCCGCTCTCCGCCCCGCCGATCGGCGCGCCGTTGCCGCCGCCGCAGGCCGCCTTCGAGCAGGCCCGCTCGGCAGATCCGGCCGCCCGCGCGCGCGCCCGCGCCGATCTCGACCGGGCGCGCGTCGAGACGCTCGGAGGAACCGCTCCGCCCGACGCCGTGTCCTTCCTCGATTTGCCGACCGACGCGACGATCGCCGCGCCCGGGCCGACCGCCGCGGTCGCCATCCTGCCGTTGGCCGACGCCCCGCCGGCCGTCGACCGCGCGATCCGCGGCGCGCTTCTCGACGCCTTGGGCGGCCCGGTCCCGCCCGCCCGCGCCTATTTCGCCGGCGCACGCCTTAGGGCGCGACGATCAAGGCGATGAGCCCGGGTCCGGCCGCCCGCGC
>JBCBRF010000197.1:0-6322 GCA_039819865.1 Pseudomonadota bacterium | reverse complement strand
GACGGCGGGACTTGCCGGAACACGGCCTTCGGCGGGTTCTCCGAGAGCGTCTCGATATAGAAATCCGCGCCGGCCGTCTACGTGCCCTTCCTGGCGGATCAGGGGCTGCCAAGCGCGCTGGCGCCGGGCCTGCCTGAGGATTGCGTCAGCCATTTCGTGCTCGCCGGCGCCACGATCGGCCATGTCGTCGTGCATTTCGAAATGGTTCGGCGCGGCGGCCCCGGGATCAGGCTCGACCTGGCGGAGACCGTGGCGATCGCGCGGGGGCGGATCCTGAGGCTCAGGGCCGCCAACGGCCAGCTCGACGGGGTCGCCGCGGCGCCGGGCGGTCGCCCCGGGGTCGGCGGCGGCGTGCGGTTCGGAGCCCGTTTCAGCGCGCGCTGAGGCGCGCCGCGCCTCTGCTCTTGCCCCCTTTGATCGGGCGCCCCGCAGGGCGCGCCGGTCGCAGTTTCGTTTGACATTCATCAAGACATCGCCGCGCGCCTCCGTCATAAGCCGATTGCGGCGGGAACAAGGCGGGCCCGCGAGGCGGTCTCATGACACGCCGTGACCCAGAGAAGCGGAGGCGTCCATGCGCGCGAGCGAGCTTTCCGACCGGTCGCCGGCTCATCTGCAGACCGTCGGTCCGGTCACGGCGCTGTTCCTAGTCGCGGCTGCGATGGCCGCCATCGCAGGCTTCGCCGGGAACCCGCCGGCCGGGCTCGCCCCGACCGACGCCATGGTCGCGACCGCCGACCCGGAGATCGCCGCGGAAAGACCGGCGTCGGACCCGACTTGGATGCGGCGGTCTCAGACGCGAATTCTTTGCCTCGGCTGCGCCGGAACGACACGCGAGAATAGAATTTGACGGTTTTACGTCGCTCTCGCGGGCGCCGGAGCCTTTTTTGTGGGGCTTTAGACGCGCCGCATCGGCCCGTCATTATGCATTCTGCTTGCCTAAAACGCCAAATCTTGTAGTCTCCGGCGTTGAGGAGACAAGAGAGGGCGTTTTTATGATCTTCGCCAATCGTTGGGCGGGCGACGATCGCCTGCGTATTAGTCGCGGCGGCGCGCGCGTGACGGCTTCGCTGGTGGTCGGGCTCGCCATCGTCGCGACCCAAGCGGCCCGGGCGCAGGACGGCGTCGGCGCGCTATCGCCAGGGTTTTGCGACGCGAGCGCGCTCGCGCCGAGCGCCGATGGGCCGCCCGAGGGGTTCGAGCTGAAACGCGCCTACGCCTCCTGCGCCGAGATCGCGGATGTGAAAGCGGGGCGGAAAGCCGAGCTCGACGCTTACGGCTTCGTCTACATGCCTCGGCTCGCCTCCGCCTGGGAGGGACCGTCGCCCGAGGACGACGCGCCGGCCGAGCCGGAGGCGCTGGCGGCGCTGGGCCCGGATACGGGCGCGGACCGCGGCGCGACCATCCGGGCGCTTCGGGCCCAAGGCGATATCGGGGCCGACGGGCTGCTGCGTCGCCCCGCGTCGTTTCGGGTCGACCGCAGCGCCGAGGTGACGCTCGACGCGCTGGCCAACGCTCTCAAGCCCGGCGAGAGGGCGGAGATCGGGCGCTGGGTGGAACCTCGCGGCGTTCGGCTGAGCGCCGAGTTTCTGCGGCCCGCCGCGGAAGAGAACGGGACCGTCGAGACCGATACGGCGCCGGCGGCGACGGCCCCCCAAACCAAGCTGCGGATGACGTCGCAGTTGAGCTGGCGTCGGCGGAACGGCGATCCCGGCGGCGTGAT
This sequence comes from Pseudomonadota bacterium, assembly GCA_039819865.1. Classification (GTDB taxonomy): domain Bacteria; phylum Pseudomonadota; class Alphaproteobacteria; order Rhodobacterales; family Rhodobacteraceae; genus JBCBRF01. Next base: position 4,602 of record JBCBRF010000197.1, on the reverse strand, counting down.
CCGGGTGCTCACCCTCCCCTATAAGGGCGTGGACACGCTGCGCTACATGCGCGCCCAATTGCGCGCGAGCGCCGTCGCAGACCGTTTGGCGGCGAACGCCGCGCGCTAAAGGCTGAGGTCGGCCGCCGGCTCGCCCTTTCCCCCGAGAGCTGCGGCGGCGTCCCTCAGCGTTGCGGCGGCGTCCCTCAGCGTTGCGGCGGCGTCCCTCAGCGTTGCGGCGGCGCCAGTGGCGCCGCTTCTCCGCCTTGTTCCGCTCGCAACGCGCCCGGATGTTAACCAAGTCGTTAATGGTTTTCCGCGTATCGCTCGCGCATGAGCGCGCCGCCGCGGGGGCGGCCGGGTTGGGCGAGCGCCGAACAGGGCGCGGAGAGGCGGACGATGGCGAAGCGGACGATCAGGCTCCTTTGGGTGTTCCCAAGTTTTCAAATCGGCGGGGCGCAGAGCCGCTTCGCCGCGCTCGTCGGCGCGCTCGGGGACGGGTACGAGCATGCAGTCGCCGCGATGGACGGAAATTATGACGCCGAGCGGCTGATCCCAACCGGCGTCGCCTGGCGGCGCGTGGAGATCACGGCGAAGTCCGGCGACGGCGTTTCGCTTGGCGCGATGTGGCGGTATCGGCGGATGCTGGCGCGGGAGCGGCCGGACGTGCTGCTCACCTCGAATTGGGGCGCGATCGAGTGGCTTCTGGTCAACCGAGGCCCGGGCGCGGCGCCGCATATCCATTTCGAGGACGGACTTGGCGCCGATGAGACGGCTGACGCGCCGAACGCCTCGCGCGCCTGGGCGCGTCGGCGGGCGTTTCCGGGCAAGGGTCGCCGCTTCGTGACCACCTCGGGCGCGATGCGCGACGTCCTCTCGCGGCACTGGGGGGCCAAGCCCTCTCAGATCGAACTGATCCCGAACGGCGTCGATATCGACCGCTTCGCGCGGATCGAACGCGAGGGCGGACGGTCTCCGGTCCGGATCGGGGCGATCGGGGCGTTGCGGCCCGAGAAACGGTTCGACCGGTTGATCGACCTGATCGCGACCCTGCGCGAGCGCGGACGAGACGTCTCCGGCATGCTTGTCGGCGACGGGCCGGAACGCGCGGCGCTCGAAACGCACGCCGCGTCGAAGGGCGTCGCCGAGGCGGTTCATTTCGTCGGAGCTCAGGCGGATACGCCCGCCTTTCTCGAGCAGATGGACATCTATTCGGTGACCTCGGAGGCGGAGCAGGCGCCGATCGGCCTGGTCGAGGCGATGGCGTCGGGTCTGCCGGTGGTGGCGACCGCGGTCGGCGACGTGCCGGAGATGCTGTCGACGGCCAACGCGCTGTTCGTCCGCCCGAGCGACGACGACAGCGGGCTCGCCGCCGCGGCCGAACTGTTGGCGGCCGATCCGCGCGCGCGCCTGGAGGTCGGCGCGGCCAATAAGGAGCGGGCGGGCGAGCGGTTCAGCCTGACCAGCATGGCCGAGCGCTACGACGCGCTGCTGCGTGAGATGGCGCGAGGCGGAAACATGTTGATGTTGCCTGCGCCGGAAGCCACAACAGGTTGAGTTTTTCTCGGCGGAGCGATCTGCCATGACCGAGACGAAGACCATCATCGAAGCCGACCTTAACGGGCCCTCGTCGGAAGGGCGCGCCGCAGGGCGGGCCTCGGATTCGACGCCCTCGGATCAGGGCCCGGCGGACCGCGCCTCGGATGTCGGCGCGCGGCTCTGGCGCGACGGCCGCCGTGCGGAGGCGCTGGCGGTCTGGAACGCCGCCGGGCCGAGCGCCGCGGAGGCGCCGGCGCCTGATCTCAAACGCCTTTTGACACGGGCCGAGCGGCTGCTCGCCCGCGGCGAAGCCGGCTTGGCCGCGGGCGATTTTGCGCGGGTCCTCGCCGCCCGTCCGACGCTGGTCCGCGCAGCCCGGGGGCTGGCGCGCGCGCGGCGACTCGCCGGGTCGTTCGAAGCCGCGGTGGACGCCTGGGAGCGCTGCGCGGCGCTCGTCGATCTGCGCCATCCCGAGATCTGGGCGGCGCTCGAAGCCGCAGCGGCGGCCGGGGATCCGGCGCTCGCGGCGCGGGTGGCGGGGCTCGTTCCCGAAGCGCGTCGATCCGGAGAGAGCTTTGTCGCCTGGAGCGCGTTGGCGGCGGCGGCCTGCACGGGCGACGGGGCCGGCGCGGCGGCGGCGCTCGACGGGCTGGAGGCGCGCCTCGGCGCTCGACAAGCGCTTGCGGCGGCGGATCGGCTCGTCGCGCTCGGGGCTGAGGAGACTGCGCGTTCCGCGTTCGAGACCCTGCTCGGCCCCTGCGCGGCGTCGCCCGAAACGGCGGCGGCGCATCGCGCGCTCCTGCTCGACGGCGGATGGGCCGAGGCGGCGGCGCACACGCTTGCGGAGACGGCGTCCCGGCTGGGCGGAACGCTCGCGGACCGGGCCCGGGCGCTCGGGCCGCGCCGCGGCCTGCCGCCGAGCGCGCGGATCGCCGACCTCGCGCAGGCGATCGCGGCGGCGCCCGAAGATGGCGCGCGCTTCGGGCCGTTGCTCGACGAAGCGGAGCCTGCGGCGCTCGCCTTCGCCGTGCGGCGGACCGACGCCGCCGACTGGCTCGGCGCGGGTCGAAGAGGCGGCGATCGAGGATGACGGGCGCGGCGACGCCCCGCCCAAGGAGACCCGCGGCGACGCGGGACCGTCGACGGGTCTGGCGGGAGCAATCGGCGCGGCGCTCGCGCCGGGCGCAGTCGAACGCATCGCTTTCGGGGCGCGCGCGGCCGATGCGCGACGGTTGCTCCGGGCCGGGCTCGGCGGGACGGGCTGGTCGGAGTTCGAACGCGCCCGAGCCGCGACGGCGCGCCAGTTCGACGCCCAACTCTCCGCGCTCGAGACGCCGGATCGAAGAGCGCCGGCCCGGCTCGTCCAACCCTTTGCGCTGATGCGCGAGGCGCGCGCGTCCGCGCAGGATCTCGGCCTCTCGAACCCCTGCTACGCCGACGCCGGGGCGCTCGCGGCCTGGATCGCCGAGCGGATCGCGCGACGTCGGCCGACGGCGTGGATCCGGCTCGACGCGCTGGCGCGCGCCTTCGCGCCGCCCGCAATCGCCTACGCGGCGCTCTCGCGCATCGATCGGGCGGCGGCCTGGCGGCGCTGGCGGGGCGCGACGCTCACGGCCCCGATCGATACCGGCTGGATCGAGGCGGCGGCGGCTTCGGTCGCCGAAGGGATCGGCGCGGCGGACGCGCTCGGCGCGCCGAACGCGCCGGAAGCGGCCATGCTGGCGCGGCGACCCGGCGACGCCGGCTGGAGGGGCGCGGCGGCGGCGGCCGAGGCGATCGCGGCGCTCGGGCCGGAGGCGCTCTCGCGCCGCGCGCTCACCTCGGACGGCGCGGACCTCGACCTCGAGCGCTGGGATCTATGGGCGCATGCGCTCGCGCCCGCCCGCGCCGTCGTACTGGTGGGGCCGGTCGATCTTTCAGCGGCGCTGGCGAGGCGGTTCGGGATCGAGGTCGCGGCGCACATGCCGTTCCCGGCGTCGGCCGCGCAGCGGCGCGCGCTCGGCCTGTCCGCGGCGGAGATCGAGGCCCCGGAAGCGCTCGCCGCCGTCGAGGCGCGCCTCGACGCGATCGGCCCGCGCCTCGCGGAGACCCCCGTCCTGATCGCGGCCGGGCCCTTCGCCGGGCGGATCGCGGCGCGGGCGAAGGCGCTCGGCGGGATCGCGCTCGACGTCGGCGATGCGGCCTCCGTCTGGGCGGGCTGGGCGCCGAGCGATCGGGGCGACGGCGGGTTTCGCGCCGATCCGGCCGCGGCGCCGATCGAGGGCGCGCCTTTTTCGGACCGGTTCGAGCCCAAAAGGATCGGCGGCGCGTCTTGCCGGCGCGAGCGAGGCGGCGCGCGGAACCTGGCGGGGCGTTTCGACCGGCTGCTCGGAGATCCGGGCGCCATTCCAGAAACCGCGGCGCCGCTCGCGCTGTTGAGCGCTTCGGAGGCCCCTCTCCGCCCGGCGATCCGCGCACTCCAGCGCGGCGGGATCGACCTCGGGCGCGAGAACCTCGGGCGGGAGAGCCTCGGGCCGCATGGCGTAGCGAGCTGGCGGCGCGCGGCGCGCGATCTGTCGGATCTCGACGGCCAAGCGGCGCCCGAGTTCTTCACGTTCGACCATGTGGCGGCGGCGGTCGCCGATCCGCGGACCGCCCTGCCCGACATCCTGCTGTCGAACTGCGATGCGCGGGTCTTCGCCTATCGCCGGTTCCACATCGCGCGCGAGACGGGCGTCGATGTCGGCCAGCGTCGCGATCCGCTCCAGCGCGCGGCGCTCTGCCTGACCCTCTGGATGGAGATGATCGACCGTCGCGGACCGGTGGCGACGATCCGCGCGGAGGAGGCGATCGCAGACGCGGCGGCGAGCGCGGACGCGTTCGAGGCGATCGTCGACGGGTTCGACGCGCGGCTCGCAGAGGCCACGCGCGCCGGGGCGATCCCGCTCGAGGCCGCGGCGGACGCGCTCGGCGACGCGCTCGACCGCTCGGTCGCGGCCGGCGCCAGCGAGGAGGCCGACGAACGGGCGGGGCCGCGGCTGTGGATCGATCCGGAGGAGGTCGCGGCGCTGTCGGCGCCCGCGCGGGTGCGCGCCCTGCCGAGCG
>JBCBRF010000196.1:0-6334 GCA_039819865.1 Pseudomonadota bacterium | reverse complement strand
CGGCGGAGGCGACGGCGCTCGGAACAGCGTTTCGCGACGCCTATCTCGCGGCCTGGAGACCAAGTGCGGGCTCGGCGTTCGACGCGCTCGGGCGCGCGCCGGTCGCACTGGCGGTCGCGGTCGGCGTCGCGGCGCGGGAGCACGCCCTGGCGCTCCGGGCGACGCTCGACGCCTTCGCCGCGGCGCAGCTCAGCAATCAGATTTCCGCCGCCATCCGGCTCGGCGTAGTCGGGCAAATCGCCGGGCAGCGGATCTCGGCCGCGCTGCTCGAACCGGCCGCCGAGGCGTGCGCGCTGGCCGAGACCGCCGGCGAGGACGATCTCGGCGGGGCGAGCTGGGGGGCGGACCTGGCGTCGATGCTCCACGAGGAGCAACAACCGAGGCTGTTTCGATCATGAGCGCTTTGACCGAGCCCCCGAAGGACCCTGTGGACGGCCCCGCACACGGCCCGTTGCGCGTCGGCGTCGGCGGGCCGGTGGGCGTCGGCAAGACCACGCTCACCGCGGCGCTCGCGCGGGCGCTCCACCCGGAGATCGACCTCGCCGTCATCACCAACGACATCTACACGCGCGAGGATGCGGAGGCGCTGCTGCGCATGCAGGTGCTGCCGGAGGACCGGGTGATGGGCGTCGAGACCGGCGGCTGCCCGCACACCGCTATCCGGGAGGACTGCTCGATCAATCTCGCCGCGATCGCGGAGATGCGGCGGCGGCATCCGGGGCTGGAGCTGGTGCTGATCGAGTCGGGCGGGGACAATCTGGCCGCCACCTTCAGCCCGGATCTCGCCGATCTGACGATCTATGTGATCGACGTGGCGCAAGGGGACGACATTCCGCGAAAGCGCGGGCCGGGGGTCGAGAAGTCCGACATCCTGGTCGTGAACAAGACGGACCTCGCGCCTTATGTCGGTTCGGACATCGAACGGATGCGGCGGGACGCGGCGGCGGCGCGGGGCGCGAAGCCGACTTTCTTTATCAGCCTGCGCCAGGGCGATGGGGCGGAGGCGGTCTGCGCCGCGCTCCGACGGCAGGGCGGCCTCTGATCGCCTATTTTCTCACCACTCATCTGCCGCATCGCCCAATCCTTGCGCTCTTTTAGCTGCGCACCTCTGCGACGCCTTGCGTTTTTATTATTTTTCCCAATTTTTTCAAAACTTTAGCAAGAGCATAGGGAATTGGCGCCAGACTTGCTCAAGGATTAACGTGCAGAGCGTCTAGGGTTCCGGCCGCGCCTTCGCGGGGCGGCGCTGGTCCGAGAGACGCACTTCGGCCGAACCGAGAGGGCCGAAGCCACGGCGGGCCAAAATCCCGGGAGATCACTGCACAGGTTTGCCGCGCGCAAACCGTTTCTCGGTGCGCGCTCGGCAGGCGACCCCCGTCACGGCTTTCTTCGAAGGCCGCCCAAGAACGCTGAATAGCGGAACGCTTGAAAGGGAGCGCAGCCCTGATGCTCAGATCCAAAACGACCCTTGTGTCGCGACGCCTGTTCTCCGCGGTCGCCGGCGCGGCCGTGCTGACGCTGTCGAGCCTCGGCCTCGCGCCGACGGCCGACGCGCAGGAGAAGACCGAGTTCAAAGTCTGCTGGTCGATCTACGCCGGGTGGATGCCCTGGGGGCAGATCCAGGACAGCGGGATCATGAAGAAATGGGCTGACAAGTACGGGATCTCGGTCGAGATCGTGCAGATCAACGACTACATCGAGTCGATCAACCAATACACCGCCGGCGGCTATGACGGCTGCAGCATGACCAACATGGATGCGCTGTCGATCCCGTCGGGCGGCGGGGTGGACACGACGGCTCTGATCGTCGGCGATTTCTCGAACGGCAATGACGGGATCGTGCTGAAGAGCGTCAGCGGCCTCGCGGACATCGAAGGCCAGCGGGTCAATCTCGTGGAGCTGTCGGTCTCGCACTATCTGCTGGTCCGCGCGCTCGACAGCGTGGGGCTGGAGGAGAAGGACATCACCGTCGTCAACACCTCGGACGCCGACATGATCGCGGCCTACGGGACGCCGGAGGTGACCGCGGTCGTGACCTGGAACCCGCTGTTGTCCGAGATCGAGGCGGTCGAGGGCTCGTCGAAGGTCTTCGACTCGAGCCAGACGCCCGGCGAGATCATCGACGTGATGATGGTCAACACCGAGACGCTGGCGGCGAACCCGGATTTCGGCAAGGCGCTGGTCGGGGCCTGGTACGAGATGATGACGATCATGTCGCAGGACGACGAGGCCGGAATAGCCGCGCGCACCGCGATGGCGGAAGCGTCGGGGACCGATCTCGCCGGCTATGACGCGCAGCTCGAGGCGACGGCGATGTTCTACGAGCCGGCCGACGCGGTCGCGTTCGTCGAGGACGAGAAGCTGAAGACGACCATGGACTTCGTGCGCAAGTTCCTGTTCGACAAAGGCATTCTCGGCGAGGGCGCGGACAGCCCGGACTTCGTCGGGATCGAGTTCGCAGACGGCTCGGTGCTGGGCGACGCGAACAATGTGAAGCTGCGCTTCGATCCCGCCTTCATGAAGATGGCGGCCGAGGGCGCGCTCTGACGCGCCCGACGCCGAGGCGCCGTCCCGGACGGGCGCTCGCGCCCGATCCGGGACCGCCGCGAACCGGCTTGGGCCTCTGGCTAGAAGGTCCCGGAGAACGCGCTCGCCGCGTCTCCGGGACGCCCGTCCGCACGCTGGAGGCGAGGCCCGATGCGCCTGATCAACCAGACCGTCTCCCGCCCGACCGCGATCGCGCTCGCGGCCCTGCCCTTCGTGCTGGCGGCGATCGCCTATGGCGTGACCAGCCACATTCGCCTGACGGAAAACCCGGCCGACAAGCTGTTCCCGTCGATCGGATCGATGGCGTCGGCGTTCTGGAGCCTCGCCGCGGAGCCGAGCCGACGGAGCGGCGAGCTGGTGCTCTGGGGCGACACCGTCGCGAGCCTCGGGCGGCTCGGCTATGGAATGACGATCTCCGCGGCGCTGGCGCTCGGGCTCGGCGTGCCGATCGGGCTGATCCCGAAGGCGCGGACGCTGCTGGCGTCCTTCGTGTCGACCGTGTCGCTGGTGCCGCCGATCACGATCCTGCCGATCCTGTTCATCCTGTTCGGCCTCGGCGAGCTGTCTAAGATCGCGCTGATCGTGGTCGGGACCGCGCCGGTGATGATCCGCTCGGTGGCGCAGGCGGTCGCGGATCTGCCGCGCGAGCTGATCGTGAAGGCGCAGACGCTCGGCGCCTCGACCTGGACGCTGATCATGCGGGTCGTGCTGCCGCAGATCTGGCCAAAGCTGATCCTCGCGATCCGGCTCGGGCTCGTGCCCGCCTGGATCTTTCTGATCTCCGCGGAGGCGATCGCCTCGACCGAAGGGCTCGGCTACCGGATCTTTCTGGTGCGCCGCTATCTCGCGATGGATATCATCCTTCCGTACGTGGTCTGGATCACCGTGATCGCGTTTTTGATCGACCGGGCGTTGCGGCTCGCGTCGCGCCTGCTGTTTCCGTGGGCGCATCTGGAGGGCGACACGATCTGATGATCTCGGTCCGGGGCTTGCGGAAAACCTATGGCGGCCTGCCCGTGCTCGAACGGGTGTCGATCGAGATCGCCGAGGGCGCGTTCGTGACGATCGTCGGCGCGTCGGGCTGCGGGAAATCCACGTTCCTGCGCCTTTTGCTCGGCCAGGAGCGCCCGAGCGGCGGGCAAATCCTGCTCGACGGCGCGCCGCTCGTGGAGGAGCCGACGCCGGAGCGCGGGATCGTGTTCCAGCGCTATTCGGTGTTTCCGCACCTGACGGCCCGGCGCAACGTGATGTTGGCGGCCGATCTCGGCTCGGGCTCCTGGTTCTGGGGCCGGACGCGCGGGGCGGCGCGGCGGGCCGCGCTCGAAGAGGCGGACAGGCTCCTGGAGCGGGTCGGCCTCTCGCATGCGGCGCAGAAGTATCCGGCGCAGCTCTCGGGCGGGATGCAGCAACGGCTCGCGATCGCTCAAGCGTTGATGAAGAAACCGCGGGTGCTGCTGCTCGACGAACCGTTCGGCGCGCTCGACCCGGGCGTTCGGCTGGACATGCACGAGTTGCTGCTCGAGTTCTGGCGCGAGCGGGGCATGACCGTGCTGATGGTCACCCATGATCTGTCAGAGGCCTTCAAGCTCGGGACGCGGCTGATCGTGTTCGACAAGGTCCGGCATGATCCGCAGCACCCGAACGCTTATGGGGCCACCATCACCTACGACCTGCCGTTGACTCCGCACGCGCCCGGCGGGGCCTCAGGCGAGCCGGGCGCGGAGGCCCGGGCCGCCGTCGAAACCGCGATATCAAAAAAGATCCCCGAGGACGCTCCCGCATGATCCACGAACCCTTGCACTTCGATCCGCGAGCGCGGCGCGACAGCTTCGCCGGCCTGACCGACCGGGGCGAGCGCCTGCGCCGGCACCATCCGGACTTCAACGCCAAGGAGACGCTCGGCTGGAAGGCGGTGGAGGCGGAGGGCCAGCTCTCGGAGGAAGGCTGGCGGAAGGAGCAGCAATGGGCGCTCGATATGGGCCTGCCCGGGGCGGAGGTGCTTACGGACAAAAGCATCCCAACCTTCGCGCGGGGGGAGCTGCCCCATTTCGCCGGGATCAACACCTTCCTGAAGGCGCCCTATGTCGAGAATGTCCGCGATGTCGGCCAATACGACGCGGCGGTGATCGGGATCCCGTTCGACTCGGGCACGACCTATCGTCCCGGCACGCGCTTCGGGCCGCAGGGCATCCGGCGGATCTCCGCGCTCTACACGCCCTACAACTATGAGATGGGCGTCGATCTGCGCGAGCAGATGACGCTCTGCGATGCGGGCGACGTGTTCACGATCCCGGCGAACCTCGAAAAGAGCTTCGATCAGATCACGCGGGGCGTCTCCCACGTGTTCAGCTCGGGCGCGCTGCCGATTATGCTCGGCGGCGATCACTCTATCGGCTTTCCCTGCGTGCGCGGGATCGCGAACTGCACCTCCAAGCGGATCGGCATCATCCATTTCGACCGGCATATCGACATCCAGCAGAAGGATCTCGACGAGCGGATGCACACCACGCCCTGGTACTGGGCGACGGAGATGGACAATGTGCCCGCCACCAATCTGGTGCAGCTCGGGATCGGCGGCTGGCAGGTGCCGCGCTACGGGGTGGCGGAGGCGCGGAAGAAAGAGACCAACGTGCTGACGATCGAGGACATCGAGCGGATGGGCCTCGAGAAGACGGCGGAGGTCGCGCTGGAGCTCGCCTGGAAGGACGCGGACGCCGTCTACATCTCGTTCGACGTCGATAGCGTGGATTGCGGCTTCGTGCCGGGAACCGGCTGGCCGGAGCCCGGCGGTTTCCTGCCGCGCGAGGCGCTGAAGCTGCTCGGGCTGGTCTGCGCCGAGGGGCTCTGCGGGCTCGAGGTGGTGGAGGTCAGCCCGCCCTACGACACCTCCGACATCACTGCGCTGCTGGCGACGCGGGTGGTGGTCGAGGCGCTGGGCTCGATGGTCGCGCACGGCAAGATGGGCGCGCACAAGGCGTTGATCGACAAGCCGGTCGCGTTTTGAGGCTGGGCGCGCGGGCGGCCGTCTCAGCGCGGGGTCTCGACGATATAGGCGCGGACCGGCGCGTCGTAGCGCGTGTCGTTCCAGGTCTCGCAGGTCGGCTGGTCGATACAGAAGAAATGGGCGAAGCTCTCCGGGCCGCCGAAATCGTTCGGATTGCCTGGGAGCCAGTTGGCGTAGCCGAGGGGCGCCGCGGATCCCGAAGACGGGTCGAGGCTCCAGCGCCAGCCCGCGCCGGGCGCGGTCGCCGCGGCGTCCTGGAACGCGCCGATCCAGGGTCCGAAATACCAACCGCTGAGAAAGTACTGCTCACGATTGAAGAGTTCGGGACGCCGCGAGAGCACGGCGGCGACGGCCTGCTGTTTGGCCGGGCCGTCGATCACGGCCAGCCGGCCGCCCATCGCGAGCGCATGGCGCTCGGCCGCGCTCCAGGAGACCGGGTCCGGGGCGAGCACGAAAGCGAAGCGGCGGCCCTCGGCGGTGGTTTCGGCGACCTGCTGATGCCCCGTCGGAAGGCCGCCGGCGCTCGGGGTTGCGGGCGCGCCGGCGCTTGTTCCGCCACAGCGGGAGGCGATCTCGGCCAGACAGTCGCCATAGGCGGAGAACTGGCCGGAGCAGTCGGTCGATCCAACCTCCGCCGACCGCGCCGCGCCGCTCGCCGCGGGCAGCGAACCCGCGCCGTAAGCGCTCAGGCACGCCGGCGAAATCAGCTTGCCGCAGAAGGTCGCCGGATCCTCGCAGGCGGCGAAGGCCGGCGCGGGCTGGCGCTGGAGCCTCGACCCGTCT
>JBCBRF010000195.1:0-6431 GCA_039819865.1 Pseudomonadota bacterium | reverse complement strand
CCCCGTTCCCGTGACGAGGATCTGCTGCTCGAGCTTCACGCCCTCGCCATGGCCCTCCTCGCCGATGAAGCTCTCCACACAGAGCGTCATGCCGGGCTCGATGACGCCGTCATAGCCCGCCTCCGCGTAATCGGCGCGGTGATAGAGATAGGGGTATTCGCCCGTCATCCCGCAGCCATGGGCCGACAGATAGTACCGGTTCGCGAAGTACCGTTCCGGGATCTCCCAGGCGAACTCGGAGTACTCCCGAAAGCTGAGGCCCGGTTTGATGATCGCCATATTGGCGTGAACCTGCTCATGGGCGGTCTTGTAAAGCTCCCGATGACGCGTGGTCGGCGCGTCCGGCCCGGCGTGGAAGGTGCGTGAGAAATCCGAATAGTAGCCGAAGCGCCCCACCACGTCGGTGTCGAGGGCGATCAGCTCGTTCGGCTGGATCGTTTTCGGCCCGGTCTCCTGGAACCACGGGTTGGTCCTGGGCCCGGAGTTGAGCAGCCGCGTTTCGATATAGTCGCCGTCCTGCGCGATGATCGCTTGATGCAGCACCGACCAGAGCTGGTTCTCCGTCAGCCCGGGCCGGATCGCCTCGCGAAGCCGCGCGACCCCGATCTCCGTGGCGCGAAGCGAGGCGCGCACGCATTTCATCTCCTCGTCGGATTTGATCGCGCGCGCCCGTTCGACCGGCGCCTGCGCGTCGACCAGCTCGAAGCCCTCCGCCGCGAGCGCGGCCGCGGCGCCGGCGTTCACCCGCTCGATCCCGACGCGCGCGCCGGCGCCGACCAGCGCGCGGAGCGTGGCCGCCGTCGCCTGCGCCCAGGCCCGCTCGCGCTCCGCGATCGCCTCGCCGGCCGCCACATAGCTCGCGGTCACCGCCGGCCGCACGTCGGTCAGCGTCTCGAGCCCGTCGGCCAGATGCATGGCCCCGGTGAACTCGTAGAGGATGGCGTCGCGGTCGGTGACCAGCAGATAGCGCGCCGGATTGCGCGCGCTGAAGACCTGCATGTTCCGCGCGCCGGAGGCGTAGCGGATGTTCACCGCGTCGAACAGCAGACAGGCCGCGATCTCGCGCTTGGCCATCTCTGCGCGGAGCCGCGCCAGCCGATGGGCGCGCACCGCCGCCTCGTCGATCGCCGCCTCGCCAGCCGCGGGGGAGGCGTCGTCCAGTTGCGCCAGGCCGTCGAGGTCCGAGCGCTCCGCATGCCAGTCGAGTTCCATCGTCGCTCCCATCGCCGGTCGGCTTGAGGCGGGCCGACCCTCCTGGCCCGCCCGTCCTCAAACGTCACTGCACGCGAGCGCGGGGCGCGCGATCGTCCGAGCGCGACCCATCCGGAGCATCGAGCGGCGCGCGAGGATCGGCGAAGCCAGAGACGAGCGCTCGTCTCTCGCGATCGCGAGATCCTCGCTTGGGTTCAGCCCACGGCGTCGCCGCGCGCGACCTTCTCCGTGAGATCCGCCAGCCGCTCCGCCGCGTTCGGCCGGCCGAGCGCCTTGGCGGCGACCGCCATCTCCGTCAGCCGCTCGGGCTCCGCGAACAGCGCTTCGAGCGTCGCGGCGAGCCCTTGCGGCGTCATTTCCGCGTCTGGCGTCACCACCGCCGCCCCCGCTTTCCGGAGGGCCGCCGCGTTCGCCGTCTGATGGTCTCCCGCCGCGTGCGGATAGGGCGCCAGGATCGACGGCCGGCCGATCGCCGTGATCTCCGCAATCGAACTCGCCCCGGCCCGCGCGATGATCAGATGCGCCGCCGCCATGGTCTCGGGCAGGTCCGAGAAGAACGGCGCCAGCTCCCCATGGATCCCGGCGGAGGCGTAGACCGCCTGCACCCGCGCCCGATCCTCCTCGCGCACCTGCTGCACCAGCACGATGCGCTCCCGAAGCGCTTCCGGCAGCAAGGCGACCGCGGGCGGGACCATGTCCGCGAACACCCGCGCGCCCTGGCTGCCGCCGAACACCAGAAGCCGGATCTCCCCGCCTGCGGCCGGCGGCGCATAGGGCGTTCCGCACACGGCCCGAGCGGCGTCTCGAAGCGGGTTGCCGGTGAACGCGAGCCGCGTCCCCGGCGGCAGGTTCCGGATCGGCTGCACCCCGGCCGCCAGCGCGTCGACCCGGGTGGCGAAGAGCGCGTTCACCTTGCCGAGCACCCCGTTCTGCTCATGGATCAGCCGCGGCAGCCCGAGCCGCCAGGCCGCGGCCAGCGCCGGCAACGACGGATAGCCGCCGAAGCCCGCCACCGCGCTCGGCCGCGCTTCCTGGAACCAGCGCACGGTCTCCGAGGCGCCCGCCAGGATCTCGAACGGCGCACGCGCCTTGTCGAGGAGCGACCCCTGGGAGAGCGTCGCCGCCTTGGTCTCGCGCCGCTCGACGGCGTCGGGAAACCCGTCCGCATAGCGCAGGCCGCGCTCGTCGGTGGAGAGCGCCACGCGCCAGCCGCGCCGCAGCATCTCCTGCGCCAGCGCCTGGGCCGGGAACATATGCCCACCCGTGCCGCCGGCGGCGATCACCAACAGCCGCTCCTGCGCCTCCGCCATGCCCGCCTCCCGTCAGCCGCGCCGGCGCCGCGCTGCGGACGCTCGGGCGCTCAGTCGGGCTCGGGTGAAGCGCGCCCCTCGCTCCGGGTCAAGGCCAGAAGCAGGCCCATCGCGACGCCGGAGGCGATCATCGAGGAGCCGCCATAGGAGATGAACGGCAGCGTCATCCCCTTGGCGGGCGCGAGCTGCACCGCCACCGCCAGATTGATCAGCGCCTGCGTGCCGATCAAAAACGCCAGCCCCAGACCCGCGAGGCGCGGAAACGCGTCCGGCTCGTTCCGCAGCCGCCAGAGCGCGCGCAGCGTGAGCGTCGCGAACAGGGCGACGACGGTCGCCGCGAGCGCGAAGCCGTACTCCTCCGCCGCCACGGCGATGATGAAATCCGCGTGCGCGTCCGGCAGCGTGGCCTTCGCGACCCCTTCGCCGAGCCCGCGGCCGCCCCAGCCGCCGTTCACGATCGCCTGCTCCGCGACCTGAAGCTGGCGCCCGGCATGGGCGCCGGGGTCCAGAAACGCGTCGATCCGCGCCGCGACATGGGGCTCCACGCTGTAGGCGACCCAGCCGATCCCGAGCCCGGCGAGCCCGAGTGCGAGCAGCAGCAGCAGCGGCGCGCCCGCGACGAAAAACATCGCGCCCCAGATCGCCAGCAGCAGCGCCGCCTGCCCGTAATCGGGTTGCGCGATCAGCAGCGCGAGTCCGAGCGCGAGCGTCGCGAAAGAGGCGATCGCGCCCGCCGCCCGCACGGCCGCGTCCGTCGCCGCCATCGCCGAGAGCATCCAGGCGCAGGCGATCACCAGGCCAGGCTTGGCGAATTCCGAGGGTTGGATCGACAGACCGCCGACCGAGAACCAGCGCTGCGCGCCTTTGCCGTGATCGACCCCGTAGAACAGCACCCCGACCAGCGCGGCGAGGCCCGCGATCGCCAGCAGCGCCCCGAACCGCCGGACGCCTTTCGGCCCGAGGAACGAGAGCAGGAACATCGCCAGGAACGCCGGCGCGCCGAACCAAAGATGCCGCCACGCGTAGTAGAAAGGCTCGTCGAGCCGGTTGTGCTCCGCCAAGGTCGGCGACGCCGCGAACGAGAGCACGACCCCGATGGCGAACAACGCCATCACCACGCCGACGCTCACATGGTCGATCGACCGCGACCAGGCCGACCAGACGCTTTCGGGCTCCCCGGCGCCGGGCTGCATCCCCAGCCCCCAGCGCCCGTCCGAGAAGACGTCGGCGTCGGACCTGTCGTCGTAGGGGGCGGTGGCGGGCATGCGCGATCTCCCGAGCGTTAACGGCCGCGCGCGGCGACGCCCAACAGATCGCGCGCCAATGCTAATGGAGCGTGAACAAGCCCGCCCCAGCGGGCGCCGCCTTCTGGACCACGCCCGCCAAGCGCGATCTCGGCGTCGACGCGACGAGATATCTCCGACAATTGAGCATTTGTCGCACCGCAAACAGGTTTCCTTAACGCCTCCTCGTTTAGATCAAATTGGAAGGATTGGAGCCGACATGAGCCACGAGCCGGAGAGCAGACAGGAAGCGTCCCGGAACGCCGCTGTACTCGGGCTCGAGCGGGAACTCCGCGAGCGGCTCGGTGCTGACGACGACCTGTTCGGGCTCATCCAGGGCGACCTGATCGACGCCGTGTGGATCTGCGAGCCGGAGGATCCGGAGCTCTGCTGGATCAGCGACGGTTTCTGGCGCATCCTTGGGCTGGATCCGGCGGAGAGCGCGACCTTGTCCCCCCTTTGGCGCGATCTGGTCCACCCGGACGATCTCGCGACCGTGGAGGCCAATTTCGCCGCGCGCCGGCGAGATCCGGCCACGCCCTACGACCATATGGCGCGCTACCGGCGCAAACACGGCGGCTGGGCCTGGATCCGCAGTCGCGGTCGGCTGGTCGAGGCGCAAGGCGACCGTGCGGCCCGCCTCATCGGGGCTCATATGGACGTCACCGCGATGGTGGAGATCCGTCGCCGCCTCGAGCGCGCGGAGTCCGCCGCGCTTCAATCCGAAAACCGGCTTCGCAGCGCGATCGAGGCGATCCCGGACGGTTTCGTGCTGTACGACGCCGACGATCGCATGGTCCTCTGCAATCAGCGCTACCGTGAACTCTACGCCGAAAGCGCCCATGCGATGCGCCCCGGCGCGCGGTTCGAAGACGTCATCCGGGCGGGCCTGGCGGCGGGGCAGTACCCCGAGGCCGCCGGTCGCGAGGACGCCTGGTTGGAGGAGCGTCTGGCGCGCCACCGCCTGACGGAGAGTTCCGTGGAGCAACAGCTCCCTGGCGAGCGCTATCTGAAGATCGAGGAGCGTCGGACGCCCCTCGGCGACACGGTCGGTTTCCGCGTGGACATCACGGAGCTGAAGCGTCAGCAGCGCCGCCTCGAGGACTACGCGCACTCTCTGGAGGCCGCCCGGTCCGAGATTGAGCGCCGCGCCTGCCACGACGATCTGACCGGTCTGGCGAACCGCCGCCGGATCGACGAGCACCTCGCCCATCTCCGAGAAGCCTTGGCCGAGAGCGAGCGCGGCGTCGCCATGCTGCACATCGACCTCGACCGCTTCCGACAGATCAACGACACCATGGGCCACGCGGTCGGCGACCGGATTTTGCTCGGGGCCGCGCGACTGCTGGCGGAGCTGAGCCGACCCGGCGATCTGACCGCGCGCATCGGCGCCGACGAATTCGTGCTGGTGCGAACCTTCGGATCCGATCCGTCGGAGATCGAGACCCTCGCCGCGGCGATCGTCGACGCCTTTGCGCAGCCCTTCGAGGTCGATGGGCGGGCCTGCCGTGTCGGCGCCAGCGTCGGCGTCGCGTTCGCCCGAGGGCCGGACCTCGATCCGGCGCAGCTGATGATCGACGCCGATATCGCGTTGAACCGGGCGAAGTCCTCCGGTCGCAGCCGTTACGAAGTCTTCTTCCCGGAGCTTCAGTCCGCCATCCTGACGCAGCGCCAGGTGGCCGATGAGCTCCTCCAGGGCCTCGAGCGGTCCGAGTTCATTCCCTACTACCAGCCGCAATTCGCGGCCGGTTCGCATGATTTCATCGGAGTCGAGGCCTTGGCCCGCTGGCGTCATCCGACGCGGGGCGTGCTGACGCCGGACCACTTTCTCAAGGCGGCGGAGGAACTCGACGCGCTCGCCGATGTCGATCGCGCAATCCTCGAGCACGCCGCGCGCGACATGAACCGCTTGATCGCGCGCGGCCTGCCGGCGCCGAAGCTGTCGGTGAACGTGACGGTCGAACGCCTGCGAGACCCGCGCCTCTTCAGCGCGCTCGACCACCTGGACCTCGGCGGCGCCACGCTGGCTTTCGAATTGCTCGAGTCCATCTTCTTGGATGGCGACGACGAAGACCTGCTGTGGCGGGTCGAGCAGATCAAACAGCGCGGCGTGGAGATCGAGATCGACGATTTCGGCAGCGGCCGCGCGTCGATCCTGGCGCTGACCAAGATCCAACCCAAGCGCCTGAAGATCGACCGCCAGCTCATCATGCCGCTTGCGGACGATTCGGCGCAGCGTCCGCTGGTCCAGGCGATCATCGATATCGGCCGTTCGCTCGATGTGGCGATCACCGCGGAGGGCGTGGAGAGCGCCGAGCACGCGACGATCCTCGCCGAGATGGGCTGCACGACGCTGCAGGGCTTCCACTTCGCGCGGCCTCTGCCGTTCGAAGCGCTCGAGATCCTGCTCCGCTCCGAGGCGTGGCGCGCCGCCGCCTGATCGTCGGGGGCGAGAGCGTCGGCCGCCTGATCCTCAGCGGCGGGCTCGGCGGCGCAAACCCGAAGCGACCTTTCAGCGCTCTTGCGCGACCTCTGACGGCTGCGTAGGTGTGAGGCTGCGTCGGGAGAGCGCGCGCGGCGGAGACGCCTCGCGCCGCCGAAGGAGCAACCGCCCCGGAAACTCTCA
>JBCBRF010000194.1:0-6491 GCA_039819865.1 Pseudomonadota bacterium | reverse complement strand
CTCGAAAGGCCGGTTCCGATCAGTAGCGCTTAAGGCGGCCCTTTTTAGCCAGGCACGCCGACTGTGCGGCCGCGAACCGCGCGAGGTCGGGCAAGCCCTGCTCGGAGGCGTCGCGCTCGATATCGCCCAGCATCTCGCCCGCCGTCGAGCGTCGGCCCAGATGGCCGGCGCAGAGCGCGCTCGCTAAGCGCGCGTCCAGGCTCTCCGGGCTGGCGGCCTCGAGGTCCGAGGCGAGCCGCACCGCCAACTCGACCTTGCCCGAGCGCAACAGCATGAACACGGCGACGGCGGACGCCAGCCCCGAAGCGGCGTCCAGCGCGGTCGCCTGGGCCGCCAGGGCCCCGGCCGCGGACGCACTGCGGCGACGGCTAAAGGCGGTCGCCAACCACATCAACGCGGGCGCATTCATCGGATCGTCGGCCGCGAGCCGCCCTCTGACGCCGCGCAAGACCTCCGGCTCGGCGTCGTAGAGGGCGGTGTGCAGAAGCCAGACCGGCGCATAAGCCTGCGCATCGAGCTGCGTGTGGAGCGCCCACTCGAACAGGCGCGCCGACGCCGTTGCGTCTCCGCCCAGCAAGACCGCACGCCCCTTGTCGGCGAGCGCCCGCACGCCCTCCGCCAGCGGGCGTCGGCCGAGCCGTCGTCCGACGATCCGCCCCTGCAAAAGCGCTTCGGTGCGTTCGGCCGCGTCCCGGGCGTGATCGCCGCGCGTGATCTGGTTATGGTAGCAGGGCATTGGCAGCAGGCTGACGCCGCCCTCCGCCAGCCCCACCCAGTCGGCGCTGGAGTTCCAGCGTATCGCCCGCGGCGCCATTGGACACTGAAACGCGTCGACCGCGATCGACGCCGGCTCTAGCCGCGTGCGGGCCTTGAGCAGCCGCATATGGCGCCGGAGCGTCAATTCCGCGGGCGACGACGCTCTCGCGGCCAGCAGCGTTTCTTCCGACAGCCGGTCGAAATTCGTCGCGCTGTCGAACATGACGACGCGCCCGACAGGCAACCCGCGACGCTTGGCGCGCGCCGCCACGAAGAAGGCGAGGAAGCCGGCGTAGGAATATCCGACCAGATGCGGCGCGCGGCCTCCGACCTCTTCGTAGACCGCGTCGATCAGGCGATCCGCCAGCGCCTCGAGATCCTTCGCCTTTGCCAACTCGCGCTCGAGCGGGCGCAGGGAGGCCCCGAACAGCGGTCGGGTCGTCGCCCACGCCGCCGCCATGTTCGCCGCCCAATTGCTCGCGCCGCCGCCGCCCGGCAGGAAGACGACCGGCTCGCCGTCTGCGGCGCCTGTTTGCAGCCTGCGCAGCAGCGCATTTCTCGGCGCCGACGCGCGGGAGCGCAGCGCCGCCTGCAGCGTCTCGAGCCGTGGGTTGCGGAAGAACCCGGTGACGTCGACCTCGACGCTGAAGCGCCGCTCGACCTGGGCGATCAGTTTAAGGGCGCCGAGAGAGCCGCCGCCGCAGTCGAAAAAATCATCCTCGGGCCGCGCCGTGGGCGCGTCGAGGATCTTGCGCCAGAGCTTGGAGAGGGTTGGATCGACCCGCCCGCCGCCGGACTGCTCGGCGCTCCGGCCTGCGTCGCGGCCCTGGGGCGGCGCGTCGATCGTCGCCGCCAGGGCCGCGCGATCGATCTTTCCGTTCGCCGTGAGCGGAAACGCCGCCAAGCGCACCCAACGCGTGGGCGTGAGCGCGCGCGGCAGGCGATCGGCCGCATGCCGCCGCAGCTCGGCGGGGTCGAGATCCGCCTCGGCGGTCTCGACATAGGCGATCAGACCCACGGCCCGAGCGCTCTCCTCGTCCCAGACGGGCTCGACGACCGCTCGCGACACGGCGGGGTGCTCCGCCACGGCGCGCTCGACGTCGCCGGGTTCGATCCGAACCCCGTTCAGTTTGAACTGCTTGTCGACCCTGCCGAGGAACGCGATCGCGCCGGTTTCGGTTCGGAGACCGCGGTCTCCGGTGCGATAGAGGCGGACGGCGCGGCCGGCGCCCAGCCCCAATCGGTCCGCGGCGATTTCTGTGAAGGCGGCTTGTTTTTCCGGCGCGGCGCCTTTGTAGCCGAGCGCCAGTCCGGCTCCCCCGACATAGATCTCGCCGCTGAAGCCGATCGGCGCCGGGCGCAGATCCGGCCCCAGAACGAACGCGTGATTATTGGCCATGGGCCGTCCGATCGGCACGCGGCCCGTGATCTCCGGCGCGACCTCGTAGGCGGTCGAGTACATCGCGTTCTCGGTGGGGCCGTAGACGTTCCAGAGCTTGAGCCGTGGCGCGGCGGCCAGAGCGGCGCGGGCGTGCGCGGCGGACATGGCTTCGCCGCCGACCATCAACCACCGAAAGGAAGCGAGCGCCGCGGGATCCGCATCGACCAGCAGGTTGAAAAGCCCGGTCGTCATGCAGCCCGCGCTGATCCGGCTTGCCCGCAGCGAGCGTCCGAGGGCGCTGGGCGTGGGCGCGTCCCAGTCGGGCGCGACCAGCGCGGCGCCATGGAGCAAGGCGCCCCAGATCTCGAGCAGCGTGGGATCGAAGCTGGGCGACGTGATCAGCATCAACCGATCGCCCGGCCCGAGAGGCGGTTGCGGCAGGCCGCTCATATACCGCGCGACGCCCAGATGCGTCGCCAACACCGCCTTGGGGCGACCGGTCGAGCCGGAGGTGAAGAACAGATAGGCCGGGCCGCGCGGATCGCGGATCGGTCGCGCGCTGGGGGAGGGGGGCGGCAAGGCGTCGAAGCCCGGGGCTTGCCAGACCGGCCGACCCAGATCGGGCGGCGCGGCGTCCGGCGGCGTCAGCACCGCGACCGCCTCGGCGGTCTCGAGCATCATCCGGAGCCGGGCCTCCGGATAGTCGGGGTCGAGGGGCGCGACGGTCAATCCTGCCTTCTGCGCGCCGAGATGCAGCGCGACCAGCCAGGCGCCTCGGCCGGCGAGAACGCCGACGGCGTCCCCGGGGCTCGCGCCGGTCGCGGCCAGCCAGGCGGCGACGCGGTCGCCGAGCGCGTCGAGTTCGGCGTATCGCCAGGCGCGCGTCGGGCTCTCCAGCGCGATCTGGTCCGGCCAGCGCCGCGCCGCGCGCTCGAACTGGGCGGCGATGTCGCTCTCCGCGTCGAAGGGCGCCTCGGCGATCGCCTGCGCGGCGGCCGCCGGCGCGTCGTCGCCGACCAGATCGACGTCTCCGATCGGCAGATCCGGGCTGCGAAGGGCCGCGGCCAGCAAGCGTCGATAAGCGGCGAGCAGCGCTTCAAGCTCGGCGGGCGAGAAGACCGCGCGCCGCCCGATCAGCTCGAGCGTGAGGCCTCCATCGGCCTGCGGTCGGATCGCGAGGTGCAGATCCACCGGCGAGGGCCTCTCGACCGGCGAGATCGGCTCGGCGACGAGGTCGGTCGCCTCAAAGCCCTCTACCGGCGCGTTGTAGAACACGATGAGGGCGTTGGCCGCCGATCCGCCGACGGTGGGCGCCTCGCGCATCTGCAACAACTGCGCATGCGCCCGCGCCGCCAGCTCGTGGACCGTCGTCCCGGCGTCCAACGCGGCCGAGACCGCGCCTTGGCGGATGAACAACCCGATCAGCGCCTCTTGGGCCGGGTCTTTGCGATCCGCGAAGGCGACGCCGATCGACAAGTCGTCCTGCGCGCAGCAGCGGCCGAGCACCGTCTGAAATCCGGCGGCGAGGATGGCGAAGGGCGTGATGGATTGCGCGGCGGCCGCGGCCGTCAGCGCCGCCGCGCTGTCCGAACCGAGCTGCGCCGCGACGATCCGCGCTCGCGCTTCATCGGCCGCCTCGGCTCGCTCGGGCGGAGACGGCCAGCTCAAGCTCGGGGAGGTCGCCGGCGCATCGGGCGGCTCGGGGGTCTCCGCCGCCGCGCGGCGCCGCAGATGGCTCTCGAAGCTCAGCTGGAGCGGCGGCGGGCCGTCTCCGCGGCCAAGCGCTTCTTCATAAAGCGCGCCGAGATCGCGCGCGAGCACATCGAACGACCAATCGTCGGCGATGATATGATGCAGCGCGACGATGACGACGTGCTCCTGCGCTCCGACGCGGAGAAGCCGCATCGCGGCGAGCGGCCCGCCCGCGAGCTCGAAGCGATGGTGGGAGAGGTTGCGCAAGGCCGCGTCGGTCTCGTGATCGAGCTCGGTGGGCGCGCGATCGGAGACGTCCATGACGGGAAGGATGCGCGAAGCCCAGGCGGCGGATCCCGGTGGGTCGAAGGCGGGCTGCGGCGCCCCGTCCACCGTGCGGAGGCGCATCCGCAGCGCGTCCTGGCGGTCGATCAGAGCGCCCATCGCCGCCGTGATCGCCTTTCGCGACAACGGCCCGCGCAGGCGCCAGGCGCGCAGGCTCGTCAGCGCCGCGCTCGGCCCCGCCGCTTTTTCTTGCGCCCAGAAGGCGAGCTGCTCGGGGGTCAGCGCCGCCGGGCCGAGGGGCTGCGCAGAGAGGCGCGACTTCTCCGCCAGCCGGGCCCGCAGCCGCCCGCCGAGCGCACGAACGTTCCGCGTCTGCGCGGTCGACGGCGCGCGTGGTTCCTCGCCGCTCATGCGCGGACCTCCGAAGCGTCGTCCGCGTCGAGCGGCTCGGCCTGCAGCTCCAGAAGCGCCTCGTCGATCAGCGCCGCCAGCCGGCCGTCGTCATAGCGCATCAAGAACGCGGCGTACTCCGCCGCGTTCGGCGCCTGGAACAGGGTCCCGACCGGGATCTCGATGGCGAACAGCTCGCAGACCCGGGCGACGGCCCGCGCGCCGGACAGGCTGTCGCCGCCGGAGAAGAAGAAATCGTCGTGGCGGCCGAACGCCCGTCCCGGCGCAACCTCTTCAAAGATCTCGACCAGCACCGCCTCCAGCGGCGTCTCCGGTTCCGCGAACGGCGTCGCCAGCCGATCGGCCAGCAGCGCGCTCATCTGGGAGCGCTGAACCTTGCCGGTCGCGCCGAGCGGGATCCGGTCGAGGACCAGAATGCGGCTCGGGACTTGGTAGGGCGCCAGGCGGTCGAACAGGGCGCGGCGGAGTTGAGACTGATCCAACGCGACGCCGGGGCGGGCCTGAACGGCCGCGGCCAGATCCTGGCCCAGCGTCTCGTGGGGCGCGCCGAACGCGACGGCGGCGGCGACGCCGGGGATCGCCAGAAGCGCGTCCTCGACCTCGCGCGGCGCGATCTGAAAACCGCCGCGCTTCACGATCTCCTTCAGCCGCCCGGTCAGAGAAAGCTCGCCGTCTTCGCTGAGCCGGCCGAGATCTCCGGTCCGCATCCAACCGCCTGCGAGCCGTGGCGCCCCGCCCTCGACCCGCGCCACAGTCGCGCCGCGGATCACGACCTCTCCCGGGCCGACCAGGCGCACGGTCTCATCCGGTCCGTCGGGATCGACGACCCCGACCTCGATGCCGGTGGCGCGCCCGACCGAACCGTGTCGCGGCTCCCGATCGGAGGGCCGCTGGCTGGTCATTTGGTGCGTGGCCTCGGTCATGCCGTAGGCCTCGACCATGGGACAGCCAAAGACGCGCGCGACGCCGGCGCGAACCGCAGCGGGCAGTTCGGACGAGGAGGAACGCAGGAAGCGAAACGGCGGCAGCGGCGCGTCCGCGGGCCGTCGTTCCGCAGCGGCCAGGATCGCTTGATGCATGGTCGGCGCGCCGGTGTGCCAAGTCGCGCCGAACTCGACCGCCCAATCCAAGAAGGCGTCCGGATCGAGCCCAGGCGACGCCATGACCGCGCCGCCGCCGACCAAAGGCGCCAGGAGACCGGCGAGAAGGCCGTGAATGTGAAACAGCGGCATCGCGTTCACGGCGCGATCCGAGGGGCCGAGGTCGAGGCAGCGCTGGATGTTCGCCGCCGACAGGACCAGGTTCGCGTGGGTGATCCGGATCGTTTTGGGCCGTCCCGTGGTCCCCGAGCTCTGCAGCACCAGAGCGTCGTCCTCCGGCGCCGGAGCGGCGAGAGCGGCGCGCAAGCCAGCAGGGGAGCCAGCAGGGGAGCCGGGAGGGGAGGCAGGTGGGGCGTCAAGCGGGCCGCCCGACAGTCGGAACGCCAACGGGCCCTCAAGCGGCTCGAGAAGGATCAAGCGATCCGCCCCCGCCTCGCGAGCGCGCTGCGCCAAACCGCCCGGCGTCGCGACCACCGCCTTCGGGGGCGTTCGGGCGAATGCCTCGCGCAGTTGCGCCGTCGGGAGCCCCGGGTTGACGGGGCGCGCGATCGCGGCGGAGGCGATGGCGAGAAAGCCGATCGCCGCGGCGGGGCCGTTGTCGCAAAGGAACAGGACCTCGTCCGACCGCTCGACGCCCAATTGGGCGAGTTCGGCGGCCAGCCCTGCGACCGTTTCAGAGAGCGCGCTGTGCGAAAGGGCGTTTCCGGCCAGGTCCGCCAAGGCGAGATCGTCGCAGCGATGAGCTGCAAGCAGTTCCGGAAGAGTGAGCGTTGCGCGGTCGGTCATCGGAAGCGCCCTCGGGTTGGCGGCCGGATTCGAACGTCACACTGAAGCAAGGGCCATTCCGAGGCGCCGCGCGTCAATCG
>JBCBRF010000193.1:0-6511 GCA_039819865.1 Pseudomonadota bacterium | reverse complement strand
GCCCGAAACCCCAGAGATCGTTGAAGCCCGGATGCGCGCCGAGCGACACGCCCGCCTTCTCGGCGGCCAGCATGACCCGGCGCATCACGCTCGGATCGCCGCCGTGGAATCCGCAGGCGATGTTCGCAGAGGCGACGATTCCGAGCAGTGACGTGTCGTCACCGATGTCGTAAGCCCCGAAACCTTCAGCCATATCCGCGTTCAGGTTGATCCGCATCGCCGCCTCGCCTGCTGTTGTCCGCGCTTATCTTGATGGCTCTCGCCGCCGACGCATAGGGTGAACTGATGACGGATGCAGAGCCCCGGTTTCTACCCTTCGGCGACGCGGCGCTGTTGGTCGAATACGGCCGGCGCGTGGATCGCGGGCTCAGCGCCCGCGTGCTGGCGCTCGACGCGGCGGTTCAGGACGCGGCGATCCCCGGGATCGTCGAGACCGCGCCGAGTTTCCGCTCGCTGATGGTCCAGTTCGACCCGCTTCAAACCGAGCTCGGCGCGGTGGTCGAGCGCCTGCGTCCGCTGGCGGAGCAGGCGGTTGCGGAGCGTAGCGACCGCCCCGCGCGGATCTGGCGAATCCCCGCTTGCTACGAGGGCGATTGCGCGCCGGATCTCGACGAGGTCGCGGAGCGCGCGGGCCTCGATCGGAGCGCGGTGGTGGATCTGCATGTCGGTCAGGATCACCATGTTTACATGATCGGCTTCCTGACCGGTTGTCCCTACATGGGCGATCTGCCGGCGGAGATCGATTTTCCGCGGCGCAAAGAGCCGAGAGTGCGCGTGCCCGCCGGGTCGGTCGCCATCGCCATCGGGCTGACCGTGATCTACCCAGCAGACAGCCCTGGGGGCTGGCGGCTCATCGGACGGACGCCGGCGGCGCTCTTCGATCCCGCCGCCGTTCCCCCGATCCTGCTCGAGCCGGGCGACGCGGTCCGTTTCGAGCCGATCGGCGCGCGGGCCTACGAGCGAATCGCCGTCGCCGTCGCCGCGGGCGACTGGCGCCCGGAGCGTATCGATGCGGTTGAGCTGGCGGGGGCCTTGTGACGCCGCATCTTGAGGTGACCGATCCCGGGGCCGCGACCTCGATCCAGGATCTCGGACGCGTCGGTCTGCAACGCTACGGGGTCCCCGTCTCCGGCGCGCTCGATCCGGTGGCGCTGCGGCTGGCGAACGCCCTGGTCGGCGCGCCCGACGGGGCGGCGGGGCTCGAGATCCGCTATCTAGGGCCGACGCTCCGCGCCCTCGGCGGGCCGATCCGCGTGGCGCTTGCGGGCGGCCTCGCGGAGATGCGGGTCGCGCGCGTCGATGGGGGGGAGGAGATGGTCGGGGCGGGGCGGAGCCTGACCCTGCACCCGGGCGACACGCTCCGCGTCGGTCCGCTTCGCGGCAAGTCCGCCACGGCGATCCTCGCCTGCTCCGGAGGGGTGGCGACGGCGCCGATGCTCGGGTCCCGCGCCACGTTCGCGCGCAGCGGGCTCGGTGGTCTGGACGGGCGGGATCTGCGGCCCGGAGACCGCATCCCCGTCGGCTCCGCCGCCGGAAGCGGGCCGGAGCGCGCGCTCGCCGACACGGATGAGCCGCATTGGTCGGGCGTCGCCCGCGTCGTGCTCGGTCCTCAAGAGGATTACTTCACCGAAGAGGCGATCGCGCGCTTGCTGTCGACGTCCTGGCGCGTCAGCAAAAACGCCGATCGGATGGGTCTGCGCCTGGTCGCGCCCGACGACGATGAGGGGCTGCGGCTCGAGCACTCGGGGGGGCACGACATCGTCTCGGACGGGATCGTGACCGGCGCGATCCAGGTTCCGGGCTCCGGCTTGCCGATCCTGCTGCTGGTCGACCGACAAGCCTCGGGCGGGTACCCGAAGATCGCGACGGTCGCGAGCGTCGATCTGCCGGCGGTCGGTCGTTTGCGCGCCGGCGACAGCCTCCGCTTCGAGGCCGTTTCCGCCGACGTCGCGGCCGGTTTCCGCCGACGCGCGGAGGCCGAGATCCGCGCCGCAATCGCCAGGATCGGCGACTGGTCCCCGGCCGGGCTGAACCTCGACGCCCTCTATGCCGGGAACCTGATTTCGGCGCCGATCGACGATCTGTGAGGCGTCCAGAGGAGTAGCCCAGAGCGCGTCCCGGAGCGCGTCCCGGAGCGCGTCTTGGAGCGCGTCTCGGAGCGGCGGCGCTAGGCCGCAATGTGCGGGTCGGCCTCAGCGGCGCCGGCCTCGCCGACCCGGGTCACCCGGTCGGCGGGAAGGCTGAGCACGCCGTCGACGCCAAGGACGCGCTTGCTCGCCTGGTCGGTTCGGTTCTCCAGCCGCAATCCGCCGCCATGCGCTTCGGCGAGCGCCCGCGCGATCGGGAGGCCGAGGCCGAGGCCTCCGGCCGCGGCGCCTGGCGCCCGCACGAAGGGTTCGAACACGCTGACGAGCTGCTCTTCGGACAGGCCCTCTCCGTGGTCGCTGACGATGAGGTCGACGCCGCGCTCGCGGGGGCGCAAATCGATCTCGATCTTCGGCGACGCGCCGCTGTATTTCGCAGCGTTCGAGATCAGGTTCACCAGGATCTGCCGGATGCGGCGGCGGTCGATCCTCAGTTCGGCGCTCGCGAGCGCCGGTCCGAAGTATATCTCCGCGCCCTTTTCCCGCAGGAGACGCGAACAGAGCGAACGCGCTTCGTCAGCCAGCGTGTCGGCGTTGATCGCGTCGTCGGCGAGCGTCAGCCGCCCCTCCTCGATCAACGCCGCGTCGAGGAGGTCGTTGATCAGGCCGAGCAGATGGTCGCCTGCGGCATGGATGTCCGCCGCGTAGCCCTTGTACTCCTCGGGCGGGTTCAGGCCGAGATGATCGGCGGCGATCAGATCGGAGAAGCCGAGGATCGCGTTCATCGGCGTCCGAAGCTCATGCCCTGCGCTCGCGATGAAGCGGGATTTGGTGCGGTTCGCCTGCTCGGCCGCGTCGCGAGCCGCCCGCATCTCGATCAGTGCGCGCTGCGTGTCGGTCACGTCCCGAGCGACGCCCCGAAAGCCGATGAAGCGCCCGGCGTCGTCATGGATCGGCGCGCCGGAGAAGCGATACCAGCGCCGGTTTCCGGTCCCGCCGACGCTGAGCGCCGTCACGATCTGCTCGAACGGCCGCTTCGACCGAAGCGAGGTCGCCAGCGCCTCGATGGTCTCGGGCGCGCCGCCGGCCTTGTCGATCGCCCGGAGCAGCGTCACGCCGCTCTCGACCGGGTCGAGACCGAGGATCTCTTCGACGCGCTCCGAGGCGAAGGTCAGCCGGCATCGCGCGTCGGTCTGCCAAAGCCAGTCGCGGGTATGCGCGCTGAAATCGCGGAGGAGAAGGCTGACGGTCGCATTCCGCTCCTCGAGCGCGCGGCGGTCGCAGAAAGCCGCGCGGAAGCGCCTGTTCACGCCGATCAGGATCAGTGCGCAGACCAGCGGCAGCATCGCGACCGGGGCGAGCAGGGCGAGCGAGACCCTGGGGTCGATCAGCCCCGTCGCAATCACCGGAAAAACCGCCAACGACACGAAGCTGAGCGCGACGCGGGGCATCGAGGCGAAGCCGAACACGGAGCCCACGCACATGGCGCCGATCATGCCGCCCAGGACCATCATCTCGCTCGAACTGGCGTGCGCGTGGAACAGCGCCGGCGCGAGACCCCAGGCGAACGCGAACGGCATGCTGAGCCAGAACGTTTTCGCGAGCGTCCGCTCGTAGCGCTCAAGAGATCTCTCGCCGCAAGCCTGGGCGGGCTTTTTGCGGCCGCCGGGCAGCAGCGGCGCCGCCGCGACGCACACATAGCCGAGGACGACGACGCCCCAGATCAACGCGCTCGCCCAATGATCTGCGCCGAAATTCGCGATGACGGAGAGCGCGAAGAACGCGTTCACGCCGAGCATCATCCCCGAGAGACGCCGCAGCTCCGAGAGCTGGGCGCGCCGGAAGGCGATCGCCGCATCCACGTCGATCCGACCATCGCCGCCGAACGCGGCGTCCGGCGGCGGGTCGACGCTGATGCGGCGCAAAAGGTCCGCCAAACGCCGCACGCCGGCGCGGGACGCGTCGCTCCGCGCTCCGTATTTTCCAGCTGCGTTCAATGCGTCCTCCCGAGAGCGCCCGCGGCGCCAACGCTCGGAAGTTAGGAGAAAAGTCTAACCGGAAGCCGAATACGGTCGGCTTCTCCCGGTCAAAACACTGCAAATCGAGGCGGTCGCCTCGCTTTGGGCGCCGTTTATCGCCCTAGGAGCCCGATCCGGTCCTTTGCCGTTTCGTCACTTGTTGAATTTGTCGAGGCGGCGGGCGGTGTTTTCGGTTCGTCGTTTTACGCTCATGGCCGAATTCGGTCCATTTCGAGCGTCCGATGACATTTTCGCGGCCGACATAGCGGGGCATGGCCGGCGTCGCTAAATGTCGAGGCGACTTTGCAGAAGCATGCTTTCGACCAGGCCTCTCGCCTTCGGTTGCGATAAGGAGAGTTCGATGTCCGACCGCCTTTCGACCCTAAACCGCCGCGGCCTGCTGGCCGGCCTTGGTGGAACCGTGATCACCGCGGCCGCACTTCGCGCCGACGGGGCCGCCGCCAAGACCGCCGGGGAGATCGACGCCGAGGTGTCCGAGGCTCTGAACGAGCTGTTCTCGATCGATCGCAACGCGCGCTCGCTCTATGATCGGGCCGCCGGGGTGATGATCATTCCGGAAGTGGTGAAGGGCAGCTTCATCGTAGGCGGGGCTTACGGCGAAGGCGCGCTGCTGATCAACGGCGTCACCGACAGCTATTGGGCCTATGGCGCCGCCTCGCTCGGCCTGCAGCTCGGGGCGCAAAAGACCCGGCAGGCGCTGTTCTTCATGACCCAAGAGGCGCTCAACCTGATGACCTCGGCGCGGGACCGCCGGATCGAGGTCGGCGCGGATTTCGAGGCCACCGTGATCGACGAAGGCGCGGAAGCGGCGCTCGACACCACGCAAGCGACGGCCCCTGTGATCGCGATCGTGTTCGGTCGTCGGGGGCTGCTGGCGGGCGCGAGTCTGGCCGGCGGCGGGTACAGCCGGCTGATCCGCTAAGCCGAAACTCGCCCGGGTCGTCGCGACCCGGGCGGGCGGCTTGGCGCATGGCGTCAGCGCTTCAGGCGCCGGAGCAGGCTGGAGGTGTCCCAGCGCCCGCCGCCCATCGCCTGGACGTCGCCATAAAACTGGTCGACCAGCGCGGTGGCCGGCAGGTGAGCGCCGTTGCGCTTCGCCTCCGCCAGGCAGATGCCAAGATCCTTTCGCATCCAGTCCACCGCGAAGCCGAAGTCGAACTCGTCCGCGAGCATGGTCTTATAGCGGTTCTCCATCTGCCAGGAGCCGGCCGCGCCCTTCGAGATCGCCTCGATCACCGCCTCGCCGTCGAGCCCCGCCTTCTGAGCGAAGTTCACGCCCTCGGCGAGACCCTGCAGGAGGCCCGCGATGCAGATCTGGTTGACCATTTTCGTCAGCTGTCCCGCGCCGGCCTCGCCCAGGCGCTTGCAGGCTTTCGCGTAGGCCATGATGATCGGCTCCGCCCGCTCATAGGGCGCGCCGTCGCCGCCGCACATCACCGTCAGCTGGCCGTTCTCGGCGCCCGCCTGGCCGCCCGACACCGGCGCGTCGATGAAGTGGAAGCCCTTCGAGCGCGCCTCGCCATGCAGCTCGCGCGCGATCGCGGCCGAGGCGGTGGTGTGGTCGACGAACACTGTGTCCGGGCCCATAACCTCGAACGCGCCGTCGGGCCCGAGGGTGACCTGGCGCAGGTCCGGATCGTCGCCGACGCAGGCCATCACGAACTCGGCGCCCTCGGCCGCGGCCGCGGGCGTCGCCGCGGCCTTGCCCCCGTATTGCTCCGCCCAGGCGTCCGCCTTCGCCCGCGTGCGGTTGTAGACGGTCACCTCGTGACCCGCCTTCGTCAGCCATCCCGCCATCGGGTGGCCCATGACCCCGAGCCCGATAAACGCCGTCTTCGCCATGATCCCTCTCCCGTCATGCGTGCGGTTGGAGCGCGTCTTGCGTCGCCGCGTCGTTTCGGACTTACCGCCTGAGCGGCCGTGAGCAATGGTTTTTCGGTCGGCGCGGCGCGCCTGCGCCGGACGGGGCGGCGTCATCCGAGGGACGCCGGGTGGCGGGGCGCCGCGGGGGGGCGGCGCAAGGGGCGGCGCGGGGGCGAAGGGTTGCACTGTTCCGCCACAGGCCAAGGTTATAGGCCGAGCCTGGTGCGCGAGAGGCGCGCGAGAGGCGCGCGCGACGATGAGACTTGCGAAGCTTGGGGGATGGCATGGCCGGCGTATGGCGTTGGACGAAGCGGGGGCTGCTCGGCCTGATCTTGCTCGCGCTCGCGGCGTTGTTGGGCGCGTATCTGCTGCTCAGCCGGTCTCTGCCCGACTACACGGGCGCGTACCCGGTGCGCGGGCCCAAGGCCGAGATCGAGCTTTTGCGCGACGTGCGGGCGGTGCCGCATATCTACGCCAAGACCGAATACGACGCCTATTTCGGCCTCGGCTTCGCGCACGCGCAGG
>JBCBRF010000192.1:0-6634 GCA_039819865.1 Pseudomonadota bacterium | reverse complement strand
CCGGAGATCGGTAGGGGCGGACGGGGCCGCGGTCAAATCCAGCCGAGCGCGTCGGTCAGGAGCCAAAGGCCCGCGGCGCCGAGGGCGGCGCTCCAGAGCAGGTCCAGATTGATCCAGCCGTGGCGGAGGAAGGCGAGGCCGATCCACTGATGCACCGCCACGGCGATCGCGCCGATCACCGCCAGCATGGCCGCCGTGTGCACCCCGATCGCGGCCAAGGCGACCCAGGCGGAGCCCGAGGCGGTCAGCTCCGCCGCGGGCGCTCCGGTCAGGCAGAGCGACATCAGCGCGGGCGTCAGCATCAGTCCGGCGCCATGCGCGCTCGCCATCAGAAAGGACCAGATCCCGAGGCCGAGAAGACCCGTGGTCATGCCGTAGCGGACGCGCCCGCGATGTCCCCAAAGCGCATGCCAGCCCGCCCAGCCGAGGAGCGCGGCGGCGCAGACCGCCTGAAGCCAAACCGGCTCGACCACGGCGCCCAGCGCCAGCACCGCGGCCGCGACCACGATGACGGACGCGGCATGGCCGAGCGCGATCGGGAGCAGAGCGATCCCGATCGTGCGGAGCCCGTCGCGATGGAGGCCGAGCGCGACCGCGAACAGCCAGCCCATCGCCGGGTTCACCCCGTGAAAAGCGCCGAGCCCCGCCAAGGCGAGCCACGGGGCCGCCTGCGGCGGGATCCCGAGACCGAGCGCGAAGATGGGCTCCATCGCCGCCGTCGCCTCAGCCGATCAGGGATAACAGTAGCTGTCCGAGGAGCAGTCGCCGCCCTCCAGCCGCACCTGGTGAGGCCGGTGGCCCTTCGGCCAGTCGACGAAGAAGCGCTCGTCGAAGGCGACGCCGCCGTTCTCCGTGTCGACGTCGAGCTTCACCATCCAGCCCTCGATGCCGTCGGGATAGAATTGCGGGTCGATCGCGCCGTAGAGCGAGTTGGTGAAATAGACGCGCTTGCCGTCGCGACTGATCTCGACCATCTGCGGGCCGCCGTTCAACGAGCCGTTCGCCGCCTTCGGATGGGTCGCGCGGCTGACGATCCCGCCGATGCGGACGCGGCCGGTCTCCTTCGGGTTCATCGGGTCGGACACGTCGTACTGGATCATGTCCCCGGTCCCCCAGCAGGAGACGTACAGATACTTGTCGTCCATCGAGAGATCGATGTCGCTGACGAGCGGCGGAACCGCCTTGAAGCCCTTCAGGAGCGGCGGCAGGTCGTCCTCCTCCGCCGGCTCGGCGGGGATCTCGATCACCTTCTTGACCGCCCACTTGTCGCCGTCGCGGAACCAGGTCCAGATCGAGGAGGAGAGATCCTTCAGGCTGATCACGCAGCCGACGAAGCCATAGGCCTTCGTCGGATCGTGGGCGGGGCGGAGCTCGAAGACCAGCTGATGCTCCTCGCCGAAATCGATCTCCTGGACGTGCTTGCGGGCGTTCAAGTCCCAGAAATGCAGCTTGCGGCCGTATTTCGAGCCGAGCAGCAGCTCGGGGACCAGGCCGTCCTCGAACATGTCCGGCGCGCCCCATTCGCTGGTCACCATCGTGTCGTGGCCGAGACGCCACCAGAAATCATAGGCGAAGGCCTGAGGGCCGCGGTCGATCTCCCACTGGCCGCGGATCTCGAAGTTGTCGTGGTCGAGCAGGAAGATCCCGCCCGGGGCGGCGCCCTCGGCGTTTCCAAGGGCGTTCATATAGATGCCCTCGGGGCCGCAATGGCTGGTGTGGAGCCGGGTGTAGCCGGCCTTCTCCGCCACCTCCTCGGGCTCGATCACCTTGGCGATCGTCGGGTTCCGCGGATCGGGCTTGGCGTCGATGATGTGGATGCGCGAGGAGCGCAGGCCCGGCACGACCAGATAGCGGCGCTCGACATGCGGATGCGGGGCGTTCGGGCGGAGGCGGGAGGAGCAGGCGTTTCAGCCGAAATGGCGCAGCGCGTCGCCGGTGTTGGGCATGGCGACCTGGCCGACGATCTCGGAGTAGGTCGCCGAGGCCGGACCGACGTCGACCACCGCGATGGCGTCCGGCGTCTTTCGCTCCGGGTCGAAAGCCGCGACGTAGGCCAGGCCCTCGGGCGGGGCTTTGGCCGCCCTCCGCGGCGAGGGATAGAATGATGGATCCGGACGAAACGTCATGGCGCAGACTTCCCCAGGCTTGCCCAGGCTTGCCCAGGCTTGCCCAGGCTTGCCCAGGCTTGCCCAGGCTTGGTCGACGTCGAGCTGATCCAGGGCGCCGTTTCGCATCGACATCTTCGCCGAATCCGCTGACGGGTCGAGCGTACACGCGATTTGCGCAGCGGCGCGAATCCGGGGCGCGTCGGACCAGCTACGGCGCGCCGTCATGTCCGGCGGCGCGCCGCGATCAGATGCTCGCGGGCGCCGCCGCCGCCCGCGATCGGGCTCTCGGTCTCGCCGAGGACCACCCATCCGGAGCGCTCCAGGAAGCGCGCGACCTGGTCGACGGCCGAACGGCGGTCGCCCGGGTCCTTGACGAGGCCGCCCTTGCCGACCCGCTCCGGCCCGACCTCGAATTGCGGCTTCACCAGCGCGATCAGGCGGGCCTCGGGCGCGGCGAGCGAAAGCGGCGCGGGGAGCGCCTTGACGAGCGAGATGAAGGAGACGTCCGAGACGATCAGATCGGGCGGGGCCGGCAGGCGGTCGGCGGTCAGCGCGCGGGCGTTCAGCGGCGACAGATCGATCACGCGGGGATCGGCCCGGAGCGTCGGGTGGAGCTGGTCGCGGCCGACGTCGAGCGCGGCGACGCGGGCGGCGCCCCGGGCCAGGCAGACCTCGGTGAAGCCGCCGGTCGAGGCGCCGACGTCGAGGGTTTCCGCGCCCTCGGGCGACAGCTCGAAGCGCTCCAGCGCGTGCAGGAGCTTCAGCGCGGCGCGGGACACCCAGGGGCAGGGATCCGCGACGAGCTCGATCCGCGCGTCGGGCGGCGGCGATGCGCTCGGCTTCCGGGCCGGCGCGCCGTCGACCCGGACCACGCCCGCCTTGATCAGCGCCTGAGCGCGGGCGCGGGTCTCGACGAGGCCGAGCGACACCAGCCGCTGATCGAGCCGCTCGGATCCGCCGCGCGCCGTCGCGTCGGTCATTTGACCGCGAGGGCCTTGCGCACCCGGGCGATCGCCGCCTTCTGGAGGTCGTTGGGCGCGCCGCCCTCGACGGCGGCGACCCGGTCGAGCATCCGCACCATGTCGCCATGGGCCTCGCGCTCGGCGCGGTCGCGGACGATCGGCGCGAGGCGGCGGATCACGTCGTCGGGATCCTCGCTCTGGGCCGCGAGCCAGCGGCCGTAGGCGGCGATGTCGTCGGCCTCGGACTGGACCACGCGAAAGGCGGCGCGGCATTCGACGCGGAGCTGGTTCATCTGATCGGCGGTCAGATCGCCCTTGAGCCGCGCGACGGCGGCCATCATACCGGCGGCGGCGAGACGGGGATCGTCGAGGCTCTCCGCCGGGTGCTCGCCGGCCTTCCTCTGATACTTGAAGCGGCGGAGCGCGGCGCGGACGTCGTCGGTCGCCTCGACCGCCTCGCGCGCCGCGGCGCCGGCCGCGCGCACGCGCCACCACCACACGGCCAGCAAAGCGAGCAGCGTGAGCAGGCCCACGAGGATGTGCATCGACGCGTCCCCCGAACGGTCCGGAAGGGCTCCGGGCGCGCGGACGCGACCGGTTTGCGGCACACTATGGCGGGCCTGCGGGAGAGTCCAACGGGGGAAGGGCGCGATCCGCCGCCTGATGGGCCCGAGAGCCTCATTCCTCGGAGCCGCCGTCGCCGGACGAACAGCGCGCCGGGTCGTCGGGCGCGCAAGGACGCGGCACGCGCAGGCGCAGCCTGCTTGTCCTTGCGGGGCCGGCGGCGCGGCGCGAGGTCGGAGGGCGGCGGGGGGTCCGGGGAATGAGGCGAGGCTCATTCCTGGGTGAGCGGGAGCAAAAAACCGCCTGAGGCCCGGAGTCCCTCGCAGCCTCCCCTTGGTCCCCCAGTCTCCAGGCCCCCAGCGTCCAAGCCCCTCGTCTTCCTGGGACCCGCCATAACCCATCCGGGCGCCCCGCCCAGGCCGGTCGAGGGAGCTCGACGCCCCCGAGGCCGGCGCCCCTTTGCTCAGACCTCAGGCGCGGAGGCCGCCACCATCGACCGCTTTCAGCGCCGCCGGCGCGTCAAGGCCGAGGGCCTGGAGCGCGGTCGCGGCGACGCCGGCGGCGTCGAGGCCCGCGGCGGCGTACATCTTCTCGGGGCTGTCCTGGTCGACGAAGCGGTCCGGCAGGCAAAGGGGGCGGATCTTCAGGCCCGAATCGAGCGCGCCTTCGCTCGCCAGCAGGTGCAGCACATGGCCGCCGAAGCCGCCGACGGCGCCCTCTTCGAGGGTCAGCAGCACCTCGTGCTCGCGCGCCAGCCGCAGGATCAGATCGCGGTCGAGGGGCTTGGCGAAGCGGGCGTCCGCCACCGTTGTCGAGAGGCCGCGGGCGTCGAGCGTCTCGGCGGCGAGCATCGCCTCCGACAGGCGCGCGCCGAGCGACAGGATCGCGACCTTCGAGCCCTCCTTCACGATCCGGCCCTTGCCGATCTCGAGCGGGACGCCCTCCTCCGGCATGTCGACGCCGACGCCCTCGCCGCGCGGATAGCGGAAGGCGGAGGGGCGGTCGTCGAGGGCGACGGCGGTCGCCACCATGTGCACAAGCTCCGCCTCGTCAGCCGCGGCCATCACGACGAAGCCCGGCAGCGCCGACAGATAACCGACGTCGAAGCTGCCGGCGTGGGTCGGGCCGTCGGCGCCGACGAGCCCCGCGCGGTCGATCGCAAAGCGCACCGGCAGACCCTGGATCGCGACGTCGTGGACCACCTGGTCGTAGCCGCGCTGCAAAAAGGTCGAATAGATCGCGGCGAAGGGCTTCATGCCCTCGGCGGCCAGACCCGCGCAGAAGGTGACGGCGTGCTGCTCGGCGATGCCGACGTCGAAACAGCGGTCGGGGTGGATCTTGGCGAACTTGTCGAGCCCGGTGCCGGCCGGCATCGCGGCGGTCACCGCGACCACCCGATCGTCTTTGTTCGCCTCCTTGATCAGGCTCTCGGCGAACACGCCGGTGTAGGAGGGCGCGTTCGACTTGCTCTTCTTCAGCTCGCCGGTGACCACGTCGAACTTCGAGACGCCGTGATATTTGTCGCCGGAGTTCTCCGCCGGCGCATAGCCCTTGCCCTTCTGGGTCACGCAATGCAGCAGCACCGGGCCGTCGGCGCGATCGCGGATGTTGCGGAGGACCGGCAGCAGATGGTCGAGATCGTGGCCGTCGACCGGGCCGAGATAGTTGAAGCCCAACTCCTCGAACAGCGTGCCGCCCACGGCCATGCCCTTGGTGAACTCCTCGACCCGACGGGCGCGCTTCTCGATCGCCTCGGGGAACTTGCTCGCGACAGCTTTCATCACGTCGCGGAAGGTCTTGTAGACGCCGCCCGACCAGAGCCGCGCCAGATAGGCGGACATCGCGCCGACCGGGGGGGCGATCGACATGTCGTTGTCGTTCAGGATCACGATCAGGCGGCGGTCGAGGGCGCCCGCATTGTTCATCGCCTCATAGGCCATGCCGGCGGACATCGAGCCGTCGCCGATCACCGCGATCGCGTCGCCCGGCTCGCCCTTCAGGTCCATGCCGACCTTGAAGCCGAGGCCCGCGGAGATCGAGGTCGAGGAATGCGCGGCGCCGAACGGGTCGTAGGGGCTCTCGGCGCGCTTGGTGAAGCCCGACAGGCCGCCGCCCTGGCGCAGCGTGCGGATGCGGTCGCGGCGGCCGGTGAGGATCTTGTGCGGGTAGCACTGGTGGCCGACATCCCAGATCAGCTTGTCGCGCGGGGTCTCGAACACGGCGTGGATCGCGACCGTGAGTTCGACCACGCCGAGGCCCGAGCCCAGATGACCGCCGGTGACCGAGACCGCGGAGATGGTCTCGGCGCGGAGCTCGTCCGCCACCTGACGCAACTCCGCATCGGTCATGGTCCGAAGCACGGACGGGTCCGTGACCCGGTCGAGCAGCGGCGTGGCCGGTCGCGCCATCGGCGGCTGCGCGGGGCTCTGCGGTCGTTCCGGGGTCTTCGCCATGGTTCGAGTTCCCTATCCGGGGTCTCTGGCTCGAGACCCTTCTGATGTGAGTTAGCGCGTTCGGCGGACGGCGAAATCCGCCGCTTGTCGCAAAAGCGTCGCACCGTCGCCGAACGGGCGCAGTCGCCCGGCCGCCTCGGCCGCCAGCGCCTCGGCGC
Organism: Pseudomonadota bacterium; assembly: GCA_039819865.1. Classification (GTDB taxonomy): domain Bacteria; phylum Pseudomonadota; class Alphaproteobacteria; order Rhodobacterales; family Rhodobacteraceae; genus JBCBRF01. Next base: position 389 of record JBCBRF010000192.1, on the reverse strand, counting down.
GATCACGGGCGCGCTCGACGCCCAAGAGATCGACGAAGGTGGCTTTGCCGGCGTCGGCGTCCTTGCGCAGGCGCTTGCCGGCGGCGTTCTCGTCTCCGCCGACGTCGAGCAGGTCGTCGGCGATCTGAAACGCGAGACCGAGCGCGGCGGCGTAGTCGTCAAGCGCCGCGCGACCCTCGGGATCGGCGCCGCCGAGCGCCGCGCCCAGGGCCGCGGCGGCGCGGATGAGCGCGCCGGTCTTCAGGCTCTGAAGCCGCTCGATCCGGGCGAGGGCGTCCGCCGGCTCGGGCGGGGGGGCGCCCCGCTCGGCGGCCTTCTTGGCGCCCCGCTCGGCGGCCTCCTCGGCGCCCCGCTCGGCGGCCTTTTCGGCGGCCTCTTCGGCCAAGATG
>JBCBRF010000191.1:0-6694 GCA_039819865.1 Pseudomonadota bacterium | reverse complement strand
GCCTTGGCGCTGTCGAGGAAGCCGCAGGTGTTCACGATCACGGCGTCGGCGCCGGCGTAGTCGGGCGAGATGGCGTAGCCGTCGGCGCGGAGGCGGGAAAGGATGCGCTCGCTGTCGACCAGCGCCTTGGGGCAGCCGAGGGAGACCATGCCGATGGCGGCCGGCCGGCGCGCTTCGCGCAAGGCGGGGGCGTTCTGGTCGGCGGGCGGCGGGGCGTCTGGCACGGCGTCGGTTCTCGGTCGGGGCTGAGCTCGGGGCTTGGACCCGCCCGGATCAACACCGGTTCGGCGCGCGACGCAAGAGCTGCGGCGGCGAGGCGCGCCGGCGTCGCCCCGCCCCTGCGCCGTCCGCGCCGGCTGATGCGTCGGGAAAGCCCACCCGCGACGCCGGCGCGGGACCTGTTGCGACGGGCGCGCTCCGCCATCCGCCGAAGAGCGCGCCCGAGCGTTGCGATCACTTCATCTCGAAGACCGAGACGCTGCCGGAGACCTCGTTGGCCACGACCAGGAGCGCGGCGCCCGTCGGGCTGTCTTCGGCGGCGATGAAGGTCAGGCCCTCGGGCGCAACGTCGCCCGCGGTCCCCGCCTCGGCGTCGCCCGTCGGATCGGCGTAGTAGAGATAATCCACGAAGCTCGGCGCGGTCGGATCGGTCAGGTCGTAGACCATCACGCCGCCCATCCGCTCGAGGCCGATGAAGGCGTAGCGCGTCCCGTTCACGACGCCGAGCGCGACGCCTTCGGGCTCCGTCCCTTTGTCGTCGGAGCGGTTGTCGCGGTTGCTCTCCTGCCCTTCGCCGTTGAACCAGCTCGGATGGCGTTCGGACAGGATGCGCTCGAACGCGTCGCCGCTGTCGAAGACCAGAGACCCGTCGGCGGCGTAGATCGAGAAGGAGCGCCCGCCGAAGGCGTGGATCTGGTCGATGTCGCCGTCGCCGTCCGAGTCGCCCTTCGCGGTGGTGGTCTTCAGCCGCCCGAGCGCGGTTTCGGCCTGCAGTTCCGCGGCGTTCGGATAGGCGGTCGGGTCGAGCGTCAGATCCTCGACCCGGGTCTCCTCCGAATAGCCGTCATAGTCTCGGGCGTCGCCTTCGTTGGCGGTCACGACATAGGCTTGGCCGTCATGCTCGAAGGCGGCGATCGCGTCGGGCTGCGGCATGGACAGGACCGGCCAGGCGTTCAGCTGGATCTTGTCGTCCTTGTCGGAGACGTCGAAGGCGAGCGTGCGCCAGTCCTTGCGCTTGAAGGCGAAGACGCGCTCGATCTCGGCGGTTTCGATGTCGATCACGGCCATCGCATTGTTCTCTTGGAACGACACGAAAGCGATGGCGCCGTCGGGCGAGACGGCGATGTATTCGGGCTCCAGATCCTGGGCGACCGAGGTTCCCTCGGGCGACGGCCAGTGCGCGTCCTCGCCGAAATCGGCTTTGGTCAGGCCGGAGAAGCCGACCGTGCGGACGCTTTTGTCCGAGACCTTCAGAATGGTGACGGAGCCTTCCGGGTCGTTGGCGAAATCGTCGCTCGGCTCGCCCTCGTTGGCGGCGAGGACATGGGCGCCGTCGGGGGTGAAGGTCACCATGTCGGGCAGCGCGCCGGCTTCGACGGCGGCGACGAGGGCGCCGTCGAGATCCATCAGCACGATCTTGCCGTTGGCCTGTTTGTCCTCGGCCTCGACCGCCGCGGCGAGGAGGTCGCCATGGACGGCGATCGAGTTCGCCGCCTTGCCATGGGCCGAGATGTCGATCGATTTCAGCAGCGTCGGGTTCGTCGGATCGGCGAAATCGAGCACGTCGATGGTCCGGTCGCCGCCGTTCACGACGAACAAACGCTTGTTCTTCTTGTCATAGGCGGTGATTTCGGCGACGCCTTCGTCGAACCGCTTGGTCTCATAGCCGCCGATGCGCGCGGCGGAGAACTCGGCCGCGGCCGGGCCTGCGACGAACGCCGCACAGGCGCAGAACGCCGCGGCGGTCCGCCGGGCGATGGATTTGGTCAGCATGGTCCCCTCACTCCCCTGAGGATCGGAAAAGCGGCCGGATCCTTCCTGCGCGAGACGAATCTTCAAACACGCCGCGCGCGCCGGCCGCGGGCGGTTGATCGCTCCGAACGCTACGGAAGGCAAGCGTGGAGTGGCGGTCTTGCGACGCAGAATATGGTGGCCAGGAGGGTCTAGAACCACTATAAGATGCGGTAGGTCACCACCGGTGAGGTTCTCATGAGTGCGCCCGGCGATCGCTTGGAGCTGTTGGAGACGTTCATTCGGATCGCCGAGACGGGCGGTATCGGGGCGGCGGCTCGATCGATGGAGACCACGCAGCCGACGGTCAGTCGGCGGCTGCAGCAGCTTGAAGCGCTGATGAACGCGAAACTGGTCGAGCGGAACACCCAAGGGCTCAGCCTGACCGCCGTCGGCGCGACGCTGCTGCCCGAGGCGCGCGAGGTGCTGCAGCGCTGGCGGGGGCTCGAGGAACTCGCCGCGGCGCAAGGGGGCGAGGTCGCGGGGCTTGTTCGGGTGTCCTGCGCGACCGGCATCGGCGACGAATTGCTGCCTGACCTCCTGGTCGCCTTCCTGTCCGAACGCCCGGCCGTGCGGGTCGATCTGAGGCTGTCCGACGGGCCGGTCGACGTGCTGGCGGACGGCATCGATTTCGCGCTTCGCGTCGGCAAAGTGCAGACGGACGGCGCCGTCACGCGGGAGATCGCGCGGGTGCGCCGGGCGCTTTACGCCGCGCCGGAGCTCGCGGTGCGGCTCGCCGACGATGCGGGCGTCGCGATCGCGCGCTGTGAACCGCTGGCGCTCGAGGGCGCGCCGTTCATCTCTTCGGCCCCGTTCTACGGCGCCACGATCAAGTTCTCGGGTCGCGGCGGGGAGACGCTGGAGGCGCGGTTTGAACGGGTCGCGGCGCTCGAAACGGACACGGCCGTGCGGCGGATGTGCCTTTCGGGGCTCGGCGTCGCGGCCCTGCCGACCTGGATGGCGGCCGACGACGTCGCGGAGGGGCGGTTGGCGCTGGTCGCGGGCGACTGGACGGCGGACGCGCAGCCGATCTCGCTTACTTGGGCGCCGAGCCGGTTCCGCTCGGCGGCGGCCTCGGAGCTGATGGATCTGGTGCAGGAGGCGCTGCCGGCGGTGCTCGAGGACTGAGAGGGGCGCACAGCCCCGTCCCGAGCGCCCGACCTTCTCTGAGCGCCCGACCCCCTGAGCGCCCTTCCGGCGCGCCCGTTCTGCGCGCCCGCGTGGACAGGGCGTCGCGCCGCTGCTATCGCAGCGCCGGTCAATAGCGACGGCGAGCGCACATGAAGATCAACGGCAACGAAATTCGCCCGGGGAACGTCATCGAACATAATGGCGGGCTCTGGGTCGCGGTGAAGACCCAGCATGTGAAGCCCGGCAAGGGCGGCGCCTTCGCTCAGGTCGAGATGAAGAACCTTCGGAACGGCTCGAAGCTCAACGAGCGGTTTCGCTCCGCGGACAAGGTCGAGCGGGTGCGGCTCGAGCAGAAGGACCAGCAGTTCCTGTTCGAGACCGACGGAATGCTGACCTTTATGGACTCGGAGACCTTCGAGCAGATCGCGCTCCCGGCGGATCTGCTGGGCGATCGCCGCCCGTTCCTGCAAGACGGCATGACCGTCGTCGTCGAGTACTATGAGAGCGAGGCGCTCAACGTCACGCTGCCGGAAAAGGTCGTCTGCACCGTCGCGGAGACGGAGCCGGTGGTGAAGGGCCAGACGGCGGCGAACTCCTATAAGCCGGCGGTCCTCGACAACGGGGTGCGCGTCATGGTTCCGCCTTTCATCGCCCAGGACGAGGCGATCGAGGTGATGACCGAAACCATGGAGTATGTCGGTCGGGCCGGCTGAGCGCCGGCGCGCCCGCTCTCTCTCCGGCCGCCCGTCCGAAGCCCTCTGGACGGCGCTTCCGCGTTATCTAGGACAGTCTCTATGCCCGCCCCTTCGGCGCTGATGAATGTGATGACCGACGCCGCCCGCAAGGGGGCGCGGGTGCTGGCGCGCGATTTCGGCGAGCTCGAGAATTTGCAGGTGTCGGTGAAAGGGGTGGGCGACTTCGTCACCGCGTCGGACATCAAGGTCGAGGAGATCTTGCGGGACGAGCTGATGCGCGCGCGGCCCGCCTACGGGTGGCTCGGCGAGGAGACCGGCGAGGTCGAGGGCAAGGACCCGACGCGCCGCTGGATCGTCGATCCGATCGACGGCACCACGAACTTCATGCACGGCATGCCGCACTTCGCGATCTCGATCGCGCTGGAGCACAAGAACGAGCTGGTGGCCGGGCTGATCTACGACATCGCCAAGGACGAGATCTTCACGGCGGAGAAGGGCGGCGGCGCTTGGTTGAACGATCGCCGTCGGCTCCGGGTGTCGTCGCGGCGGGATCTGATCGAGAGCGTGTTCGCGACCGGCGTGCCGTTCGGGTCGAAATCGACCCTGCCGACCATGCTGCAGGAGCTGGCTCGCCTGATGCCCGCCAGCGCCGGGGTGCGCCGGTTCGGTTCGGCCGCGCTCGATCTGGCCTGGGTGGCGGCGGGCCGGTTCGACGGGTTCTGGGAACGTGAGATCATGCCCTGGGATATGGCGGCGGGCATCGTGATCGCGCGCGAGGCGGGCGCGCTGGTCGAGGACCTCGACGGCGGGACCGACATGCTGGCCCGCGGCGAGGTGATCGCGGCGCCGGCGGAGCTTCTGGGCAAGCTCAAAAAGGCGCTCGCGGGCTGACGATTTTCATGAGTGCGCCGCGTCGCGCGCGCCGCCCAAAGATCGCCCTTTCGTCGATGTTCATGCGGCTGGCGCGGTCGACGAAGCGCCCCTGGTTTCCGGCTCCACGGTCGGCGGATATCGCTTTGAGGGCGAGCGGGCGACCGCTAGGGTCGCGCCGTGCGCGAGGCTGCGGCGTGAAATATGCAAGCCCGCAATATCGTTAGAGGCGAGCAGAAGCGCGGCGCGCGCGGCGAGGCGAGTGAGGATCCAAGATGATCGGTAAGTTGGACGTGAAGTTCACGCGGCCGGTGCAACGTATCCTGGCGATGCTGCTGTTCCTCGGCGTCGTCGGCGGGGTCTGCGGCTTTCTCTATGCTCAGATCCGCACCGTCTTTCTGGCGAACCCGCTGCTGAACGGGCTGATCGTTTTCGTCTTCGTCGTGGGCGTGATCATCGCCTTCTATCAGGTGTTCCGGCTGTTTAGCGCGGTGAACTGGATCGAAGCGTTGGCGATGCGGGCCCGAGGGATCGAATCGATCTCGCCCCCGAGCCTGCTCGTCGCGATGGACCCGCTGCGGAAGTCGGGCGCGGCGCAGTCGCTCGGGTCCCAGACCGCGCGGTCGATGCTCGATTCGGTCGCCGCGCGCCTCGATGAAAGCCGCGATCTGCTGCGCTACATCGCCGGTCTCCTGATTTTTCTCGGTCTGCTCGGCACGTTCTGGGGGCTCGCCAACACCGTCCCCGCGGTGGTCGACACGATCCGGGCGATGAATCCGCAGCCGGGCGAGGACGGGGCGGCGGTGTTCGGGCGGCTCATGGCGGGCCTCGAGGCCCAGCTCGGCGGGATGGGCGCCGCCTTCGCGTCGTCTCTGCTCGGTCTTGCCGGCTCTCTGGTGGTCGGCTTTCTGGAGCTGATGACCGGCGGGTCGCAGAACCGGTTCTATGGCGAGCTCGAGACCTGGCTCTCCACGCAGACCCGGATCACGGCGACCAGCGGCGACGGCGGCGAGGCGGGCGTGTTCGCCAATGAGCTGGTCGAGCAGCTCGGCTTCAACAGCCAGCAAATGGAAGCGCTCGGCCGCGTGATGGCGGAAGGCGAAGACCGCCGCGCTGCGGACAGCGCTCGGATCGCCGACGCGATCGAAAGCCTGGAGCGGATCGCGCAGCAGACGCTCGAGGACCGAGAGACCATCGCGCAGGCGATGACCGCCCAGAACCGCATGCTGGCGGCGGTCGAACGGCTGGCCGAGAGCGGCGGTCGGATGAGCGCGGACGGCGCGGTGGTGGCCGAGGCGCTCGACACCGAGACGCGGCGGCACATCCGCAACATCGACGTGCTCCTCGCGCGCTTGATCGAAGAGGCGGCCGCGGGACGGCAGGAGACCGCGGAGGCGCTTCGCCGCGAGATGCGCGCCGTCGGTCGGGCGGTCGGCCGGCTGTCCGAGGGCGCGGGCGCGCCCGTCGACGGGCGCTGAGAGCGCACCGCTCTGGAAAGGACCGACGACGATGGCGCTCAATCGACGCGGCGATCGCAGCACGTCGAACCTGATCTGGCCCGGCTTCGTCGACGCCATGACGGCGTTGCTGCTGGTGCTGATGTTCCTGCTGTCGATCTTCATGATCATCCAGTTCGTCCTGCGCGAGCAGTTGACCGGCAAGGACCGGAGCCTAGCTCAGCTGTCGGCGCAGCTTTCCGTGCTGAGCGACCAGCTGGCGGCGTCCGAGGCGCGGGGCGAGGAGTATGAGGCGGAGCTGCAGTCGCTCGGCGATCTGCTCGCGTCGGAGCGGACTCGGGTGCGCCAGCTCGAAGTCGCGGCGGAGAGCGCGCGGCTCCGGAACGAGGAGCTGAGCGCGGAGCTGCGGACGCGGATCGCGGAGGTCGCGGCGCTGACCGCCGCGGCGGAGCGGGCGGAGGCGGAGCGCGCCGATGTGCAGTCGCAACTGGCCTCGCTCGAGGCGCGATCGGCGCGGCTTCAGGAACTCGA
>JBCBRF010000190.1:0-6737 GCA_039819865.1 Pseudomonadota bacterium | reverse complement strand
TACGCGCGGCGCAAACAGATCCCGCTCGCCCACGTCGCCGTCGACGTCCTGCACGACAAGGTCCACGCCGAGGATTGCGCGGACTGCGAGAGCAAACCGCGCAAGATCGACGCCTTCCGCCGCGAGATCCAGCTGGAGGGCGAGCTCACCGAGGAGCAGCAGCGGAACCTGCTCGAGATCGCGGACAAATGCCCGGTGCACCGGACGCTGGAGGGTGAGGCGCGGATCGAAACCCGCCTCGCCCCGAAAGCCTGAGGCCGGACCATCCCCGACCGCGCCATCTCAGCAGGGGGCGCGGCAACCTCGGTCGCGATCGCTGTTGCGGTCGCGGTTTTGCGGCGGGAAGGTGAGCGCGAACAGCCGGCGAAATCCCTGCTCCGCGCCGGCGACGCTGGTCTCCGTGAGCCCGGGGCTGTCGAGCCGTCCCTCGGCGATGACCTTGCCGTCATTGCAGAGCGCCAGATGCGCGCCGCCGACGGGACCGCCCGGGCCCACGCGACCGGAGCAGAGCGCGTTGCCGGAGACGCCTGGCCCCGCGTTCAGCTTCATCACGAAGAACACGCCGTCCTGGAGCGCGCTCCCGGGGTTCGGCACCGCCTGGAACGCGGAGCGCTGGACCCAGGCCGGCGGCCGGAGCCGGTCAGCGACCGCCTGCGCGTCCCCGCCCGGCGCATCGATGACCCAGATCTTCCCCCCGCCGGCGGTCGCGGACTGCACGTCCGACCGCAGATAGCCGGGGTCCTGATACACTTTCGTCACCACATCGGCCCCGAGCCCGCTCGACACCACGCCGCTCGACGCGCAGGCCGCGAGCGACGTCGTCAATCCGAGAGCGAGCGCTGCGTAAAGTCTGTTCGATCTCATCGATCCTCTCCGCATCCATGTATGCCATGAACACTACGCGCCGGAGAGAATGGCGGTTTCACGATGAGGTGCGCATCCGCGGCGCGGCTCACGCTTTCGTGTCGCGAGGGCGATGGCGCAGGCGCGCCGACGAGGCGATCACCCCTCCGCGGCCGAGCGCAGCTGCGCTCGATCCGCCTTGAGCTTCGGCTCCGCCCACTGACGCAGAGCGATGCGCCGCGCCTCCGCCGCCAACTGAGGCAGCGCCGTCGAGGGCGGACCGCCGGCGTACCCGGCGCAGGCCTCCCGCATGGCCGCGCGATAAGCGTCGAGGTAGGCCCGATACGCCGCGCGGCGGCGCTTTTTCCGAGGAGGCGATTTGGGGAGCGATTTCGTCGAGGTCTCCTGGTCCGCCTCCGGCTCCAGCGAGAACCGCACCCCGAGCGCGCCGGCGAGCCGCAGCACCGCGCCGATCTCCGCGCGCTCCTTGCCGTTTTCGACCTGGCTGACCCAGCGCTGCGTCCCGCCGATCTTCGCCGCCGCCTCGCTCTGCGTGAGCCCGAGCGCCGTGCGCCGCGCCCGGATCGCCGCCCCGATCCGCGCCGCTGTCAGCGCGCCGGCCGGATCGAGATGCGGCTCTGCGGAGGGTGGAACGGACGGATCGGAGATCCGCGCGATCGACGGGGCGTGATCCATGATCTTCGGCTCGCGGGGCGATGGGGTTGCCGCGACACCTTCGTCGCAACAAGGTTGACGAAGCATGAACGCCGCGGACGCCCCCCGCCGACCCTAGCCTTGCGAGACCAGCAACGGCGCGGTCAGCGTCCTCAACGCCGCCTTCTGCCGGCCATCCGCATCGAAGTTCTCCGGCCCGAGCCAAGTCTCGAAGGCGATCTTGAGCGCCGGCCATTCGCGATCGATCACGGCGTACCAAGCGGTGTCTCGGTTCCGTCCTTTGCTGACCTGAGCCTGCCGGTGCACGCCCTCGAAGCTGAACCCGAAGCGCTGCGCCGCCCGCCGCGAAGCGGCGTTCAACGCGTTGCACTTCCACTCGTAGCGCCGATACCCCGCCTCGAACGCCCAACGCATCATCAGATATTGGATCTCGGTGGCGGCGGGGGTGCGCTGGAGCGCGGGCGACAGCGTGATCCACCCGACCTCGATCGATCCCGCCTCCGGGTTGATCCTCAGATAGCTGAGCACGCCAAGCGGACGCCCCTCGACCAGCACGGCGAAGAACAGCGGATCCTCCGACCCGGCCGCCCCGGCGACCCAATCCCGATAGGCTTCAAGCGTCTCGAAGGGACCGATGGACAGGTAAGTCCAGAGCCGGCCCTCGCGATCCGCCGCGTAGGCCTCGAACAGACCGTCCGCCTGCGCAAGCGACAGCGGTTCGAGCCGCGCGAATCGCCCGGCGAGCGCACTCCGCGAAGGCCGGGTCGGCGGCGTCCAGTCGGGAACGGGCGCACCTAGGGAAAGGTCGCTTGGCGATAAAGCAGCGGTCATGAAACCCCCTAGACGCGCCCCCGCCCCCAGCGCCGCCGCCCGGGCGCTCTCCGAGCGCTGCGAGCCCGTTGGGCCTCCCTTCGCTGAAATCCGTCCACCGGACGGATTTCCGGGCGCTTCGGGAGCCTCTCTCGATGGTGGGCCTGAGCCCGGACCCGCCACCGCGGAGCCGACCGCCCAAGTCCAGCGCCCAAGTCCGGCGCCCAAGTCCGACGCCCAAGGCCGGCGGCGAGGCCTCGATGGCCGAGGCGACGGCGCGCCCGCCCCCAAAAGCCACTAACCCGATCACACGTCCAGATCGTCCACGAACCGGGCGTTCTCCTGAATGAAGTCGAGCCGGTGCTCGGCCTTCCGGCCCATCAACCGCTCGACCAGCCCCCCGGTCTCGCCCGGCTCGTCATCGTCGATCCGCACCCGGATCAGCGTCCGCGTCTTCGGATCCATCGTCGTCTCCTTCAGCTGCTTCGGCATCATCTCGCCGAGGCCCTTGAAGCGCCCGATATCGATCTTGCCCTTGCCGCCGAGCCCTTCCTCCAGCAGCCGGTCCTTCTCCGCATCGTCGCGCGCATAGACCGTCGCGGCCCCCTGGGTGAGCCGATAGAGCGGCGGCGCCGCCAGATAAAGGTGCCCGTTCTCGATCAGCCGCGGCGTCTGGGTGAAGAAGAAGGTCATCAACAGAGACGCGATATGCGCCCCGTCGACATCCGCGTCCGTCATGACCACGACCTTGTCGTAGCGCAGATCGTCATTGACGTAGTTCGAACCCGTCCGCACCCCGAGCGCCTGCAACAGGTCCTGCAGTTCCTGGTTCTGCGCGAGCTTGCCCGCGGCCGCGTTCGCCACGTTCAGGATTTTGCCCCGGAGCGGCAGCACCGCCTGGGTCTTCCGATCCCGCGCCTGTTTCGCCGAGCCGCCGGCCGAATCGCCCTCGACCAGGAACAGCTCCGAGCCCTCCTTGCCCGCGGCGGAGCAGTCCGCGAGCTTGCCGGGCAGCCGCAGCTTGCGCGTCGCCGTCTTGCGCGCGACCTCCTTCTCCTGGCGCCGCCGCATCCGCTCCTCGGCGCGCTCGACCAGGAACTCGAGGATCCGCCCCGCCCGCTTCGGATCGGCGCCGAGCCAGCTGTCGAAGCGGTCCCGCACCGCGCCCTCCACGAACCGCGCGGCTTCCGCGGTCGAGAGTTTCTCCTTGGTCTGGCCCTGAAACTCGGGCTCGGCGATAAAGGCGGAGATCATCGCGCCGGCGCCGCCGAACACGTCCTCCGCGGTGATCAGCGCCGCTTTTTTCTGCCCCGAGAGCTCGCCATAAGCCCGCAGCCCGCGGGTGAGCGCGGTCCGGAAGCCCTGCTCATGCGTGCCGCCCTGCGGCGTCGGAATGGTGTTGCAGTAGGAGTGGCAGAACGGATCGATCGCGGGCGACCAGTCGACCGCCCATTCGACCGAGCCGACCGCGCCCTTCCCGAACTTCTCCGCGAACGCGACTTTGCCCGCGAACGGCGTCTCCGCGAAGGTTGCGACCCCGCCGAGCTGCGCCGCCAGGAAATCCGCGAGACCGTTCGGAAAGTGGAACCGATCCTCCGCCGGCGTGTCGTCGCCGGGGACGATCAGCTCCGGCGCGCAGGTCCAGCGGATTTCGACGCCGCGGAACAGATAGGCCTTCGAGCGGGCCATCTTGTGGAGGCGCGCCGGTTTGAAGCTCGCCCGCGGCCCGAAAATGTCCGGATCCCGCAGAAAGGTCACCGTCGTGCCGCGCCGGTTCGGCGCCGCGCCGCGCGTCTCGAGCTTGCCGAGAGGCGCGCCCCGCGAGAACCGCTGACCGAACAGCTTGCGGTCCCGCGCGACCTCGACATCGACCCATTCGGAGAGCGCGTTCACCACCGACACGCCGACGCCGTGCAGGCCGCCCGAGGTGTTGTACGCCTTGCCCGAGAACTTGCCGCCCGAGTGCAGGATGGTGAAGATCACCTCGAGCGCGGATTTGCCCGGGTATTTCGGATGCGGATCGACCGGAATGCCCCGGCCGTTGTCCGATATCCGCACCGATCCGTCCGCGAGGAGCGCGATCTCGATCCGGTCCGCATGGCCCGCCACCGCCTCGTCCATGGCGTTGTCGAGGATCTCGGCCGCGAGATGGTGCAGCGCGCGCTCATCGGTTCCGCCGATATACATGCCCGGGCGCCGCCGGACCGGCTCGAGCCCCTCGAGCACCTCGATATGGGAGGCGTCGTAGGCCCCGCCCGCTTGTGGGGCGTCGGCCCCCTCCGTCTTTCGCGCCGCCTGCGCCATGCGCCGCCTCTCTGCTCTTGTCTTGATTGAAAAGAACCCTAACGACCCGCCGCGCACGGCACAAGATCGTCCGCATGAGGCCCGAAAGGTCTCAACATGAAGCGCCGATCTGGGCTCCCCGCGCCACATCCGCTCCCCCGCCCTCGCGCGCCCCGAGCGTGCCGCCGCTTTCTCGCCGGAGCCGCCGTCGCGCGACCCTGAGCGACGATCCCGCCTCGGCGCGCAAGGGTCTCCGGCGGAGCCGGCGCGCCAGCGCCCTTGCGCGACGGGGCGGGATCGACGAGACGGGCCGGGCGGCGGGGGATCCGGCGGGACAGCGGCTTTCTCGATGGTGAGCCCGAGCCCGCAGAGTCCCCCGAGCCGCCCGCCCCTCCCCCAATTGGCGACTTGAGCCCCGGCCGCCCGACGCCGCGCTCGGGCCGGCGCCCAGGCGGCTGGCCGGCCCTCGATGGGCCGGACGGGCGCACGCCCTCTCCCGACGCGTCCCGTTTCCCCCGCCGCCTCAATCCGTTTCCGCCCACGCGGTTGGCCCGACCGACACGCGCCCCATGTGTCGTCCGAGGAAACAGGAGGCTCTTATGGGAAAGCTTGTCGACGGCGTCTGGCGCGACGACGGCTATGGCCAGGACAAGAACGACGGCCGCTTCAAACGCTGGGACAGCGCGTTCCGCAACTGGGTGACGCCCGACGGCGCCGCAGGCCCCTCCGGGAAGGGCGGCTTCAAGGCGGAGCCCGACCGCTACCATCTCTATGTCGCCTACGCCTGCCCCTGGGCCCACCGCACGCTGATCTTTCGCGCGTTGAAGGGGCTGGAGGGGATGATCTCCGTCTCCGTCGTCCACTGGCTGATGCGGGAGAACGGCTGGACCTTCAGCCCCGATGACGGCGTGGTCCCCGACCCGATCTTCAAGGCCGACCATCTGCACCAAGTCTATGCGACCGCGCATCCGGGCGTGTCGGGCAGGGTCACCGTGCCGGTGCTGTTCGACAAACGGACCAAGCAGATCGTCTCGAACGAAAGCGCCGAGATCATTCGGATGCTCAACAGCGCCTTCGACGCGGTCGGCGCGACGCCCGGCGACTACTACCCCGAAGACCTGCGCGCCGAGATCGATGCGGTGAACGCGCGCGTCTACGACACGCTCAACAACGGCGTCTACAAATCCGGCTTCGCCACCACGCAGGAAGCCTATGAGGAGGCGGTCGTCCCGCTATTCGAGACCCTCGACTGGCTCGAAGACCGGCTGTCGCGTCGGCGCTACCTGGTGGGCGACCGGCTGACCGAGGCGGATTGGCGGCTCTATCCGACCCTTCTCCGCTTCGACCCGGTCTATGTCGGCCACTTCAAATGCAATCTCCGCCGGATCGAGGACTATCCGAACCTGCTCGGCTACCTTCGAGAGCTGCACCAGATCCCCGGCATCGCGGAGACCACGCGGCTCGACCACGTCAAGCGTCACTATTACGCCAGTCACGCCAGCGTGAACCCGACGGGGATCGTCCCGATCGGGAACGGCCCGGATCTTTCGGCGCCGCATGGGCGAGAGCGTCTGGTTCGCGCAGCGTAAGCCGCATCCGCCGGTCCCGGTCGACCGGCGGAACCAGGCCGGGCGCCCGGAGCGGATCCCGGCCGTCGAGCGCGAAGGCCAGCTTCTCCTCGCGATACGCGCCGGTCAGGATCTCGTAGTGCAGATGGACGCCCATCCGCCGGCCGCCGCTTGCGCCCAAGGTCCCGATCGGCTGACCGAACGCCACGCGCCGCCCCTCCCCGACGCCCTTGGCGAAGCGGCTGAGATGCGCATAGCGCGTAAAGACCCCGTCGCCATGGTCGATCACCAGCGTGCGCCCGTAGCCGCGGTAAGTTCGTTTTTCCCGCACAACGCCGTCCGCCGCCGCCACGATCGTCGGCAAAGGACGCCCCGGCGCCTCGGGCGCCAGATCGACGCCCTTGTGGAGGCGGCCCCAACGCCGCCCATAGCCTGACGTCACGCAGGCCCCTTTCAACGGCGCCGTCGCCAGCGCCACGCCGTTCACCAAGCGAAGGGCCGGCGAGGATGGCGAAAGCGGATTTCGCGGTTGCGAGGAGATGGGCGCGTCGCGCGCTC
>JBCBRF010000189.1:0-6812 GCA_039819865.1 Pseudomonadota bacterium | reverse complement strand
GTCGGCGCAGCCGACTGCCGCGAGACCAAGAGAAAAGCCCCAAGCAAGCGCGACCGCGCGCCGGCCGATCAGGCCGCCCCGTCGGAGGCGCCGCGCGCCGCGAGACGAACAAGACGCCCCTGGGCGGCGAACGACCTGCTGGTCTTAAATAGATATCAACGTCCAGGGTCTACTCCGGAAGGGCTTGTCTTTGGAAGGCCGCCCCATGACCGTCTTGATCGTTGACGACTCGTCAATCTTCCGTCGCCAACTGCGCGAAGACTTGGAGGACGCCGCAATCGCGGTCGAGGAGGCTGGCGACGCCATCGCCGCCATGACGAAGCTCCGCACGGGCGCGCCCTTCGATTTGATGATCTGCGACGTGAACATGCCCGGCATCGACGGTCTTTCCTTCGCCGAGAGCGCGGAGGAGCGCACCGGGCGCCCGCTTCCGCCGACTTTCATCCTGAGCGCCGAACGGTCGGCCTCGGCGCGCGAGCGCGCTCGCGTCATCGGCGCAAAGGCCTGGATCATCAAGCCGTACAACAAAGACGCCCTCATCGGCGCGGTGCGCAAGGTGACGGGCGAGGGTCAGGCATGATCCGCTCGAACAGCCGCCTCGACGCTCCGTCCGTCGCGCCGACGCTCGCGCGTCCCGAGCAGGTCCGCTCCGCCGCCGAGCGCTGCAAGAGCATGCTGAGCACCGTCGTGCTGCCGCTGTTCCCGAATGCGCAGCAGTTCGACGCCCCGCTGTCCTTTGGCGGCGACCTGTACGAGATGGTTTCGGGCTTCGACGCCTGCGTCTCCGTCGACGCGCGCACCGCGGACGGCGAGGTCGCCTTCTCGATGGCCTATCGCTCGAACGCGCCCCTGCCGCTCGGACGCCACGCGAACCGCGCCATGGTCAACGACTTCATGGCGGAGATCGCCAACCAGTATGTCGGCCTGATCTGCTCTCGCTTGCCGGGTCTCGAGCGCACCTCGCGGATGTCGCTCCCTTACTTCGAGCGCATCCAGGAGGACGAGGTCTTGGCGCTGCTGCAGAGCTGGTCGGGCTCGAGCTGCGATCCGCACGGCTTCCATTGCGGCTGGTCCGCGCAGATCGCGCGGCATCGCTTCGCCTTTTTCTGCAGCCTGTCCATCGAGCAGCGCAGCGAGGGGCAGCGTCGCATCGTCGAAAGCCTGATCGGCTCGGGCTCGGACTCCGGCGAGATCACATGGTTCGACGTCGAGGAGCTTTCCGCGTGACGACGCAGCGCGCCACGCTGACGACCGGCCTTCGGGTCGGGTCGGCCGGATGAACGCAGCGGCGCCGTTCGGCCCGGGATCCGCCATGGAACAGCACGACGTCCAAACCGCCGCCGCCATCGAGAGCGCGGCCCCTGAGCGCCTGCGGGAGATCATCCTTGATCTCGAGCAGAGCCGCGAGCGCGAGGCGCGCTTGCGGCGCGAGGCGGATTGGCTGCTGTCGGGCCTGCGCGCGCTGGTCGCCTCCGACGACGTCTCGGACGCGTTCCGTCTGTTGCTTTCGGTGTTCAAGGAGGCCTTGGAGCTCGACGCGGCCGTGGTGCTCGACCAGAGCCCCGGCGGGCGCCGCTTGACCGCCTCGCTCGCGACCGACGCGGCGCTGGCCGGCGCGACCGTCGCGAATGCGGGATCGTTCGCCCGCTGCCTGTCCGGCCGCACGGTGATGCTGGCGGATGTGGGCGCGGCCGAGGAATGGTCGGCCTTTCGCGGACGCGCCGGCGACCGGGTCGGCTCGGCGATCCTGGCGCCTCTGATCGCCTCCACGCGCCGCGCGGTCCTGGTCGGCGTGAAGCGCGAGAAGGCCTTTTTCTCCGGCCGCCACGCCCGCCTGATGGACCGTCTGACGCCGCTCGCACGGCAGGCTATCCTGGGCCTCGAGCAACGCGAACGCCTCGCCTCGAGCCTTCGGCGCTTCAAGGCCTTGATCGATGGCGCGCCCTACGGCGTTCTCAGCATCGAGGCCGACCTGACCATCGGCCCCGAATACTCAAGCGGCCTCCCCCAGGTGCTCCGCCTGAGAGATCCGGACATCGCGGGCCGCAAGGCGGTTCCGCTGCTTAGCCAATGTTTCGAGCTGTCGGGCGAAAAGGGCGAAGCGTTCGCGGAGACGCTGACGCTCAGCCTCGGCGAAAGCGCGATCAACTGGGATCTCAACAAGGACCACCTGCCGTCCGAGATCGTCCTCGGCGGGCTTGAGCGCCGCGAGCTCGATTTGGTCTGGACCCCGATGATCGATCCCGAGACCGATCAGGTCTCCTCGGTCCTGGTCGCGATCCGGGACGTCACGCGCGAGCGCGCCACCGCGGCCGCGCTCGCCGCGCAGCGCCGCAGCCATGAAGAAACGTTGGCGATGCTGGACGTCCTGCTCTCGGCCCCGAAGGCGCGGTTTTCGCGCTTTTTCGCCGAAGCGGATATGCGGCTCGACTATCTCGAGCCCGCGCTTCGGGACCCCGACGGCGATCGCCGCCGCATTCTGATCGAGCTTCACACGTTGAAAGGGGCCGCTCGCCTGCTCGGCCTCGACAATATCTCGGGCGCAATTCATGACCTTGAGGACAAGGTAAAGGCCCGTCCGGGAGCCTCGGCCGCCGTGCTGTCGGATCGCGCCGCCTTCGAGGACTGGAGCCGACTGTTCGCCGCCTACGAGCCCCTGCGCCGCGTGTTCCGCGACGTGCTCGACGAGGAGGATCAGGGCGCCGGGTCTCTGATGGGCTTGGCGGAGCCGCACTTGGCCGGCGCTCGGCAGGCGCTTGCGGAGCACGGCCTGGAGTGCGCCGTCTCGGTCGTCGACGCCGCCGGTTGCGCGCCGGATCGACTTGCGCCCGCGCTGACCGTCGCGCTCCAGCATATTACGACCAATATGGTCGACCACTCGATCTTGCCGGCGCGCCGTCGAGACGGCCGGTCGCACGCCACGATCGAACTCGAGGCGCGTTGGACCGCCGGCCCCGGCTCCGAGATCCGCCTCACTTTGCGCGACGATGGGACCGGCTTCGATCTTCCCGCCATCGCGCGCCGGGCGGCCGAGGCGGGGCTGTCCCAGGACCCGGAGCAGCCGCTCGAGGTGCTGTTCGAGCCCGGTTTCTCGACCGCGGCCGCCGTGACGACGCGCTGCGGTCGGGGGATCGGCATGGCCGCCGTGCGCGACGCGATCGAGCAGGTCGGCGGGCGCATCGAACTCTCGAACCGTCCCGTCGGCGGCTCCGAGATCGCCATCACCGTGCCTTCGTCGGGATGCTGCTCGGCCAGGACCGATCGCCGCCTGCCCATAGAAGCCGACGAGCAGCTTCAGAGCGCCTAGTCCCGCCTGCACCCCGACCGTCGCGCGTCAGAGATAGCGCTCGAGGCGGGATCGCGCGTCGACCCGTGCGCCGAGTTTCGCGCCGAGCAGGAACAGCCCGGCGACCTTGCGCTGCAGGAACAGCGTGTCGATCGGCGGCACGACCGCGAAATCCCGCTCCGCCGCGAACGCCATCCCCTGCTCTTTCATCCGCTCGAGCATGTCGGAGCCCCTAAAGTCGAACGCCCCTTGCGCCCGCAAAGGCTCGAGCCCCGTCTCCACCATCCGCAGGATCGCCGCCTTGTGCCGCGGCTCGGAGTCCTCGGCGAAATAGCCCATGTCGAGCGTCGCTTGCTCGAGCGCGCGCCCGTCGCCTGCAAGTCCCGCCGCCAGAAACCGCCGATAGGTCTCGATGATCGCCGGCTCGAACGCCCGCGTCGCCCCGAAATCCAGCAGCACGACGCGCCGGCTTTCCGGATCATAGCGATAGTTCGCGAAGTTGGGATCGGTCTGCATCAGGCCGAACTCGAACAGCTCGCGCAGCAGCAGGTCGACCAGCAGGCCCATCACCCGGTCCCGTTCCGCCTGATCGGTCTCCGCCAGCGACTCGATCGGCGCGCCCGACACGAAGCGCATCGCCAGGATGTCCCGCGTCGACAGATCCGGCTGCGGCTCGGGCGTCTCGAAGGCGTCCCACCCCGCCAGCAGATCCCGGAAACGCGCCAGATGCCGCGCCTCCGCGACATAGTCCGCCTCTTCGTGGAGCTGTCGCCGCGCTTCAGCCAACAGCGGGTCGATCGCGAGCCCCTTGGGCAGCAGCCCCGACATCCGGAGCAGGCTCGCGACATTGGCCACGTCGCTGTCGATGCTCTCCCGCACGCCCGGATACTGCACCTTGATCGCCAGATCCCGCCCGTCCCTGGTCAGCGCTCGATGCACCTGGCCGATCGACGCCGCCGCCATCGGCCGGACGTCGAAACGCTCGAAGCGACTAAGAAAGCCCTTTCCCCAGTTCCGCTCCAGCACCGCCTTGAGCTGCCGGGACGGCATGAAATCCGCCTCCGACCGCAACCGGGAGAGCGCCTCCGCGAACCCCGCCGGCAGCACCTCGCCCGCCTCCATCGACAGAAGCTGGCCCACCTTCATCGCCGCGCCCCGCATCTGGGCGAGCTGGCCCGCCATCCGAGCCGCATTGGCGGGCGTCAGCAGCAGCGCTTCGAAATCGGGCCGACGCCCCGCCGCGATGTCGCGAACGCCGCCCGCGGCCACCGAGCCCGCGATCCCGCCGGCGAGCCCGCCGAGGCGCGCGAGTCGGGACAGCCGCCCGCTCGGCACGGCGACGGCGCGCGGGTCGGGGCGTTTTTCACTCATCATGGGCGTCCTTCGGCGATAGGGCGGCGTCTCAGAAGCTAGCTCACCGCGCCGTCTCGACGACGGCCTCGCCGCCGAGCGCCGCCGCGATCTGACCGACCGCCTTCTCCGCCGAGGCGAGCGCGCCTTCGAGCAAGCCGCCATCCTCCGGCGCAAGCTCGGCCCCGGCGAAGATCAGACCCGCGTCCCCCCAGGCGTCGAGCGCCGCGATCGGGCCGTAGGGCGGATGGCCGGCCGGCGCGTCGAGATCGGCGGCGGTCGCCGTGAACGGATCCGCAGACCAGTCCTGGAGCAGAAGCGCCTGAGGCCGCGCCGCCTCCGGCCCGAACAACGCGCCGAGCTGCGCGCGGATCGCATCCTCGAGCCCCGGCCCCATCGCGGCGCGCGCGGCCGCGGGCGCGCCGACGAACCCGAACAGCGCGCCAACGGAGCCGTCCGCGGGCGAAGCGTCATGGATCTGCGCCAGCGGACCGCGCTGCCCGATGGCGTCGCCCGAGAGCCCGAGCTCCCGCCAGAACGGCGCGTCGTAGAGCGCCGCCGCCTTGGCGTGCGGCGCCATCCAGGTGGGAATGCGGGCCAGCGCCGCGCGCGCCGAGGGCTCGAGCGCCGGGATCTCGATCCTCTCCCCCGCGATCCTGGGGGGCGCCGCGACCACCACTGCACGGGCGCGCGTCTCCCCGCCGTCCGCGGTCTCGACGCGCCAGCCGCCCGCCTCGCGCGCGATCCGACGCGCCGCGCGCCCGAGCCAAACCGAGCCCTCCGGCAGTTCGGCGGCGAGCCCCTCGATCAGCGCCGCCATCCCGCCAGAGAGCCGCAAGCCGTTCCCGTTGAGCGCGAGCCGCAAGTCTCGCCGGACCCGCCCGTCCGGCGTCTCGAGCGCCGTGCGGCCCTCCGAATGCTGTCCGAAGACGCCGATCCCGAGCCGCGCCGCGAGCGCCGCCATCCGGCGTTGGCCCGGCCAGAACCAGGCGGGGCCGAGATCGAACCGCGGACCCGCGTCCGTCGGCCAAGGGGCGCTCAGGATCCGCCCTCCGAGCCTCGTCCGGCCCTCGATCACCGCCACGGCGAGCCCCTGGCGCGCCGCCGCCTGCGCCGTCGCGAGCCCGGTGAGTCCCCCGCCGACGATCGCCACGTCGAGATCCATCGCCGCCTCCGTAAAGAAAAGCTACCGACCAATAGATAGACAGCTGAGCGGGCGTCACAAGCGGCCCGCCTCTTGCGGGCCGCAGCGACATTCGCGCGTCAGGCCGGGCGAAGCGCAGCGACGGCTCTGTCTGCGCGGGCGCTTCGGTTATATATGCGCGGTTTTCCGACCCCGGTTCGGCTCGACGTCAGGATGACGGATATGGTTTTCGACAGCTCGCTCGATCAGGACGCGCGCCTTCTCAGCGTAATCCGACGCCTGATCCAGGAGACCGGCCTCAAATACCTGAAGAGCTACCTGCTCGCCTTTTTGCTGTCGGCGATCGTCGCAGGCACCACGGTGGCCGTTCTGTTCATCGTCAAGGACGTGATCGACGAGGTTTTCGTCAACAAGAACATCGCCGCGCTTTACGCCCTCGCCGGCGCCGTCTGCGTGATCTTCGTCGCGCGAGGCTTCGCCATGTTCGGCCAGGCCGTGCTGCTGACCCAGATCCGCAACGCCATCATTCTCGAGCTGAAGGTCCGGCTGTTCAAAAAGCTCATGAGCCGCGAGCCGAGCTATGTGTTGAGCCGCACCACAGGAGAGCTGCTGACCATGGTGAGCAACAGCTCCTCCGCCGCGAGCGGGCTGTTGCACACCCTGTCCGACGCCATCGCGCGCGATCTGTTCACGCTGGTCGCTCTGCTGATCGCGCTCTTGATCCAGGACTTCACGCTGGCGATGACGCTGCTGCTCGGGGCGCCGATCGTCGCCCTGATCGTCACCACGATCTCGAAGCGGCTGCGCAACCTTTCCCGGCGTCAGCTCGAAACCAACGCCATCGTCAACAACCGCATCCGCGCCGGCATCCAGGGCATCCGCGTCGTGAAGTCCTTCAACATGGAGCGCGAGATCAACGAGGCGATGCGCCGGAACGCCGAGCATCTGACCAAGCTGAAAGACAAGCACGCGGTGATCTCCAACCGCTTCGCGCCCTTCATGGAGATGTTCGGCGGCGTCGACGCCGCCGAA
>JBCBRF010000188.1:0-6821 GCA_039819865.1 Pseudomonadota bacterium | reverse complement strand
ACTCCTGGGCCGAGGCGAACAACGCCGCCGCCCTGAAGGAGTTCGCAGCAACCGGCACGGAGCTGAAGACCCTGCCGAGCGACGTCGTCGAGGCTCTGCGGACCGAGATGACGCCGGTCTACGAGGAGCTCGCGGCCGACGACCCGTTGTTCAAGAAAGTCATGGACAACTACTTCGCCTTCAAGGCGGAGCACGACGTCTGGGCGGACGCCTCCGAGATGGTCTGGCACAGCCAGCTTCGCGGGGCCTGATCGCGCAGGCCGCAGGCGGCCGTCGTGATGGACCGGGCGCGCGCGCCCGGTCCAGCCGGTTCAAGCGCTGAGGGATGCGCGCACTCGGAGGAATGGGGATGAAGCCGCTTCTGCGGTTGGCGGACGCGATAGACCGGCTCACCTGGGCGTTCGGCAAGTTCGCGACCGCGCTCTTGCTGGTTCTGATCGCTCTGATCGGTTGGAACGTCGGCGGACGTTATCTGGGCGGCGTCAGCTCCGTCGCGCTCCAGGAGCTCGAATGGCATCTGCTGGGCCCGATCGCGCTGTTGGGCGTCACGGTCCTGATGCTCGAGAACGGCCATGTCCGGGTCGACATGGTCTACAACCGCCTCTCTCTGCGTGCTCAGCGGACGCTCGATCTGGTCTCGATGCTGTGCGGCGCCGTCATCGCATGCCTGTTCATCAAGTACTCGATCGGCTTCGTGAACAGCTCCTGGTCGATCGGCGAAGGCTCGCCTGATCCCGGCGGTCTGCCGGCCCGCTATATCGTGAAGGCGATGCTGCCGATCGGCTTCGCGTTATTCGGCCTGCAATGCCTCGCCAACGCAGTGCGCCATGCCGACGCGCTGGTCCGCGGCGACGCTGATGGAGCGCGCGCCTCATGAGCCTCGACGAGTGGTTGGCGATCGGCATGATCCTGTCCTTCATGCTGCTTCTGTTGAGCGGCATGCCGGTCGGCATCGGCATCGCGACGGCCGGCTTCGTGTTCGGCTGGATCGGCTTTGGCGACTTCCTGTTCAATCTGAGCCCGGCCCGGATCTACGGGGTCGTGACCAAGTACGAATTCCTGGCGATCCCGTTGTTCGTCTACATGGGCGTGATGCTCGAGAAATCGCGCGTCGCCGAAGACATGCTCGACGTGGTCGGCAGGCTCTCGGGCGGGCTCCATGGCGGCATGGCGCTGGCGCTGATCGTCGTCGGCGTGCTGATGGGCGCCTCGACCGGCATTGTCGGCGCGACGGTGGTGACGCTGACGCTTCTGACCATGCCGATCCTGCTGCGCCGCGGCTACGATCCGGGGGTCGCCTCGGGCGCGATCTGCGCCTCGGGCACGCTCGGGCAGATCATCCCGCCGTCCCTGGTCCTGATCCTGCTGGCCGACATCATGGGAGAGAGCGTCGGCACCCTGTTCGCCGCCTCGCTGATCCCGGGCCTCGCGCTCGCCGGGCTCTATTGCCTCTACATTCTCGGGCTCGGCTATCTGCGCCCCGCCATGTTGCCGCCGATCCCCCCGGCGGAGCGCGAGCAACTGACCGGCGGCGCGCTCGCCTTCGCGGCTTTCAAGGCGCTGACGCCGCCGCTGCTGCTGATCGGCGGCGTGCTCGGCTCGATCATCGGCGGCTTCGCCGCGCCGACCGAGGCCGCCGGCGTCGGCGCGATTCTGTCGATCGCGATCGCCGCGCTCTACGGCCGGTTGACGCTCCGGATGATCTGGGACGCCGGCGAAGGCGCGCTCCGAATCTCCGCGATGATCTTCTTCATCCTCGTCGCCGCCCAGGTGTTCTCGATCGCTTTCCGTGGCCTCGACGGCGAGGCGCTGGTGAAGGACGCGCTCGCGCTGATGCCGGGCGGCGAGACCGGGGCGCTGGTTTTCCTGATGCTGCTGCTGTTCGTGCTCGGCTTCTTCCTGGAGTGGATCGAGATCAGCTACATCGCGCTGCCGCTGCTGCTGCCCTTCTTCAAGGATGCGGGCGTCGACATGGTGTGGCTGGCGGCGCTGATCGCGCTGAACCTCCAGACCTCGTTCCTGACCCCGCCCTTCGGCTGGGCGCTGTTCTTCTTGAAGGGGGCCGCGCCCCCCGGCGTCACGACCTCGGCGATCTATCGCGGCGTGGCGCCTTTCATCGTGATCCAGCTCGTCGCGCTCGTGCTGCTCTTCAGCTTCCCGGGTCTCGCTCTCTGGCTGCCGGAGGCGATCGGCTGGTGAGCGCTGCGCCCCGCATGCCGACGACGGCGGATGCGCACTCGGGGGACCCGGAAGGCGCGTTCGTGGAGCGTCGGACGATCGAGCCGACCGCGGAGGGCTCCCTTTCCGGGCTCGACTTCGCGATCAAGGATCTGTTCGACGTCGCCGGACGCGTCACGGGCGCGGGCGCGCCCGAATGGTCCGAGACCCATAGGGCGGCGGATGTCCACGCCCCCGCGCTCGGCGTCCTGCTCGCGGCCGGCGGTCGCTGCGTGGGCGTGACCCACACGGACGAGCTCGCCTACAGCCTGATGGGCGTGAACGCGCGTTACGGCGCGCCGCGGAACCCCGCTGCGCCCGACCGGGTCCCGGGCGGTTCCTCCTCGGGATCGGTCTCCGCCGTCGCGGCGGGACGGGTCGATTTCGCGCTCGGCACGGACACTGGCGGCTCCATCCGCCTGCCGGCGGCCTTTTGCGGCGTCTACGGCTTGCGAACCACGCATGCCGCGATCTCGACCGACGGGGTCGTCCCGCTCGCCCCGAGCTTCGACACGATCGGCTGGTTCGCCCGCGATCCGCAGATCCTCGACCGGGTCGCCGCTGTCTACCGCTTCGCCCCGAGCGCCGCGCCGCCGGCGCGCCTGATCGCGCCGAGCGACCTCTGGGCGCTGGCGGAGCCCGCGACCGTCGCGGCGCTCGCGCCGTCGCTGCGCGCGCTCGAGATCCTCTTCGGCGCGGCCGATCACGGGCCGCTCGCCCTCGGCCCCGAGAAGCTCTCCCAGTGGCGCGAGACGTTTCGCGTGCTGCAGGGCTTCGAGGCCTGGCGCGCCCATGGCGCGTGGATCCGCGCGCGCCGCCCCGCCTTCGGCCCGGGCGTTCGCGAGCGGTTCGAGGCCGCCGAAGCGATTGCAGCGGAGCAGTATGAGGCGGCGCGTCGGGATCGCGATCGGATCGTCGCGCGGATCGAGGCGCGGCTGGGCGACGACGCCGTCGCCGTGTTTCCCACCGGGCCTGCGCCGGCGCCGCGGCTCGACGCGGGCGAGGGCGCGCTCGACGGCTTCCGCGCTCGCGCGCTCGAGGCGCTTTGCCCGGCGGGTCTGTCCGGCCGGCCCCAGCTCTCGATCCCTGCGGCCCGCGTCGACGGCGCGCCTGTCGGCCTGTCGCTGCTCGGTCCACGCGGCGCCGACCGTCGGCTAATCGCCTGCGCCGGGGTTCTGCTCGGGCGGCGCTGAGGCGCGTCGGGTCGAGAGATCGCCTCGCGCCGGGGCCGGCCGTGCGCTGTGCGGGCTCTTGCCGCTTCGATGAGCGCCAAGAACACTTCAGTGGAATCAAAGTGCACGATCCGAGGGAGTTTTGAGTCCTGGCCTTGCGGGTCTAACATTTTTGTGAATTTATTTGAGAAAACCCTGCTGTGGTCATGCATTTTGGTAATGGAAACGATGCATTGGGTTCGCATTAACTTCGGCGGCGAAATCGAGGAGGGTGCGCACCGAGCGAGACGACTCACGCTCGCCGATGACTCAAAACAGAGAGATCTTACGATGATCCGCACCCTCTTCGCCGTCACCGCGGCGCTTACCCTGGCCGGCGCCGCCTTTCCCGCCGCCGCCGGCGTCTGCCCCGAAGAGCATCGCCTGACCGAGCCGCGTCAGATCGAGCGAGTCGGTACGAAATGGCTGACGCGCGAAATCATCGCCAACGTTCAACTCGAAGGCTGGCGCGACATGGGAGGCTTCTTGCTTCGTCAGCGTCGTCTCGAGCTGGCGCCTGGCGGCACAGTTCCGACGCATAGCCATGCCGACCGCCCGGCGATCGTTTTCCTCGCCAAGGGCACTGTGACGGAACACAACAGCTTTTGCGCGGTCCCGATCGTGCACCATGCCGGCACCCCGTCCGAAGAATTCGGCGTCGGCTTCGTCCATTACTGGGAGAATACTGGGACGGAAACGGCGACCTTCATTTCGACCGACGTCGTGCCATTCCCCTCGGACGGAACGCCGTATTATGGCTGGGAACGTGGCGTCAGTCCTGAAGACCAGTACGGCAAGTAAGCCAGCTCAAAGCAAACCCCGAACCAGCCATGGTGCATAAGTAATAGCGCGATCCGAAGTTGAACTCGGATCGCGCGACACTTGAACCAGAAATAAAAGTTCTAATTGCCTACAGCAAGGCTTTTCTCGGCGCGAGCTTCCCCGTGCAGATGGCGTTCTAGGGTTTCTATCAAGGCCTTGTATTCTTTGGGAAAGTGGCCGCTACGAAGACCGCCAAACCGTGCCCAGGCTAGCCGTTGGCGACCGCCTCAGCTTTTGCCGCGAAAACTGTCTTCGAACCCCGAAAACCTCTATCATTTTCAATATGTTAGAGGGATTCCCAGGCCGAAAACGAGAGATGGCGGAGTGGAAGGGATTCGAACCCTCGATACCCTTTTGGGGTATACTCCCTTAGCAGGGGAGCGCCTTCGACCACTCGGCCACCACTCCGCGGATCGGACTATGCGATGGGGCGGGGACTTGCAAGGCGCGATCGTCATCTCGGCGAGCGCGTCGCCACCGACGCCGCGGCGGCGCTCGATCGCCGAGCGGCCGCGGCGAACCCAGCGGCGAAACCATGGGCGACGCAGGCGGCGGCCGCAAAAACCATTCGCGCGCCGCGCGCCTTGCGCTAGGGCTCGGCGAGACGCGATTCCGCGCATCAGCCGCATCGCGCCCCGCCCAGTCTCGGGAGCCCCCATGTCGCCAGCCCTCGACGCGCCGCCCGCGGACCTTCGCTCGGTCTCCGAGATCGCCGACGCCGCCGTCTCTGTCGATTCCGCCGTCTTTCCCGCCGCCGCCCGCCGGGTTTTCGCGCTCTCGCTGCTCGACTGGAGCGCCGTCGCGCTCGCCGGTCGAACCGAGCCCGTCGCGCGGATCCTGAGCGACCTTGCCCAAGAAGAGGCTGGCGCGCCCCAGGCGAGCCTGGTCGGCCGGCCCGAGCGCGTCCCGGCGCGCATGGCCGCGCTCGCGAACGGGACGCTCAGCCACGCGCTCGACTATGACGACACCCATTTCCTCCATGTCGGCCACACCAGCGTCGCCGTGGTCCCGGCGGCGCTCGCCATCGCCGAGAAAACCGGCGCATCGGGCCGCGCCTTCCTCGACGCCGGCCTGATCGGCGCCGAGGCCGCGTGCCGCGTCGGCGCCTGGCTCGGCCGCGCGCATTACCAAGCGGGCTTTCACCAGACCGCGACCTCCGGGGCCGTCGGCGCGGCGCTCGCCGCCGCCCGCCTGCTGGGCCTGTCGCCGGAGGCTGCGCGCCATGCGCTGGGCGTCGTCGCCACGCGCGCCTCCGGTCTGAAGTCGCAGTTCGGCACCATGGGCAAGCCGTTCAACGCAGGTCTCGCGGCGTCGAACGGCGTCGAGGCGGCCCTTCTGGCGTCCTGCGGCTTCGTCTCCCGCCCCGACGGCCTCGACTGCGTCCAGGGCTTCGCGGACACCCATCATGCCGAAGGCGGCGACCCCGCCGCCGCCCTTGACGGCTTCGGCGAGCGCTTCGTCTTCGAGCGCGTCGAGCACAAGCTGCACGCCTGCTGCCACGGCTTGCACGCCGCGCTCGAGGCCTTGGGCGCGCTCCGCGCCGAACGGGCGCCGGCGCCGCCTGCCATCCGAGCGATCGAGATCGAGACCAACCCGCGCTGGCTCCGCGTCTGCGACATCGCGGCGCCCGCCACCGGGCTCGAGGCGAAGTTCAGCTACCGCCTGACCGCTGCGATGGCGCTCGCGGGGCGCGACACCGCAGCGCTCGAGAACTTTTCGGACGCGGCCTGCGCCGATCCTTCCCTGCTCGCGCTCCGGGACCGGGTCTCGGTCGCCGCCGACCCCGCTCTGGGCGACACCGTCGCCCGCGTCCGGATCCGGTTCGAAGACGGGACCGAAGCGGCCGCATCCCACGATCTGAGCGCCGAGACCCCGATCGAGGAGCGCGAGGCCAAGGTGCTGCGCAAGGCGGTCGCATTGGTGGGAGAGCCGGCGGCGGAGCGCATCCGCGCCGCCGTCGCCGGGCTCGAGGAGGGGGCGGTCGAGCCCTTCGCCGCCGTGCTGAGAAGCGCTTGAACCCGGCCGGCATCCGCGGATCCCGTCGGTCCGCCCGAGCCTGCGGCCGGACAAAGCCTAGCGGGGGCTGATCGGACCGGCGCAGGTCTCCGGATCGAGCCGGACGAGCGCGCCGCGGGCGAAGAGCAGCGGCAGCACGAAGGCCGGCGCATAGGCCGGGTCGCCAAGCGCGCGCTCGCCGAGGGCGAGCAACAGCGCGGTCGCGGGGATCAGCCAGCAGCTCCAGGCCGCGCCGGTGAGGGCCGCGCGGCCCGCCGGACGGTCGCCCCGGAGCACGGCCGCCGCGAGCGGCTGAAGCAACGCCCCGCAAGCCAGCAGCGCGAAGAACACGGGCCGAGCCGCGCCGCCGCCGAAGCCGGCCGCCGCCGCGCCGGAGAGCGCGAACGCGCCCACGAACGCGGGAGCTCCGCCGATGCGCGATCCGGAACAGATCGATCTTGAGCGGATCGGCTATTTCGCCGCCGTCTTCGTGGGCGCGTTCGCGCATCGGCGGAGCTCCCGCGTTGAGACTAAAGCAGCCTCGCGCAGGAACCGTTAGCGAAACCTTACCCAATC
>JBCBRF010000187.1:0-6910 GCA_039819865.1 Pseudomonadota bacterium | reverse complement strand
CTTGCGGAGTTGGACGCGGAGTTCCACCCGGCGACCCCGTTCGATCGGGCGCTCGTCGACAAAATCGCCGTGGCGATCTGGCGGAGCCGCCGCCTGCTTGAGGCGGAAGCGGCGGCGATCGCTCTGCGCCGCACGCCCGCCAAGCTGGCGCAGGGCGTCTCGCGGGAGTTCTCGGGCTTCGATCGGACCTGCGTCGGCGCCCATGAGCTGGAGCCGTTGGATCCCGAGACCCGCGCCTGGTGCGACGCCGTGTTGGCCGAGGCGCCGGCCGCCGAGGGCGCGCGCCTCGCGGATCTGCCGAAGAAGGCTCCGACGATCTACGCCGATCTCGTCTCCGACGCGGAGGAGGAAGACCTCTCGGTCGAGGACTATCTCGATCAGGAGCATGAGGGCGCGCTGAGCGGCTGGCTCGAGGCCCTGCTCGACTTTTGCAGAGCCGAGGCGGCGCCCACTGGCCGCCGCGCTAGGCTGAGATCGCTCGCGCGCGACGTCCAAGCCAGGGCCGCGGTCCCATCGCTCGCCGACGCGCAACTGGTCGGGCGCTACCAGACGATGCTCGACAACCAGCTCTACAAAGCGATCGCCTCGCTGCGCGAGGCGCAGGCGGCTCGGTTGGAGACGCTCGAAGCGGAGCCCGAGGCTTGAGCGCGGTCCGCGGCGGGGAGAATCTGTCGACGATCCTCGAGCGCTGGCGGCGGGCCGAGGCGCGCCTTCAAGCTCGGCGCACATGGCCGCGCCGGGGTCGCAAGCGCAAACACTTGGCGCCAATACGGCACGATTTTCGGTGCTTTGCGGACCCAGAGCAGTTTCAATAAAAGATAACTTATTGAATTTGTTGGTGGGCGGTGACGGGTTCGAACCGCCGACCTACTGGGTGTAAACCAGCCGCTCTTCCAGCTGAGCTAACCGCCCAAACCTCGGAGGCTTCGCCTACGCGGTCCGGGGGGCGCTGACAAGCGGGCGTGAGCGCGGCGCCTCAGGCTTGCCCTCGAGCGATCAGCGTGCGGGCGATCTCGCGGAAACGTTGGGCGGGTGGGCTGTCGGGCGCGGACGCCGCGATCGGCGCCCCGGCGTCGCCCGACACTCGGACCGCCAGTTCGAGCGGGATTTCGCCGAGAAACGGCGCCCCGATCCGCTCCGCCTCCGCCCGCGCGCCGCCATGGCCGAAGATCTGGGTCTCGTGCCCGCAGTTCGGGCAGCAAAAGGTCGACATGTTCTCGATCACCCCGATCACCGGCGTTTTGGTCTTGGCGAACATGTCGAGCGCCTTCTTGGCGTCGAGCAGCGCGACGTCCTGCGGCGTGGAGACCACGATCGCCCCGGTCACTTCGGACTTCTGGCTGAGCGTGAGCTGCACGTCTCCGGTCCCTGGCGGCAGGTCGACCAGCAGCGCGTCCAGCCGCCCCCACCGGACCTGCCGCAGCATCTGCTGGAGTGCGCCCATCAGCATCGGGCCGCGCCAGATCACCGCCTGATCCTCGGGCGTCATCAGGCCGATCGACATCATCGTCACGCCGTGATTGGCGAGCGGCTCGATGGTCGAGCCGTCGGGCGAGGAGGGGCGTCCCGATACGCCCAGCATGCGCGGCTGAGAGGGGCCGTAGACATCGGCGTCGAGCAGCCCGATCCGGCGCCCTTCCGCGGCGAGCGCCACCGCCAGATTGGCCGAGACGGTCGATTTGCCGACGCCGCCCTTGCCCGATCCGATCGCTATGATGCGGTCGACCCCCTCGATCGGTCCTTCGCGCTTCGGCGGCGGACGAAGCGGCTTCTCGGCCGGGGCGGCGCCCCGAGTCGGTGCGGCCGCGGCCGCCGTTTGGGCGCTGTCGGAATGCGCCGTCACGATCGCGCTGGCCGACTCGACCCCGGGAAGCTGAGCGATCGCGGCCTCCGCGGTGCGCGCCAGCGCCACGAGGCCGGCGGCGCGCGCAGGGTCGGTTTCGAGCACCAGTCGGACCTTTGCGCCCGACGCGCTGGCCTCGACGCCGATATCGCTCACGAGGCCCGAGGTGGCGAGGTCGCCGCCATCGGGCGTCCTGATCGACCGCAGCGCGGCCGTCACCGCCTCTCGGATCGCATCCGCGTGGTGATCGCTCATCGGCTTCGCTCCCCGGATCTCCGGTCCGACACCCCGAGGGGCGGGGCGGGACGCGGCTCGCAGCGGCACATAGCGCGCCGGCCCCTATGGCGCCACGCGTCGGCCGGTCGCTCGGCCCGATCGCCGCGGTGCGCTTTGCGCTTGACGGTGCGGCGAGCGAACCGTATCTCCCCGGTCTCGGCCTGAACGGCCGTCTGCGCGGTTGTAGCTCAGTTGGTTAGAGTGCCGGCCTGTCACGCCGGAGGTCGCGGGTTCGAGCCCCGTCAACCGCGCCACCATCTCCTTGCTTCATCGACGGATCATTTTCGGACCGCGCCTTGCCGCGCGAGCATCGCCCGCTAGCGTCTTCGCAGGGGCGACTTTCATCGCCCGCACAGGTTTTGCGGAGCGGCGTATGGTCTATATCACCCGGACGGGACACGCGATCGAGGACGCGCTCGCGCGCGAAGCCATGGCGGGCCTTACGCAGGGGCAGATCGAAGCTCTGAAACCCTTCGGCGAGGAGCGCGTGGTCGAGGCCGGCTGCGCCTTGTTCGTCCAAGGCGACACTCCGACGGATTTCTTCGTGATCCTCGAGGGACGCGCGCGGATCTTCGAGCCCCATGACCCGGATACGGACCGCAACGTCGCCAGCGAGAACGCGCTGTTGGGCGAACTCGGTCAGCTCACGGGCCAACGCGCGCTCCTCAGCGCCGAGATGACCACGCCGGGGCGGCTGCTGGCGGTGCCTTATGACGGGCTGATGCGCGCCGTCGCCACCATTCCCGAAATCGCGGACGCCGTGATCACCAGCTTCCGCGCCCGTCGCGAAATCATGATGCTCACGGCGGCGGACATGCTGAAGCTGGTCGGGCCCGAGCGCGGCGCCCGCATGCAGGAGCTGCGCGAGTTCGCGGTTCGCGCCCGGCTGCCGCACTGCTGCGTCGAACCCGACAGCCCCGAGGGCCGCGAGCTGATCGCCCGCTTCGATCTCGTGGCCGACCCGGTTTGCGCGGTGATCCGCGGCGACATCCCGCTGCGCAACCCCAGAAAGGCCGAAATCGCCGACGCCTTCGGCCTCGGACTGACCTGCGAACGCGAGGCGATGCGCGACGTCGCCATCGTCGGCAGCGGCCCGGGCGGGCTCGCCGCCGCGGTCTACGCCGCTTCCGAGGGCCTCTCGGCGGTGGTGATCGAGGACACCGCGATCGGCGGCCAGGCCGGCGCCTCGTCGCGGATCGAGAATTACATGGGGTTTCCGACCGGGATCTCGGGCGATGCGCTCGCCTTTCGCGGCCAGGTGCAGGCCATCAAGTTCGGGGCCC
The DNA here is from genome assembly GCA_039819865.1 of Pseudomonadota bacterium. GTDB lineage: Bacteria > Pseudomonadota > Alphaproteobacteria > Rhodobacterales > Rhodobacteraceae > JBCBRF01. The sequence goes on along the minus strand of JBCBRF010000187.1, from coordinate 3,508 downwards.
GCTTCGTCTCGCCGCGACGGGCGGTCGGACTGAACCGCATCGAGGGCGGGTTCGAGGTCGCGCTCAACCGAGGCCCCGCCGTCCGCGCCCGCGCCGTCGTGCTGGCCTGCGGGGTCCAGTACCGCAAACTGCCCCTTGAGCGTCTGTCCGAGTTCGAAGGCGCCGGCGTCTACTATGCGGCGACCGATCTCGAGGCGCGCTTCTGTCGCGACGCCGAAGCCTATGTGGTCGGCGGCGGCAACTCGGCGGGTCAGGCGGCAATGTTTCTGTCGCGCTACGCCCGCCGCGTACATGTGGTGATCCGCCGATCCTCGCTGGTCGAGACCATGTCGGAGTATCTGGTGACCCGGCTCGAAAACGACCCGCGCATCGTCATCCATCCCCACACGGAGGTCGTCGGCCTCGAGGGCGATCGAACGCTTGAGGCGCTTCAACTGCGCGACAACGCCTCCGGCGCAACGACGCGAGCTTCGGCGGGCGGACTGTTCCTGATGATCGGAGCCGCGCCCTTAACCGACTGGCTGCGAGGCGCGCTGCGGCTCGATCCCAAGGGCTTCGTCGTCGCCGGCGCCGAGGCGGGCCCGGACAAGTCGCGTTTCGAGACCAGCCTGGCGGGCGTTTTCGCCATCGGCGACCTCCGCTCGGGGTCGGTGAAGCGCGTCGCCTCCGCGGTCGGCGAGGGCTCGGTGGTCATCTCGGACGTGCACGGATATCTGGCCGAGCAAGCTTAGGCGAATGCTGGGCGGCTCTGTCGCAGCGCACAGGCATCGCTTTTCGCCAAGCGCGCCCCATGCTAACGACAGGGCGCTTTTGGTTGCCGAGGTGCACCTTTCAACCTCTGCGCGATCATCAGGAATGCGAACGGTGCAAGGCGAGAGGTCCCGATGGACGCGCTTCTGGCGGAATACCTGCCGATCTTGATCTTTCTCGGCCTCGCCATCGGGCTGGGCCTGGTGCTGATGCTCGCCGCGTTGGTGCTGGCCGTCAGCCGCCCTGACCCGGAGAAGAACTCCGCCTATGAATGCGGCTTCAACGCCTTCGACGACAGCCGCATGAAGTTCGACGTCCGCTTCTACCTCGTGTCGATCCTCTTCATCATCTTCGACTTGGAAGTCGCGTTCCTGTTTCCTTGGGCGGTGTCGTTCCACGAGATCGGCGATTTCGGCTTCTGGTCGATGATCGTGTTCCTCGGGATCCTGACCATCGGCTTCATCTACGAATGGAAGAAAGGGGCGCTCGAATGGGAGTGACCGCCGACGCCAGCCTGACGCCCGCGGGCGCGATCGCCGCCGGCGCGGACCGCGAGGTCGACGCGCGCGCGCTGTCGAACGCGCTTGCGGACAAAGGCTTTCTGCTGACCAACGCAGACGACCTCATCAACTGGGCGCGCACCGGCTCGCTGATGTGGATGACCTTCGGCCTCGCCTGCTGCGCGGTCGAGATGATGCAGGCCTCGATGCCGCGCTACGATCTCGAGCGTTTCGGCTTCGCCCCGCGCGCCAGCCCGCGCCAGTCGGACGTGATGATCGTCGCCGGCACGCTGACCAACAAGATGGCCCCGGCGCTCCGCAAGGTCTACGACCAGATGCCGGAGCCCCGTTACGTGATCTCGATGGGCTCTTGCGCCAATGGCGGCGGCTATTATCACTACAGCTATTCCGTCGTGCGCGGCTGCGACCGCATCGTGCCCGTGGACATCTACGTCCCCGGCTGCCCGCCGACGGCGGAGGCGCTGGTCTACGGCATCCTGCAGCTGCAGCGTAAGATCCGCCGCACCGGCACGATCGAGCGCTGACGCCGGCGCGCCGTCTCGAGGGCGGCGCGCGCGAACCTATTGAGGGATAACGACCATGCTGGACGAGGCCGCGGCGCGCGAGGCGCTGCTCGATCTGGGCGAGCTGATCCGCACGGGTCTGCCCGACGCCGTCCTCGATATCCGCGTCGCCCATGGCGAGCTGACCATCGACGTGGTCTCGAGCCGCGTGGGCGAGGCTGCGAAGTTCCTGCGCGATCACGCCGCCTGCCAGTTCACCACCCTGGTCGACCTGACCGGCGTCGATCACCCGGATCGCGAGAAGCGCTTCGACGTCGTCTACCACTTCCTGTCGATGCAGCAGAACCACCGGGTCCGCATGAAGGCCGCCGTCCGCGAGGACGAGGCGGTTCCGAGCCTCGTGGAGCTGTTCCCGACCGCGAACTGGTTCGAGCGCGAAGCGTTCGACATGTATGGAATCTTGTTCGCCGGCCACCCTGACCTGCGCCGCATCCTCACCGACTACGGCTTCCGCGGCTACCCGCTGCGCAAGGACTTCCCGACCACGGGCTACGCCGAGGTGCGCTATGACGAGGTCGAGAAGCGCGTGGTCTACGAGCCGGTGAAGCTCACCCAGGAGTACCGCCTGTTCGACTTCATGAGTCCCTGGGAGGGCGCCGAGTACATCCTGCCCGGCGACGAAAAGGGCGAGGGCGCCAAGTAGCGCGCCAAGCAGCGCGCCAAGCAGCGCACCAAGCAGCGCACGCGCCCGGCCCGTGTCAGTGGGGCGGCCGTGTCAGTGGGGCGGCATGGCTGATTTCGAACCGACCCTTCTTTTCGGCGTCGGCGCTCAAAAGAGCGGGACCTCCTGGCTCTATGATTATCTGAGCGCCCATCCGGATTGCCACCTCCGCCGGATCAAGGAGCTGGGCTTCTTTAGTCGCTCGACCGAGCGCCAGGCGCGTCAGGTGGTGGAGCGGTTCGAGACCAAGCTCGTCCGAACCCGTCGAAAGAAGACCGGCTTCAATCTTGCCGAGCGCCGCAAGCTGCGCGAGCGCATCCGGGACCTCGAGGAATGGCTGGGCGTCCTGCGCGACGGGTCGGACGCGGCTTATCTCGACTACCTGAACAAGGGCCGCAGCGCCCGGCGCCTCGTCGCCGACATCACTCCCGAATACGCGCTGGCCTCGCCGGCGGTGCTGACCCGCATGGCGGCGCTCTCCGAGCAGACGCGGTTCGTCTTCATCATGCGGGATCCGGTCGCGCGCCTGTGGTCGGCGATCCGAATGGCGGGGTTGCGGCGCGGCGGCCCGGAGCCTGACGATCAAGCCGCCTTCGCGGGGAACTTGTTGGCGGAGCACGCCGCCGAGGGCGTCTCGAACCTTGATCGCCGAAGCGACTACGCGGATGCGCTAGAGAAGCTGACGGCGATCGTCCCGGCCGAACGCCGCCTGTTCCTGTTCTACGAGGAGCTGTTCTGCGACCCAACGGTCCGCACGCTCTGTGATTTCTTGTCCATCGAGTTTAGATCGGGCGACTACTCTCGCCGCGTGCACGAAGGGCTTAAGCTCTCGCTCGAGCCGGAGGAGGCGGCGCGGCTGAGAACGCGTCTCGCGCCGCAATACGCGGCGGCGGAGCGCGTCATGGGCCGCTTGCCGGAAGCGTGGATGCGCTAGTTGGCGGAGGCGTGGATGCGCTAGCGCGCAGCCGATGGAGAGCATGGACCGATGATGGACGGCGGACAGGGCGATTTCC
>JBCBRF010000186.1:0-6997 GCA_039819865.1 Pseudomonadota bacterium | reverse complement strand
CGCCGCGACCGCCCATTCGAGCCCCTGGCTGTAGGCGAACCCGCCGGTCGGAAAGCTCGGCGACAGCCAGAGCAGGAGTTTGGCCGCGGCGTCAGTCATGGCTGTGGCCATGATTTTGGGGAGCGTGCGGATGGCCGCCATGATGATGGCCGTGCTCCAGCGAGCCATGGCCGCCATAGGCGCCGCCCTCCGGCTCGAATGGGCGGGAGACGGCGCGCGCCGCGCCGCCGAGCCCGCGCACCATCTCCGCGAGCACATGATCGGGCTGGATGTGGAGCGCGTTCTCGCCGACTTCGCAGGGCGTATGGCGGTTCCCGATATGCCAGGCGATCCGCGTGAGCCTCCGTGCGTCGGGCGCGGTGATCTCCAGAAGCGGCTCCGCCGCGGCGACGACCCGGACGACGGAGCCGTCCTCGAGCAGCAGCCCCGTCCCGTCCGCCAGATAGGTCGCCTCGGGCAGGTCCAGCAGGAATTCGAGCCCCTGATCGGTGGTCAGCAGGATCCGCCGCCGATGCCGCTGGTCCCGGGGCAGGGTGAGGGTGCGGCTCGTCTCCGCTAGGCGGGGATCGGAGGAGGGCAGGGTTTGGGCGGCGCGGATCATTGCGAGGCCCGGGTCATCGGCGCGCCGCCGCGAACGACGCAAGAGCGACGACCCCGCCGGCCTTCCGGCCGGCGAGCGCCCGACCCGTCCCGCCAGGACGGGCGCGCTGCGCCCACCCTCGGGTCCGGCGCGCGCCTCCGTGCGGAGCGGGAGCTGGGGCGTATGTGAGCGCCGCCCTCAAAACAAAAAATACCGCTGCGCCATCGGCAGTTCCGTCGCGGGCTCGCAGACCAGCAGGTCGCCATCCGCTTTCACCGCATAGGTCTCCGGATCGATCTCGATGTCGGGCGTCGCGTCGTTCAGCACCATGCTCTTCTTCGATATGCCCGATCGGACATTCTCGACCGCCACGCAGTCTTTCCTAAGTCCGAGCGTTCCTTTCACGTCCCGCTCCATCGCCGCCTTCGACACGAAACTGACCGAGGTCGCGGCCAGCGCACCCCCATACGCCCCGAACATGGGTCGGTAATGCACCGGCTGCGGCGTGGGGATCGAGGCGTTCGGATCCCCCATCAGGCTCGCCGCGATCGCGCCCCCCTTCAGGATCAGGTCCGGTTTCACCCCGAAGAAGGCGGGCGACCACAGGCACAGATCCGCGAGCTTGCCCACCTCGACCGAGCCGATGTGCCTGTCGATCCCGTGGCTGATCGCCGGGTTGATGGTGTATTTCGCGATGTAGCGGCGCACGCGGAAATTGTCCGCGCCGGTGCCGACATCCTCCATCAGCGCGCCGCGCTGGATCTTCATCTTATGCGCCGTCTGCCAGGTCCGCGTGATCACCTCGCCGACCCGCCCCATCGCCTGGCTGTCCGACGCGATCATCGAGAGCGCGCCCATATCGTGCAGGATGTCCTCCGCCGCGATGGTCTCCTTGCGGATCCGGCTTTCGGCGAAGGCGAGATCCTCCGGGATCGAGCTGTCGAGGTGATGGCAGACCATGAGCATGTCGAGATGCTCGTCGATCGTGTTCACCGTGAAGGGACGGGTGGGGTTGGTCGAGGAGGGCAGCACGTTCTCCAGCCCCGCGACCTTCATGATGTCGGGCGCATGCCCGCCGCCCGCGCCCTCGGTGTGAAAGGCGTGGATGGTGCGGCCCTTGAAGGCGGCGATGGTGTCCTCGACGAACCCGCTCTCATTGAGCGTGTCGGTGTGGATCATCACCTGCACGTCCATCGCGTCCGCCACCGACAGGCAGTTGTCGATCGCCGCGGGGGTCGTGCCCCAGTCCTCATGGAGTTTGAGCGCGCAGGCGCCGGCCTCGATCTGCTCCTCGAGCGCCGCGGGCAGCGCCGCGTTGCCTTTGCCCGAGAAGGCCAGATTCACCGGAAATGCGTCCGCCGCCTGCAGCATCTTGCCGATATGCCAGGGGCCGGGCGTGCAGGTGGTCGCGTTGGTGCCCGTCGCGGGGCCGGTCCCGCCGCCGAGCATCGTCGTCACGCCCGACATGATCGCCTCGTCGATCTGCTGAGGGCAGATGAAGTGGATATGCGCGTCGAACCCGCCCGCGGTCAGGATCTTGCCCTCGCCCGCGATCGCCTCCGTCCCGGGCCCGACGATGATGTCGACGCCAGACTGGATGTCCGGATTGCCCGCCTTGCCGATCCCGGCGATCCGCCCGTCCTTCAACCCGACATCCGCCTTCACCACGCCGAGCACGGCGTCGACGATCAGCGCGTTGGTGATCACGGTGTCGACCGCACCCTCGGCGCGCGTCGTCTGGCTCTGGCCCATGCCGTCGCGGATCACCTTGCCGCCGCCGAACTTCACCTCCTCGCCATAGATCGTGTGGTCCTTCTCGACCTTCACGAACAGCTCGGTGTCGGCGAGCCGCACGACGTCCCCGACAGTCGGCCCGAACATGTCCGCATAGGCGGCGCGGGAGATTTTGGCGGGCATGATCAGGCTCCTTCTGGAGACGTGGACGCGGATTCCCAAAGAGAGCCGACGAAGATGACAGAACTAAAGACGATGCTAGCGAAGAACAGGATGCGCCAGAACCGGGCTCGGTCGGAAACGTCGGCGGCGAACAAGCGCGCGACAATCGACTGGCCGGGCTTCGCATCGGGCGCGCCATAGAATTCCCGCTCAAAGTGAGTGGCTGCCCCGCCATCCTCACCAAGCATTTCAACTTCGATCTGCTTCTGCGAGCTGCGGATAATCCTGCGCACGTCTGCCAACAATTCAAGACGCGCAAATGTGAAGAGCGCCAGCGCTGGCGGCACAAGTAATATAAAGTTACTAAAAGAGAGGTCTTCACTCAGAATTAATGCGTATATTCCACCAATCGCAAGAATGAAAAACTGTTCTGTTTTGTCGGTGCGATCGTGAATTTCTTGAGACTCTCGGGTGAGGAGTTCGTACTCTTTGATCAAGAAGTCGCGGCGAGACTTCGTCCCTAAAGAATCGCCTGCATCGGGCTGAGAGGATGCGTCTCCGGCCGTAGTCACAGCGCCCCCATCACCGCCTGCCGGAACCCGTAGACCGTCTTGGTTCCGCCGATCTCCACCAGCGTGACGGTCCGCGACTGCCCGGGCTCGAACCGCACCGCGGTGCCCGCGGCGATGTCGAGGCGGTAACCCCGGGCCTGCGCCCGATCGAACGACAGCGCCGGGTTGGTCTCGAAGAAATGATAGTGGCTGCCGACCTGGATCGGACGGTCGCCGGTGTTCGAGACCTCGACCGTCACCGTCGGACGGCCTGCGTTCAGTTCGATCTCGCCCGCGGCGGGCCTGACTTCTCCGGGGATCATGGGCCTCTCTCCTCGACTGGGTCTCGCGCGGCGCCGCCCGCGGATCTCGCCCCCGTCGCCACGATCGGAGAGGGGGCGGGGCGTTCTCAGCGGATCGGGTCGTGCACGGTCACGAGCTTCGTGCCGTCTGGAAAGGTCGCCTCGACCTGGACGTCGTGGATCATCTCCGGGATCCCCGCCATCACCTGATCGCGGGTCAGCACCTGGGCGCCGGCCTCCATCAGATCCGCCACCGAGCGCCCGTCCCGCGCGCCTTCGACGACGAAATCCGTGATCAGCGCCACCGCCTCCGGATAGTTCAGCTTCACGCCGCGCTCGAGCCGGCGTCGCGCCACCATCGCCGCCGTCGCGACCAGCAGCTTGTCTTTCTCACGAGGGGTCAGGTTCACGCGCGCTCTCTCACAACGTCGCTCCGGCGCGCGCGACCGGCAAAGCCGGTCGGGGCCGAAGCGGTACGGTCAAATCACTCAGTCGCCGGCATTCTGGCAGCCGCGTGCTGGGCGTTCAAGACGACCAGGCGCGCGGTGGCGCCGCATCCGAAAGCGCCGGCAGCATGCGCGCCCAAAGTTTGCGCATCGAGGCGGCGCCGTCGCCCAGGGCGCGGACAACGAGCATGCCGTTCCAAGCGCTCGCCGCCGCCAGCATCCGGGGCGCCTGCTCCGCCGCCGGCGCCGTCTCGGCCCCGATCGCCGCGCGAACCGCGTCGAGCCGAGCCTCCGCGTCGGGTGCGATCAGAAGCGCCATCCCGAACGCCCGCGCGCCGCCGCCCGCGGCCCGGCTCCGCAGCGCGGCCTCGACCGCGCCCGACAGCCGCACGGTCTCGGCGAACGCCAGCGCGCCGCCGCGCCGCGCCCGCCAGCGGTCCCAGATCCGCGCCGTCCGCACGGTCTCGCCCATCGCCGCGCGGCCGAGGATCAGCGTCTCGACCACCAAAGCCCCGCCGGTCGGCGCGACATCGATCTCGAACCGCCGCTCGAGCGACGGCCGGTCGAACAGGATTGTCTCCTGCGGCAGCCAGTCGATCCGCGCCTCGGCCTCCGCCCGGAGCGCGACCGTGATCCGCGCCGGCCCGAGATCCGCCGTCGGATCCGCCCCATAGATCCGCTCGGCCGCGGGGCTCGACACCCGGACCCGCGCGCCGGCGCCCGCTTCGATCTCGAGGCGCGCGCGGTCGCCCGCCGCGACGCCGCCGCCGGTGTTGAGCAACAACGCCTCGACCCCGCCCGCGGGTCCGGCGCGTCGTTCGGTGCGCAGCCGATAGCCGTCGCGCTCCCGAAGCGTCGCCGCGCGGCTGATCCCGTCCTCGGCGCGCACGCGAAGTCGCACCCCGCCATCAACCCGCAGCCGGGCCCGCGCGCCGGCGTCCCGTTCTCCGCCGCCGGCGTCGGCCTCTATTTCTTCGCTCGCGTCCGCGCGCATGCTCTCGCCCCGATCTCGCGCGGACCGCCGCCGCGCCGACCGCCAGACACCGGCGCCGGAGCGCAGGCCGTCAAGGCCCCTACCGCCGCATCGCGCCCCTGCGCGCTCCCGTGCTAGCCTCGAGCCGATCCGGCCGACGGCCGGTCCGACGCGCGGAGACCTGACGATGAGCCCGACGCCATGAGCCTGACCGAGACGTCCCACACCACCCACGACGCCGAGGACGATCCGCGGAACCGCGACATCCTGATCTATCTGGACGGCGCGCTTCTGCCGCGAGACCAGGCCAAGGTCTCGGTCTACGATTCCGGCTTCATGCTCGGCGACGGCATGTGGGAGGGCATGCGCCTCTATGACGGCGTCTGGGCTTTCTTCGACGAGCACATGGACCGGCTGTTCGCGAGCTGCAAAGCGGTCTCGCTCGACATCGGGATGGACCGCGGCGGGATCGCGGCGGCGCTCCGGCGGACGGCCGAGGGCAACGGCATGACGAGCGACGCGCACTGCCGCCTGATGATCACGCGCGGCGTGAAAGCGAAACCGTTCCAGCATCCGGCGCTCTCGCGCTCCGGCCCCACCATCGCGATCATCATGGAGCATTCGAAGCCCGCCGACGCGCTCCAGTCCCGCGGCATCCGCCTCGCCACCGTGCCCCAGGTCCGCGGCCTGCCGATGAGCCAGGACGCCAAGCACAACTCGCACTCCAAGCTGAACTGCGTGATCGCCTGCCTCCAGGCCGAGCAGGCGGGCGCCGACGAGGCGTTGATGCTCGACCCTCATGGCTTCGTGAACACCACGAACGCCTGCAACTTCTTCATCGTCCGCCGCGGCGAGGTTTGGACCTCGACCGGCGACTACTGCATGAACGGGGTGACGCGTCAAAAGGTGATCGATCTCTGCCGCGCCAACGCCACCCCCATCCATGAGCGCAACTACTCCCTGGTCGACGCCTATGCCGCGGAGGAGGCCTTCCTGACCGGCACCTTCGGCGCCCAAACCCCTGTCGCCTCGATCGACGGCAAGCCGGTTGGAGAGGGAAGCGGGGCGGGCCCGGTCACCCGCCGGATCCAAGAGCTCTATAAATCCCTGATCGCCGATCACGTCGCCGAACGCCGACCCGGCTGCTGAGCGCCGAAGCGCCCGCGCCGCTGCGACGCCCGGGAGGGCCGGTTCTACTGCGCCCGCGCGACCTGTTCGGCGTTATCGAAGCTCGGAGCGCGCCCGCGCGCGTGGCGCGCTTCTCGGCGGCGGGCCCGACCGAAGCCCGTGTCGGCTCACGCCCGCTGTTCTGTTTTTCCGCCGATCCCGCTAAGCCCCGCGCTGACGGACCCCGATCCGGGGTCGCCCGGCCCGAAGGTTGCCTGCCATGTCCACCCACCTCTCCATGCCGAAGGAGCAGATCCGCATCCTGCTGCTCGAAGGCGTCTCCAACACCGCCATGGAGGCGTTCTCCGCCGCCGGCTACGAGAATGTCGAACGCCTGAAGACGGCGCTCGACGCCCGGCAGTTGAAGGAGGCGCTGCCCGGCGTCCGCCTCCTCGGCATCCGATCCCGCACTCAGATCACCGCCGAGGTGGTCGCCGCCGCGCCGCGCCTGATGGCGATCGGCTGCTTCTCCGTGGGCGTCAACCAGGTCGATCTCGACGCCGCCCGCGCCGCCGGCGCGCCGGTCTTCAACGCGCCCTTCTCCAACACCCGCAGCGTCGCGGAGCTCACCATCGCGGAGATCGTGATGCTCTATCGCGGGATCTTCCCGAAATCCGTCGCCGCCCATGCCGGGCGCTGGATCAAATCCGCCCTCGGCAGCCACGAGGTCCGCGGCAAGACCCTCGGCGTCGTCGGCTACGGCAATATCGGCACCCAGCTCGCCACCCTGGCCGAGGCGATGGGCATGGAGGTCGTGTTCTACGACGTCGTCGACAAGCTGCAGCGGGGGACCGCCCGCGTGGCCGCCACGCTCGAGGAGCTGCTGGCGCTGGCGGACGTGGTCAGCCTCCACGTCCCCGACACGACGCTCACTCGGGACATGATCGGCGAGGCGGAGATCCGCGCCATGAAGCCGGGCGCTTTCCTGATCAACAACGCCCGCGGCTCCCTGGTCGATCTCGACGCGCTCGCCCGCGCGCTTCGGGACGGCCATCTGGGCGGCGCTGCGATCGACGTCTTCCCGGTCGAGCCGGGCTCGAACGCGGAGCCTTTCGACAGCCCGCTCCGCGGCCTCGACAACG
>JBCBRF010000185.1:0-7120 GCA_039819865.1 Pseudomonadota bacterium | reverse complement strand
AAGGACCGGCAGAATCGCGGCCAGCATCGGGTCGAGAACAATTCCGTGCTGTTCAACCAGAGCGCGGCGTCGCTCCGCGGCCGCGCGCCGGATTGAGCGGACCGGGCCGCGGCCGTTGGAGCCTTAAACAGCCCCGCGACTGCGCGTCGGCTTCCACTCCGCCCAAAACGCGTGAGGACTTCGATCATACCTGCGTCAATGGGGGGGCCCGGATGATCCGATCGATGTGCGACGCGGCGCGCCTCGCCGCCGCCTTTCGATCCGCGACATGGTTGGCCTTCACCCTGGCGATCTGCATCTTCGGGACGTCGGCGACGCTCGCTCAGTCGCCTCTGGCGATCGATCAGGGCGCGGTCGCGGCCCCTCCGTCGACGCCGCTTCCAGAGGATCTCTCGCGCGGGGAGTTCGACGCTCTGCTCGGCCGGCTGAGCGACGAGCAAGCGCGCGCCCTGCTGGTCGACTGGTATGCGTCCCGCGCCGCCGCTCAGCCGGCGACGCCCGCGCCGAGCGAGGGATGGCTCGCAGCGTCGAGGCGCGTCGCGGACCGCCTCAGCGCGCGGCTCGAGGAGATGGCGACCGACGCGCCAAGGCTGCCGCAAGAGATCGGCGTCGCCTTGGACCGCGTGCAGGCGTTCGGAGGCGTCGGTTTCGCCGCCTTCGGCCTCGCCGCCGCGCTCGCCGCCGGCTTCGCGGCGCGTCATTTCTGGCGTCGGAACGCATCGGCTCGGCAGCAAGAACTCGCCGCTCGAAATGCGCATCTCGGCCCCTACGCGACGGTCGGGGTCATCGCCGACGCGACGCTTTTTCTGGTGATCGAGCTGATTGGAGTCGCGGTCTTTTGGGTCGCGGCGATGGCGGCGCTCTATCTGAGCATCGGCGACGCGGACGCCCGGCTGGTCGTCTCCACCTTCGTCGCCGCGACCGCGAGCCTGCTGATCGCGCATGCGGCGCTCGAGCTGCTGTTTCCGAGCGGCTGGGCGATCTACCGAATCATACCGCTCGACGACGGCGCGACGGCGCGGTTCAAGACGCTTGCGCTGATCGCCGCCGGGATCCAGAGCTTCGGCTTTCCGATCGTGGGCCTTGTCGGAGAGCTCGGCGGCGCCGGGCGCGTCCTCGATATTCTCATCGTCGCGAACGCCACCGCGTTCACGCTGGTCGCCGTGGTCGCGCTCGCGCTGCTCGGACGAGACCTGGCGCGCGCAGGGCCGAGGCCGGGCTCGCCCACGCCATCCGGGGCTCTCAGTTGGCTTTCGGCGAACTGGTCGGCGCTCGCGATCGGATATTGCCTGCTGCTTTGGGCCGTTTCGGTCGGGAGTATCCTCACTGCGGACGCGGACCGGGCGACCGGAACGCTCGCGCATGAGAGCCTGCTCCTGATCCTCGGTCTGGTGATCGGCAATCTGATCCTCGGACACTACCTCTTTGCGCAAGAAGGCCTTGATCCGCGCCTGGCCAACGCGATCCGGCGGTCGGCGCGGCTTCTGTCTTTGGTGGTCGGCGCGGCCGTTTTCCTGTCGCTCTGGGGCGTCGAGCCGAGCGCCCTCAACGCATCCGGGGTCGGCGGCTGGATCTTGAGAGCGCTGGTCGACGTCGCAACGACGGCGCTCATCGGCTATGTTCTTTGGGACCTGATCCGGACCGCGATCGACACGCGACTGGCGGCTGAGATCGCGCCGGCCGGGGAGGGCGACGCCTCGGATCACGAAGGGGGGCTCGGCGTCAGCCGCGCCGCGACGCTGTTGCCCCTGTTCCGAAGCTTCGCGCTCGCCGCCGTCGCGATCACCTGCCTGTTCACCGCCGCCGCCAGCCTGGGCGTGAACGTCGCTCCGCTGATCGCCGGCGCGGGGGTGCTCGGCATCGCGATCGGCTTCGGCGCGCAGACGCTGGTCCGCGACATCGTTTCTGGCGTGTTCTTCCTGATCGACGACGCCTTCCGCCGCGGCGAGTACGTTGAAATCGGACCCGTGAGGGGCACGGTCGAGAAAATCTCGATCCGAAGCCTCCAGCTGCGGCATCATCTTGGCCCCGTCCACACCATCCCGTTCGGCGAGATCCAGACGCTGACGAACTATTCGCGCGACTGGGTGATCATGAAGCTGCCGCTGCGGCTGACCTTCGACACAGACCCGAATGCGGTGAAGAAGATCATCAAACGGATCGCGGCTGAAATGGAGGCGGATCCGGAGCTCGGGCCGAAACTCCAGGAGCCGCCGAAATCGCAGGGCGTGATCCAAATGGAGGATTCCGCGATGATCCTGCGCGTGAAGTTCAAGGCCACGCCCGGCGATCAGTTCGTGTTGCGCCGCGAGCTGCTGCACCGGATCCGCGCCGCGTTCGAAGAGGTCGGGATCCGGTTCGCGAGCCGAGAAGTCACCGTGCGCGTGAGCGGCGATCCGGAGCCGAGCTCCGCCACCGTGCGACAAGCCGCCGGAGCGGCTGCGCGACGCGAACTCGACCGCGACAGCGAGGAGGCCATGGCGGGATCCGACACCGCCGATGATCGATAACCGAACAGCGGGCGGCGTCGATCGTTCCGATCGGACCGGATCGCTCCGCCGCTTGCGCGGTCGCCTGCGCTCACATCTCGACGATCGGGGTAAACCCGCCGAAAATCATGCGCGATCCGTCGAGCGGCATCGGCGCGACGTCCGGCTGCAGGCGGGGATCGGCGAACACCTTGGGGAGCCCGGCGTCGCGCGTCGCTTTGTCGGGCCAGATGATCCAGGAAAACACGACGGTCTCGTCCGGCCGCAGCAGGACGGCGGACCGCATCGAGTTCACCTGGCCGTCCGGAACGTCGTCGCCCCAGCCTTCGACCAAAGACAGCGCGCCATGCTCCTTGAAGACGGCGCCCGCCGCCGTCGCGTGGGCTGCGTAGGCTTCCTTGTTCGCGGTCGGCACGGCGCAGAGGAACCCATCGATATAGACCATTGCTGTTTTTCCTTCCCGACCTGCGGACCCGGAGAGTGGGCTCGTCTCTTATGTTGATATCCACCTACTTGATCTAAGAGTTGAGATCAACATATCGCTTCGGCGATGAAAGACGACCTGCCCCTCAGCGTGACCCTCGAAGTGCGCGACCGCTGCCTCTGCCTGCATCTGCAGCGCGCGGCGCGGGCGATCGGGCGGGTGTTCGACGATGCGCTGAAGCCGTTCGGGCTGACCAACGGGCAGTTTTCGCTGCTGATGTCGCTCAACCGGCCCGAGGCGCCCAGCATCGGAGAGGTTGCGCGGTTCCTGGCCATGGATCGGACGACCTTGACGGCCGCGCTGAAGCCGCTCGAACGCCGGGGACTCGCGGTGTCGACGCCGGATCCGAAGGACGCTCGCATCCGCCGGCTCAGCCTGTCGCACGACGGGCGCGCGCTGCTCGCGCAGGCGACGCCGACCTGGCGGGAGACCCATGATCGGGTGGACGGGCTGCTGGCGCTCGATCCGGAGGCGCTCAAGGCGGATCTGAAGTCTCTGGCCTTCCGCTCGGAGTGACCGCAGACGCCTCAGAGCAGGCGGGCCGCCTCGCGGCGCAGCACGGCGTCGAAGCGGCGCCAGGCGGCGGCGCGGGCGGCCGGGCCGGCGAAGGCGCGCGGGCCGCGATGAGGGCGGGTCAGCGCGGCGAACAACGCGTCGGCCTCGGATCCGGCTCGGGTCTCGACCGTCGAAACGGGGCCGGAGCGCGCGGTCGAAAGCAGCGCCGCCACCAGATCGGCGACGTGCCGCTCCGTCCTGTCGAGCGTGGTCAAGCGGCGGCGCAGCGTTCGGGCCGAGGCGGCGGCGAGAACGCTTTCGACGGCGGCGGCGCGCTCGAGCCGATCTGCGCGGCGGGCGGCCTCGGCGCGCCGACGTGAGGACATCTGAGCGACGGCGGCGCTCTCGCGACGGACCGCAAGACGGTCGGCGACGCGTTGGCCCCTCTCGCCCTCGGCCGGTCCGCGGCGGGCGCGGCGGGCGCCGGCGCGCTTGTCGATCGTGCGGGCGGCGGGGTGCGATTTCGAAGCTTTCATAGCCCTTAACATCATGAAAAATCTTAAAGATCCAGTTAGCGTAGCAACGCTTGGAGCGATTAGTGCGGGCCGGCGCGCGCTCGCAAGCCGCCGACCGGTCCAGGGGCCGTCGACCGCGCCGCGTCAGGCGCGCCGCCCGGACGACCGGGCTCGACCCGATGCAAACGCCGCCGGCGCCCTTGTCGAACCCGCCCTCGCTCGCCTAAAGCCGTCGGAACGCGCGACGGTCGGGGAGGGACGGACGCGGCGGCGAGGAGCGGCATGACCATCCACCTTCATCACGGCGATCTTCCGGAGGGGCTCGATCTCGGGCCGGTCGTGGCGATCGACAGCGAGACCATGGGCCTCGACCCGCAGCGCGATCGGCTCTGCGTGGTGCAGCTGTCCTCGGGCGACGGCGAGGCGCACCTGGTGAAGTTCGCGGCCGGCGCGCCCTACCAAGCGCCGCGGCTGACCGCGCTGCTCAGCAATCCGGACCAGCTGAAGCTGTTGCACTTCGCCCGCTTCGATATCGCGATGTTCCAGCGTTGGCTCGGCGCGAGCACGTCTCCGATCTATTGCACCAAGATCGCGTCGAAGCTGGCGCGAACCTATACGGATCGGCACGGGCTGAAGGACAATCTGCGGGAGCTGCTCGGGATCGAGGTTTCGAAACAGCAGCAATCGTCGGATTGGGGCGCGGAGACGCTGAGCGAAGCCCAGATGGCCTATGCGGCGAGCGACGTGCTGCATCTGCACGCGTTGAAGGAGAAGCTCGACGCGATGCTGGCGCGGGAAGGGCGCGCCGCGCTGGCGGCGGCGTGCTTCGCGTTCCTGCCGGCGCGCGCGGCCCTCGATCTCGCCGGATGGCCGGACGTGGATCTGTTCGCCCACTGACCCCTGGCCGCTTTTCCAGCCCCGCCCTTCGCCCCGGCGACGGGCGGGCCCGGCCACAGCAGGAGCAAAGCTCATGAGCAGCCTCGGCGAAGCCCTCGAGACCGCGGCGCGGCCGGCGACGCCCGAGAGCGGGGCGCGGCGCGACGCCATCGAGATCGGTCGGACGGTGATCGAGACCGAGGCGAACGCGCTGCGGCTGCTCCGCGACGGGCTCGACGCGTCGTTCTCGGCGGCCGTCGAGACGATCCTTGCGGTCAAGGGCCGGGTGATCGTGTCGGGCATGGGGAAGTCCGGCCATATCGGCCGGAAGATCGCGGCGACGCTGGCGTCCACCGGCACGCCCAGCCAATTCGTCCACCCGGCCGAAGCGTCGCATGGCGATCTCGGTATGGTGACGACCCAGGACGTCGCGTTGGTGATCTCCAATTCCGGAGAGACCCCGGAGCTGACCGGGATCATCGAGCATACGCGGCGCTACGAAATCCCGCTGATCGGGGTGGCGAGCCGACCCGGCAGCACGCTGCTCAAGGCCTCGGATGTGGCGATCACGCTTCCGGATGCGCCGGAGGCCTGTCCGATGGGTTTGGCGC
Organism: Pseudomonadota bacterium; assembly: GCA_039819865.1. Lineage (GTDB taxonomy): Bacteria > Pseudomonadota > Alphaproteobacteria > Rhodobacterales > Rhodobacteraceae > JBCBRF01. The sequence goes on along the minus strand of JBCBRF010000185.1, from coordinate 1,650 downwards.
CCACGACCTCCACCACGCTGACGCTCGCGCTCGGGGATGCGCTGGCGGTCGCGCTGATGGAGCGGCGCGAGTTCACGCCGGAGCATTTCCGGGCGTTCCATCCGGGAGGGAAGCTCGGCGCGAAGCTGCTGACGGTGGCCGCGTTGATGCACGGGCCTGAGGCGCTGCCGCTGGCGCCGAGCGAGCAGCCGATGACGGAGACCATCATCGAGATCACCCGGCGCTCGTTCGGGGTGGCCGGGGTGATCGATGCGGAGGGGCGGCTGATCGGCGTGATCTCCGATGGCGATTTGCGTCGGCGGATGGGCGAGCTGATGTCTCTGACCGCAGGCGAGGTGGCGACGGCGATGCCGAAGACCATCGGGCCGAAAGCGCTGGCGGGCGAGGCCGTGGCGCTGATGAACCGGCACAAGATCACCTGTCTGTTCGTGACCGAGCCGTCGCCCGAGACCGCCGGGGGACCAGAGAACGCCGGCGCGCCGGCGCGGCCGATCGGCTTGATCCACATCCACGACTGCCTGCGCGCCGGCGTGGTCTGAGCGCAATTGCGCCGCCTTCCGCGCCTTTGAAACGCGTCGCGGTCGGCGCTTCGAGGGGCGACAGAGCCGACGCCGCAGTCTATATGTCCGCTTGCGCGGGGAGGCGATCGGAAGGGTTCTGCATGTCTGAACGCGTGGCGCGCCGCGGCGGCGGCGCCTACTCGAGCGCGGTGCGGTTGATGCGCATCGTGCTTCCCCTCGCCGCAATCGGCCTGATGGGGGCGCTGTTCCTGATCTATCAACCGCCGGCGCGGGTCGGCGACATCACCTTCGTCGACGTGGGCAAGCTGGCCAGCGGGCTCGAGTTGAAGAATCCCCGCTTCACCGGCGCGACCTCGGCCGGCGAGCCGTTCCTCGTACGGGCGGATCGGGCGATCCCGGACGGGCCCGATCCGGACGAGGTCGAGCTGGAGAACGTCTCGGGCGAGATCGTGCGCGACAATGGCGAAACCGTGCGGCTGACCGCGGCCGCCGGCGCGATGGCGCTGCGGTCGAACACGCTGGTGCTGACGGGGGACGTCAAGATCACCACATCGTCGGGGTACGAGATGACCACCGAGGTGCTCCGCGGCGATGCGGAGGGGCGGCGGCTGTTCAGCGACGGTCCCGTGCGCGGCGTCGGACCCGCGGGCGAGATCACCGCCGGGCGCATGCGGGCGACCGACGACGAAGGCGGGGTGGCGTGGTTCGAGGACGGGGTCCAGGTCACGATCCGCGAACTGGTTGACTCTCGCGCGACCGGGGAATGACCGAGGCGCCGATCGCGGCCCGGGCGAGCCGGTCTGCGCCCGCGCCTTTTCGGGTTCCGAGATCGCGGCGAAAGCGTTACTGATGCCGCGTGTCCGCAAGGCTTCGCCGCGGGCTCTCGGGAAGGGTGAGAAGGGGCGTGCGCCCGAGGACCGCGACCGAAGCGGGGCTCACGACGGCGCGCGGAACAAGGGAAAGGCGGCAGGATGCGCGCTCGACGGAATTTCGCTCGATCATCGACGTCGCGCGCGGCGGCGACGGCTCGGACCGCGGCGCGCGGGGTCGCGGTCGCTGTCGCGGTCCTCGGGCGCACGCCCCTTCTCACCCTTCCCGAGAGCCCGCGGCGAAGCCTTGCGGACACGCG
>JBCBRF010000184.1:0-7212 GCA_039819865.1 Pseudomonadota bacterium | reverse complement strand
TGGTTCTCGGCCTTCCGACACTCTCCTTCCTGCTTGAGAAAGCGTCGAAGGAACCGTGGAACTCCAGAGTAGGCATCCTCACTTCCTTCGCTCCGCGCAAACCGCATCGCAGTTCGCTCAATCAACCGCGGATCTCGCTGGCGGAGGCTTTCGAATTTGCGCTTTCCGGCGGCGGTGCGCACATGCTGGAGCGGTTTTGAAATCCAGGGTCTGTCCAAGCTGTATAGACCTAGACGCCTTTCAGAGTTTGAGGTGGTATCTCGTGTGGCGTCGCCGATCCCTTTCCGAGAATAACTTTCGTTACGACAATATCTTAGATGGAGGCTTCGGTTCCTGATGGACTACGCGAACCGGCGGCGCGTCACGATCTGGGGAACCGCGCGGGTGGTCGAGGATGATCCGGCGCTGGTGGAGCGGCTGACGCCGGAGGGCCACCGAGCGCGGCCGGCGCCGGCGATCCTGTTCAGCGTCGGAGCCCGGGACTCGACCTGTCCGCAGCGCATCCCGAAGAAGCTCGGCGTCGACGAGATCGCCGGGGCGCTCAGCCGCGCGATGGCGGAGCGCGACGCCAAGACCGCCGGGCTCGAAGCCGAGATCGCCGAACTGCGGAGGCGCGGGTGAGCGCGGTGCTCGACAAGCTCGCCATGTCGCCGCCGGCGCGCGGGCGCGAGGAGATCCTGGGGCGGCTGTTCGAGCTGTTCCGAGAGACCGGCTATGCGGGCGCGAGCATGAGCGACATCGCCCGGGTCACAGGGCTGAAGGCACCGAGCCTCTACCACCATTTTCCGGGCGGCAAGGCGGAGATGGCGGAGGCGGTCGCGGACAGCGCGGCCGACGCGCTGGGGGCGACGGTTCTGGCGGCGCTCGACGCGCCGGGCGAACGGTCGGAGCGGATCGGGGCGATGCTCGATGCGGTGCGCGAACTCTATGAGAATGGGCGCAGGCCGTGCGTGTCGGCCAGTCTGATGCTCGGTCCAACGCCCGATGCGGTGTCGCGCGCGACCGGCCGGCTCGTGCGGCGCTGGATCGACCGCCTCGCCGGGGCTCTGGTCGAGACCGGGGCCGGACCAGAGGCGGCCCGGCGCGCCGCGACCGATGCGATCGCGCGCATCCAAGGATCGCTGATCGTCGCGCGCGCGCTCGGGGACCCCACGTCGTTTCAGGAAGCGCTCGACGCGGTTGAGCCGGCGCTTTCAGGGACGTGACGACGCCCGGTCGCCGACGCGACCGCGTCGGTTGGGCGGATCTCGGGCGGACGCCGCCGGAATGGCGCTTGGCGCGCCGCGCTGTCAGCGGCGTTCTTGCGCGCTACCCTAGCGTCCAAGATTTAACCGGACCAAATCCCGTCGCAGGCCACGTGCGATCGAGGTTCGGGAGATACGGCCGGCCGCCGACGGACCCCGCGGAACGCTGCGTGCAGTGTCCGGGGCCGAGACTGGGGCCGAGACCGGGGCGGAGACCGGAGCCGAGACCGGGGCCGGGGCCGCCAAGAACGGTCGGATGTCAGGAGCGCGCCGCATGACTGCTCAGATGTCGCTTTCGCGACAGGTCCTGCTACTGGGGCTGCTCGTTCTCATCGCGGCGGGCGCCTGGGGCGGCCGCGGGCCGATCCTCGACGCGTTCGGCCTCAACGCCGATCCCTCTGAACGGACCGAGCGCAGCGCCCGCCCAGCGACCCGCGTCGTGACCGTCGGGGTGGTCTTGAAGCCGGACGATCTGACGCTGGAGGCGGTCGGAACCGGCCGGGCCGTGCGCTCGGTGACGTTGAGAACGGAATCCGCCGGCAAGATCGTCTCGATGGCGCTGGCGGCCGGTCAGCGCTTCGAGGCTGGCGATGCGCTCCTCACGCTCGATGACGCCCATGAGCAGTTGGCGCTCTCGCTGGCGCAGGCGCGCCTGGCGGAGGCGCGTCGCGATCTGGAGCGCTCCGAGCAATTGCAGGGGCGCGGCGTCGCGGCCGTTGCGACGCTCGATCAGGTGCGGACCGCGACCGAAGTGGCCGAGATCGAAGTGGCGATCGCGCGGGAGCGGCTCGAGGACAGGACGCTCCGCGCGCCGTTCGAAGGCGTCGCGTCGATCGCCGAGGTCGAGATCGGAGACTGGATCGACACCGACGACGTCGTCGCGCGTTTCGACGACCGCCGCACGTTGCTGATCGAGTTCGACGCGCCGGAGCTGTTGCTGCCTCGGATCGAGGTCGGCATGCGGGTGGCGGTCGTGAGTCCGACCGCGCCAGGCGCGGAAATCGTCGGCGAGGTCGTGGCGATCGACTCGCGGATCGATCCGACCAGCCGGGCCGCGCGGGTGCGGATCGCGGCGCCGAACGAGGCGGACCGGCTTCGTCCGGGCGCATCCTTTACGGTTCGTCTGGATCTGCCGGGCGAGCGCTATCCGCTGGCGCCGGAGCTTGCGCTCCAGTTCGAGCGCACCGGCCTGCATGTCTGGCGCGCGGTCGACGGCAAGGCCGAAAAAGTCCCCGTCACGCTGATCCGCCGGCGCGTGGACGGCGTGCTGGTCGATGCGGACCTCCGGGAGGGGGATCGGATCGTGGTCGAGGGCGCGCAGCGGCTTTCGCCCGGGCGCGCGATCGAGATCGCCACCGATCCGGCGGGGAGACCGTGATGGACGCGCCGACGGAACCGAGCGGTCAAGGCGGTCTCGCCGGTCTCAGCGTTCGCAGACCGTATCTTGCGGCGGTGATGAACCTGCTGGTGGTGATCGCCGGGATCGCGGCGCTCTACGGCCTCGAGGTTCGCGAGCTGCCCAATGTGGACAGGCCGATCGTTTCGGTGCGCGCGAACTATCCGGGCGCCTCTCCGACGACGGTCGACGCGGAGGTCACCTCGATCGTCGAGGGCGCGGTCGCCCGGGTCGAAGGCGTGGCGTCGGTGCGGTCCTCTTCCGAAGAGGGCAATTTCCGCCTTCGCGCCGAGTTCAGGCCGGATCGCGACCTGAACGCCGCGGCGAACGATGTTCGCGAAGCCGTGGCGCGGGTGGAGCGCGAACTGCCCAACGGGGTCGAAGATCTGTCGGTGGTGAAGTCGGAGGCCGACGCGTACCCGGTCATACGCGTGGCGGTCTGGAGCGAGAGCGATCCGATCGATGTGCTGACGCGCCGGATCGAGGACGAGGTCACGCCCGAGATCACGGCGATCGACGGGGTCGCGGAGGTCACGCTGTTCGGCGACCAGCCGCGCGTGCTTCGGGTCGCGATCGATCCGAAGCGGCTGGCGGCCTACGGCATGTCGGTCGGCGAGGTGTCCGCCGTCCTGTCGGCGGCGCAGTTCGACACGCCGGTCGGCAGCTTCAAGTCGGACGAACTCGAGGTGCTGGTGCGCGCGGACGCGACGGTGGTCGATCCGGCGCAAGTCGAGGACCTGATCATCCGCGATCCGGTGCGCATCGGCGACGTGGCGGAGGCTTACTACGCGCCCGCGACACCCGAGAGCTTCGCACGGCTCGACGGGCGCCGAGTGGTCAGCCTCGGCGTCATCCGCCAGGCGAAATCGAACACGGTCGCGATCTCGAGCGCGATGGACGCTGCGATCGAGCGGCTCGAGACCCGCTATCCGGATTTGAACTTCGCGGTCACCAGCGACGAGGCGATCTTCGTGCGCGGGGCGATCAGCGAGGTGGTCACGGCGCTCGCGATGTCGTTCGGCATCGTGGTGCTGGTGATCTGGCTCTTCACCGGGCGGATCGGCGCGACGCTGCCCGCGGCGCTGGCGATCCCGGTGTCGTTGATCGGTTCGCTCGCCGCGATCTGGCTGCTCGGCTTCTCGATCAATCTCGTCACGCTCTTGGCGCTGGTGCTGGCGACGGGGCTGGTGGTCGACGATTCGATCGTGGTGACGGAGAACATCCAGCGCCGCCGGAGCGAGGGGCTGGGCGCCCGGGCGGCGGCGGTGCTCGGAACGCGACAGGTGTTCTTCGCCGTGATCGCGACGACGGCGACGCTGGTGGCGGTGTTCCTGCCGATCTCCTTCCTGCCGAGCGATGCGGGCCGGCTGTTCACGGAGTTCGGCTTCGTGCTCGCGATCACGGTTGCGCTTTCGTCCTTCGTCGCGCTGTCGCTGGTTCCCATGATCGCGTCGCGGACGCCGAACCTCGCCAGCACGGCGGCGCATGAGCGGCTCGGCCGGCGGATCGGGCGGCTTTACGCCGCCAGCCTGCGCCCCGCGCTCGTCGCGCCGCTGTTGACCGTGGCGGTCGCCGGACTGCTCGCGGGCTCGGCGGCGTTGGTCTACGGCGATCTCGGCGAAGAGCTGACGCCGGCCGAGGATCGCGGCGCCGTCAATGTGCGGATGCAGGGGCCGGACGGGGTCGGTCTCGACCATACCGATCGCCAGGTGGCGGTGGTGGAGCGGATGTTCCAGCCCTGGGTCGAGGCCGGGGTGGTCGAAAACATCTATTCGATCACCGGGCGGTACGACCTGAACCGCGGCCAAGTGGGCGCGCGGCTGGTCGACTGGAACGCTCGGGAGATCTCTCAGGCGGAGATCGAGGCGGACATTTCGGACTCGCTCTCGTCGCTAGTCGGCACGGGCCCGCGGATCCAGCGGGGCAACAGCCTCGGGCTTCGCGGCGGCTCGGGCGGGGGACTCAGCATCGCGCTGACGGGGCCGTCTTTTCCGCGGATCGCGGAGGCCGCGTTCGAGTTCGCGGACGCTCTCTCCCAGGTCGAGGGGCTCTCGAGCGTCCGGGTGCAGTACCAGGCGACGCAACCGCAGCTCTCGATCCAAATCGATCGCGCGCGGGCGTCGGATCTCGGCGTCTCGATGGAGGAGCTGTCCTCGACGCTGCGCGCGCTGGTCGACGAGGACGAGCTGATCGATCTGACGATCGAAGACCAGGCGGTGCCGATCGTGCTGCAATCCTCCGCCGGCGCGATCCGGGATCCGGTGGATCTGCTCAATCTCTATGTGCGCAGCGGCGCGGGCGGTCTGGTCCCGCTGTCGCAGCTGGTTTCCTTCAACGAGGAGGGCGTCGCGGCGGAGCTGGACCGGCACGGCCAACGCCGCGCGGTCGAGATCGACGCCTCGCGCGCGCCGGAGCTGCCTCTGCGCGAAGCGGTCGATACGGTCCGCGCGCTGGCGCAAGAGACGCTGCCGGACGATATCGGGCTCCTGTTCCTCGGCGAAGCGGCGACGCTCGAAGAGACCTCGACGGAGCTGGCCGCCACCTTCGCGATCGCGCTGTTCGTGGTGTTCCTGGTGCTGGCGGCGCAGTTCGAAAGCGTGACGAGCGCGCTCGTGGTGATGGCGACGGCGCCGTTCGGCGTCTGCGCGGCGATCTATGCGCTCTGGCTAACGGGCACGACGATCAACATTTTCAGCCAGATCGGCGTGCTCCTGCTGATCGGGATCATGGCCAAGAACGGCATCCTGCTGGTCGAGTTCGCGGACCAGTTGCGGGATCGCGGGGCGAGCGCGCTCGAGGCGGCCTATCAGGCGGCGCAGGCGCGGCTGCGCGCGATCGCGATGACGTTGGCCTCCACCGTGCTCGCCGGACTTCCCCTCATTCTGAGCGAAGGGCCAGGCGCGGAGGCGCGGGCGGCGATTGGATGGGTGGTGTTCGGCGGGCTCGGTCTCGCGGCGATCTTCACGCTGCTCCTGACGCCCGCGGCCTATGCGCTGATCGCGCCGCTCTCGAAGCCGAGGGCCTCGGCCGGCGCCGCGCTCGAAGCGGAGCTGGCCGCGGCGGGCCGGCGCGCGGAGACGGCCGACCCGAATTCCTAGATCGAGCCCGCCTGTGCGCTCATCGGGCTTCGGGGCGCTGGGCGCGCGACAGAGGCGGCGGCGCTTGTCGGCGTCCGACCGCTATGCGCAGGATGGGCGACGCCCGCGCCAGAAGGAGCTGGATCATGTTCGACGCCGACCTCGTTCGCCCCGTCCCGCCGCGCCGGCGATCTGACGAGAGGGGCTTCGGATGAGCGCGCCCGTGATCCTGATGGCGGCGCCGAACGGCGCGCGCCGCAGCAAAGCCGACCACCCTGCCCTGCCGATCGCCATCCCCGAGACCGTCGCCGAGGCGAAGGCCTGCCGAGCGGCGGGCGCGGCCATGCTCCACGCCCATGTGCGCGACGCGGCCGGCGTCCATACGCTGGACGCCGGGCTCTACCGCGAGCTGATCGCGGAGATGGCGACGGCCGTTCCCGACATGATCGTGCAGATCACCACCGAGGCGGTCGGGCGCTATTCGCCAGCGGAGCAGATCGCCTGCGTGAAAGCCGTCCAGCCGGAGGCGGTCAGCGTCGGCCTCCGAGAGATCGCGCCGAGCGCCGCGGAGGAGGACGAGGCAAGACGGTTCTTCGCCTGGGCGGCGGAAAGCGGCGTGCAGGTCCAGCACATCCTCTTCAGCCCAGAGGACGTCGCGCGGTTCGAGCGGCTCGCCGAGGGCGGGCTGTTCGGCGCGGGAACGCCCTGCGTGCTTCATGTGCTCGGGCGTTACAGCGAAACCCAGCAGTCCGATCCGGAGGAGCTGACGCCGATGCTGGCGGCGATGCGGCGGCCTGCGACCTGGTTCATCTGCGCCTTCGGCTCGCAGGAGGCGGATTGCGCGCGGGCGGCGATCGAACAGGGCGGCCATGCGCGGGTCGGGTTCGAGAACAATCTCCATCTGCCGGACGGCCGGGTCGCGGACGGGACGTCCGACCTGATCGCGACCGCGGCGCGCTCCGCGGCCGAGCTGGGTCGCCCCGTCGCAAGCCCCGCGGAGGCGCGACGCATCCTCGGGATCGACTGAAGGCGCGCCGGCGCCCGGCTCACCAGTTCGCCAGGACGCCGAGGCGCGTCGGGCGGCGCGCCCGCGATGCAGACGGTGGCGATCGAGGTCTTCCTGGGGCGTTTCTTGGCGCGTTGTCTTGGCGCGTTGTCCTGGCGCGTTGTCCTGGCGCGTTCTCCTGGCGCGTTTTCCGGGCGCGTTTTCCGGGCGCGTTCTCCTGGCGCGTTCTCCTGGCGCGCTGTCCTGGCCTTCCAGGGGTTCAGGCGCCGAACGACCGAAAAGTCTCGGCCATGGCGGCGCTGTCGGGCTCGAGGCCGGTGAAGAGCCGGAAGGCGCGAACGGCCTGGAACACCGCCATCCCCTCCCCGCTCAGCGTGCGGCAGCCGAGCGCGCGGGCGGTCGCGAGCAGCTCGGTCTCGATCGGGACGTAGACAATGTCGGCGACCCACATCTCCGGGCGCAGGATCCGTTGCGGGACCGCCATGCCGG
>JBCBRF010000183.1:0-7261 GCA_039819865.1 Pseudomonadota bacterium | reverse complement strand
CGATCCCATGCAAGGCCCGGGCGAGCCGCAGGGGGGCGGCGGCGCGCCCTCTCGCCGTCCGAGCGCGGCGCGATCTCCCCCTCCGAAATCGACGCCGCAGAAGCCTGAGCCTGAAACCCAAGCCCGAAAGCTGAGCGACGCGCGCCGCGCTCGGACGGCGAGAGGGCGCGCCGCCGACCCCCTGCGGCTCGCCCGGGCCTTGCATGGGATCGGACGCCCGGTATTCTTTTCTCGAACGTCGGCGAGGTCCGCCACGTAGGAGCGTGCATGTCGCATTTCGATCGGAGCCTGCGCTCCCAATTTTTCCTGACCGGCCCCCGCCCCTGCCCGTATCTGCCGAACCGCCGCGAGCGGAAACTCTTCACGAATCTGAGCGGCCCGCATGCGGCCGCGCTGCATGACGAGCTGGCGCTTCACGGGTTCCGCCGCAGTCAGAACATCCTCTACCGCCCGGCTTGCGTCGGCTGCGACGCCTGCGTCTCGACGCGCGTGGTGGTCGACGAGTTCGCGCCCTCCCGCTCCCAGCGAAAGATCGCCAAGCGCAACGCCGATCTGCTGCGCGACGCGGACGGACCCTGGGCGACGGATGAGCAGTACGAGCTCTTCAAATCCTATCTAAAGACGCGTCACTCGGACGGCGGCATGGCGGATATGGATGTGTTCGACTACGCCGCCATGGTCGAGGACACGCCGGTCCGGACCCGGATCGTCGAATACCGCGAGCCCGCAGAGCCGGGCGAGGCCCCGAAGGACGGCCGACTGCTGGCCGCCTGCATAACAGACGTGCTCTCGGACGGTCTGTCCCTGGTCTACAGTTTTTACGCCGCTGGCGAGGCGCGACGGAGCCTCGGCCAATACGTGATCCTCGACCATATCGAGATCGCGAGGGCGGCGAACCTCAAATACGTGTATCTCGGCTACTGGGTGCGGCGGAGCCCGAAGATGGATTATAAGATCAAGTTCCAACCGGCGGAGCTGCTGACCGAACGCGGTTGGCGCCGCTTCGCACCGCCGAAAGGCTGACCAAGGGCCTCGACGAGAGCTGCGGCGAGCGCGGAGACGGGGGGCGCAGATCAGGCTCCCGCAGCGGCGGCTGATCTCCTGCTTTGTTCCCAGCCTCCGCTCCCGCACCACGGCCTCAGTTCGGCAGCCGCAGCATCCCGTTCTCGATCGCGAAACGCGTGAGGCCTGCGGCGGTCGCGACGCCGGTCTTGCGCTTGATGTTCTTGCGATGGGTCTCGACGGTATGGACCGAGATCCCGAGCTGGAGCGCGACCTCCTTGTTGCTCAGGCCTTCGGCCAGATGGAGCAGCACCGCCTGCTCGCGCGTGGTGAGCGCGTGCTCGACCACGCCGCCGCCCGACGCGAGGAGCGCCGCGACGCCCTCGCTCAGATAGGTTTCGCCCCGAGCGACGGCTTCGATCGCGGCGGCGATCTCCGTAGTGGGCGCGTCCTTCAGCAGGTAGCCCTTCGCCCCGAGCCCGAGCGCGGCGGCGACATAGGCTTTGTTCTCGTGCATCGAGAGCACCAGAATCCGGGTCTCGGGCGTCCGCTCCGTAATGATCTCGATGGCGTCGAGCCCGTTCAGACCGGGCATGTTGATATCCATCAGCGCGATGTCGGGGCGCACGGCCGCGATCAGATCGAGCGCCTCGCCGGCGCTTGCCGCGGCGCCGACGACCCTGATGCTCGGAAAACTCTCGAGGCAGGACTGCAGGCCCTCGATCACCAGGGGGTGATCGTCGACCAGCACAGTTCGGATCAGGAGCGCAGGCTCAGACATGGGCCTCCTCCCGAACCGGCCGGGCCGGCGCGTCCGCCGTGAGCACATGGCTGCGGGGCGCCGTCGCGACGATCTCGACGCCGTGCGCGCCGGGCGAGCGGGCGGCGCGATCGAAGATATGGAGTTCGCCCCCGAGCTGCGCCATGCGCTCCCGCATGTTCCGCAGCCCGAGGCCCGCCTCCAGCGCCGCGCCGGAGCCGTCCGCCCCCGACAAGCCCGCGCCGTCGTCTCGGATGGTCATTGTGAAGGTCCCGCCCCGCCCCACGATCAGCACCTCGACCCGCGTGGCCGCGGCGTGGCGCTCGATGTTGGTGAGCGCCTCCTGAGCGATGCGGAACAGCGCCGTCTTGGCGTCGTTGCTGAGCAGGTTTCGCACCGCGGCCGTCTCGAACGCCGTCTCGACCCCGGTGCGGCGGCCGAATTCTTCGACCAGGTTCTCGATCGCCGCGGACAAGCCGAGATCGTCGAGCTGCGACGGTCTGAGCGCGCGCGAGATCCGGCGCACCTCACGCATGGCCAGCCTGACGCGCTCCACCCCGCGCTCGAGCGTGTCTCTGAGCGGCTGTCCCCCGGCGTCGGAGACGAGCTGGGCTTTCTCGAGCGCAAACCGGGCGGAGACCAGGATCTGGCTGATCCCATCATGCAGCTCGCGGGCGATCCGCCCCCTCTCCTCTTCCTGGGTCTCGATGATGCGGCTGGTGAGGGCCCGGAGTTGGGCGTCCGCCATCCGGCGTTCGCGCAACGTGATCAGGAGCCCGGTCGCCGCGACCAGTCCGACGCAGGCGATCATCACCTTAAAAATGAGGAAAAAGGTCTCTTCGATCCCCTGATCGACTTCGGCCCGCACCCGGTCGAGCTGACCTGCGATATCGTCGAGATACAGCCCGGTGCCGATCATCCAGCCCCATTTGTCGAGCGCGACGGCGTAGGCGATCTTGTCCGCAACGCGACCGGCGGACGGCTTGTCCCAGACATATTTATGGAACCCGTCCCCCGAGCGGGCGACCTCGATCAGATTGCGGATCACTTGATCGCCGTTGGGGTCCTGAAGATCGATCCAGTTGTCTCCCACCCGGAACGACTGTTTGGGGTGGACGAGATTGTTTCCTTGGTAGTCGTAGATGAAGAAATAGCCGTCCTGGCCATAGGTCAGCCGGTTGATCACGCGTTTCACGTGCGCCTGGGCCGCTGCGTCGTCGGGCTCTGCACCGTGATAGATCGGACCGATCGAGGTCAGAGCCAAATTCATGTAGTTGACCAGCTCGGCCCGCTTGGCGCGCATCCAATCGCGCTCGACGATCTCGATCTGACGCGTGTAGAGCGCGCTCGACTGCTCCCGCACCAGATACGCGATCGCCACGGCCGAGATCGCGAGCGGCGCGGTGGCGAGCAGGATGATCGTTGTCCGCAAGGTCCAGGTGCGCTGCGCCATGATCGCCTTCCTCACTTCTTCGACCGAGCGCGGGTGCGCGCCGCCCGCCGCGTCGGCCCATGACCAAAGACGTTATGCGAACGGCTCGCCAACGTCATTCCGGCGATGCGGTACCCAGTATTGGGTATGCCCTACCCAGCCTGAGGGGGTTGCGCCCGGTTCGAATTTCTCCACTACTGCCCCTCGCCTCAGGAAGCGCCGTAGAAGCGCGGCGCGGGCATTGGGAGGAATTCATGGAACGTCGTAAGTTTCTGACGGGCGCCGCACTTGTGGGCGCGGGCGCTGCTACCTTGGCCACGCCGGCGATCGCGCAGGGCAACACTGTCGTGAAGATGGTGACGACCTGGCCGAAGAACTTTCCGGGCCTCGGCACCGGCGCGCAGCGGGTCGCCGACCGCATCACCGCGATGACCGGCGGCCGCATTACCGTCAAGCTTTTTGCCGCGGGCGAGTTGGTCCCGCCTTTCGAAAGCTTCGACGCCGTCGCCTCGGGCGCCGCTGAAATGTACCACGGCGCCGACTACTACTGGCAGGGCAAGAACAAAGCCTTCAACTTCTTCACCGCGGTGCCGCTCGGCTTCACGGCACAAGAGCTCGAGGCCTGGGTTCACTTCGGCGGCGGTCAGGAGCTCTGGGACGAGCTTGGCGCGCAATTCGGCGTGAAAGCCTTCTTGGCCGGCAACACCGGCGTCCAGATGGGCGGTTGGTTCCGTGACCCGATCACGTCGCTTGACGATATGAAGGGTCTGAAAATGCGCATGCCGGGCCTCGGCGGCGAGGTGCTGCGGCAGATCGGCGCTTCGGCGGTCGCGCTGCCGGGCGGCGAGATCTTCCCGGCGCTGCAAGCCGGCACGATCGACGCGACCGAATGGGTCGGCCCCTACAACGACATGGCCTTCGGCTTCCAGAAGATCCTGAAGAACTACATGTATCCGGGCTTCCACGAGCCGGGCTCGGGCCTTGCCACCGGCATGAACAAGACCTGGTGGGACGCGCTTTCCGACGCGGACAAGGCCCTCATCAAAGCCGCCTGCGACGCCGAGAACGACATGATGATGGCGGAGTACAACGCCCGTAACGGCGCGGCGCTCTCGAAACTCCTCAACGAGGAAGGCGTGCAGCTGCACGAGTTCCCGGACGAGGTCTTCAAAGAAATTGCGGCCGCTTCCGAAGAGGTCGTCGCGAGCGTGGCCACCGAAGACGCGATCGGCAAGAAAGTCTACGAGAGCTACGCGAAGTTCCGGAAGGACGTCGCGGGCTGGTCGCGGCTTGCCGACGGCGCCTACATGACCGCCCGCACCAAAGCGATCGACATCTAAAGCGCCGCATCACAACCAGGAAGGGCCGCTGCAACCGATGTTGCGGCGGCCCAGCGACGCCAGCCGCACAACACCAGCCGCGCGACGCCGCCGCAGCCGGAGCCTGCAACCGCCGAAGCCTGCAACCAAGGGGCGACGCGCGGGGTCGGGACTAACGAGGTTGGGCTCATTTTCTCGCACCGGCGCCACAGGGACGCCGCAAACCCGCTTCGCGACGGCAGGTCGCAAGCACCTTCAGGCCAGAGTAGATCAAGATCCGTGCAATCGCCTCCAAGCACGAGACGGGGCGGAAAAGCCGGAGGCTCCACGGTCGAGCGGCATGACGGCTGACGCTCGCTCGATATCTGAGCGTTCCGCTCAAAACCAGGGAGGAATGGGTGCACGCGCTGTACAAGTTTTTGGACGGGCTCAACGACGGACTCGGACGCTTGATCGCCTGGCTGACGCTCGGGATGGTCTTGGTCCAGTTCGCGCTCGTGCTGTCGCGCTACCTGTTCTCGATCTCGAGCCTTTGGTGGCAGGAGTCCGTCGTCTACATGCACGGCGCCGTCATCATGCTGGCGGCGGGCTATACGCTCCTGCACAATGGCCATGTTCGGGTCGATATCTTTTACCGCGAAGCGTCGGAGACGACCAAGGACGTCACTGATCTCGTCGGCTCGCTGCTGTTCCTGATCCCGGTTTGCTATGTGATCGCGTGGTCGGCTTGGCCGAACGTGGCGCTCGCCTGGGCCCAGCTCGAGGGTTCGACCGAGTCCTCCGGAATTCCCTACAAATACGTGCTCAAGACCACTGTCTTGGCGTTCGCCATACTGGTCGGGCTCCAGGCCCTTTCGACCTTGGTGAAAGCTGCGATGCGGCTGGCCGGCCACCAGGTCGACGATCCGTATCGTGAAGAAGAATCCTTGGATTAAGGGGCGACAGACCATGGAGATCTTCAATTGGCTCGGTGAGCATGTCGACCTGCTGATGTTCGCCGCCGCGATCCTGCTCTTGCTGCGGGGCTATCCTGTCGCCTTCACGCTCGCCGGCACCGGACTCGTGTTCGCGCTGATCGGCGGGCTGTTCAACATCGGCTTCTTCGCCGGCACGCTGTCGATCGCGATCGCGCCGACCTCGCTGCTGTTCGGAACCGGCGAAGACGCGTCCGGGCTCCCGATCTTCTTCATCCTCGCGCTCGGCGCCCTGGTCGCTTTGCTGTTGCCCAACGTGCGGCGCGGAACGCCGATGCCATACGTTCTGGCCGCTTTTGTCGTGTTAAGCCTGTTGGCCTTCATCTTCGACACGGTCCGGCAAGACAGCGCGCTGAGCTTCCTCCGCCCGTTCTACAACCGCGTGTTCGGCCTCATGGACGAGGTCAACGAAGTGTTGGTCGCGGTCCCGTTGTTCATCTTCATGGGCGTCATGCTGGAGCGCAGCCAGGTGGCGGGCGAGCTCCTCGAGACGATGGGTAAGCTGTTCGGATCGATCCGCGGCGGGTTGGGGTTCTCGGTCACCTTCGTCGGCATGCTGCTCGCGGCGTCGACCGGGATCGTCGGCGCGACCGTCGTCACCATGGGCCTGATCTCGCTGCCGACCATGCTGAAATACGGCTACGACAAGGGTCTGGCCTGCGGCTCGATCTGCGCGGCCGGCACGCTCGGCCAGATCATTCCGCCGTCGATCGTGCTGGTGATCCTGGGCGACACCATCTCGAACGAGTACATTGAGGCGCGGCGCGCTGTAGGCGACTGGGCGCCCGATCCGGTCTCGGTCGGCGATCTGTTCGTCGGGGCGATAATTCCGGGCGTTATGCTCGTCGGCCTGTACTTCGCGTATCAGGTCTTTCGGGCGGCGGTCAGTCCTCACACGTCCCCCCCGATACCGCAGACCGAAGAGGTGCCGCTCGCTCAGGTCATGAAGGTGCTGGTTCCCCCGATCTTGCTGATCGTGGGTGTTCTGGGCTCGATCCTCGCCGGCATCGCGACGCCGACCGAAGCCGCCGCCGTCGGCGCCGTCGGCGCTATCCTGCTGGCCGGAGAGCGCCAAAACCAAAGCAACCCCTACCCCGCGCTCGCCGCCCTGGCGGGCGTGATCGGCGCGTTGTTCCTCACATCCTTCTTCGACATGCGGATCGAGGTGCAGTTGGGCGCGCGGGAAGGCTGCGCGGGAGGCCTCGCATTCCTCGGCGACTGCTACGACCCCGTCAGCTCGAGCACGGGCGATCTGTTCGCCATTTTCGCCGCGCTCGGCTGTGTAGGCTTGGTGATCTGGGGTGTTGCGGACAGCCTGATGCGGGCGTTCGCGTCGCGCACTTCCGAGGATGGACCGCGCGTTCTGACGGATGTGATGCAGGCGACCACCAAGGTCACCTGCATGGTCTTCGTCATTCTGATCGGCGCGCAGCTGTTCAATCTGACCTTCCGGGGCCTTGGCGGCGAGGAGACCGTCGAGGAGCTGTTGACGGGCCTTCCCGGCGGCGCGTTCGGCGCGATGCTGGCGGTCATGCTGGTGATGTTCGTGCTCGGCTTCTTCCTGGACTTCCTCGAGATCGTGTTCGTGGTGATCCCGATCGTGTCGCCGGTGCTGTTCAAGCTCGGGCTCGACCCGGTCTGGGTGGCGATCATGATGGCTGTGAACCTGCAGACCAGCTTCCTGACGCCGCCCTTCGGCTTCGCTCTGTTCTATCTGGGGGGCGTTGCGCCGCCCGAGGGGCGAACCAGCGGCAGCGACAAGGGCGACGCACCC
>JBCBRF010000182.1:0-7262 GCA_039819865.1 Pseudomonadota bacterium | reverse complement strand
CTGGACCTTGATGACGACGAGGATGACGCGGCGCTGCCGGAAAAGGCGTCGTCCGGCGACGCGGAGCAAGGGCCAGCACGTCGTCGTCGTCGTCGATCGAGTCGTCGTCGGACTCTTCGAGCTCGTTGTCCTCGATCTCCGACTCCTCGGCCGCCGCGACCGGCGCGGGCTTCGCCGCGACGGTCTTCGCCGTCGCCGCCTTGCCGCGCCGCGGCTTGGTGAAGACGTCGAGCCCGAAGCTCTCGCCGCAGGCCGGACAGATGATCGGGTCGCGCATCAAATCGTAGAACCGCGAGGCGCAGCTCGGGCAGAGCCGTTTCACGCCCCATTCAGGCTTGGCCATCGTCTCATCCGCAATGGTGATTCTTGAAGGCTGGCCGGTGCCACACTTCTTGCTTCTTTGTCAAAGTCGCAGAGCCCTGAAGGGGTTAAAATCTTGTAAACAACGCCCTTGCTCCTGTAAGTTGTCCACAGGGTGGGTAAAAAAACGTGCAGGCAAATGCTCTATCAGTTCTATGAGATCTCTCACGCCGCGGTCGCCCCTTGGCGTCAGGCGGCTGTGGCGAGCCGAGATATGCTGCGCAATCCGGCGAATCCGTTTGCTCAGACTCTGGGCGCGAGGGCGACGGCGGCCGCGTGCGAAATGTTCGCGAACGCCACAAAGCGGTATTCCAAACCCGAATTCGGGCTCGAGACCACCTTCGTCGATGGTCGAGAAACCCCGGTCTCCGAAAAGGTCGTGTGGCGCAAGCCCTTCTGCGACCTGCTCTGGTTCAAGCGCGAGGGCGTGGAGGTCGAGCGGCTCAACCAGCCCAAGGTGCTGATCGTAGCGCCGATGTCCGGCCACTTCGCGACGCTGCTGCGCGGCACCGTCGCGGCGATGCTGCCCGACCATGAGGTGTTCATCACCGACTGGACGGACGCGCGCAACGTGCCGCTCGCGGCCGGCCGGTTCGGTCTCGACGAGTATGTCGAGTATTTGATCGAGATGATGCGCTTCCTTCACGAGGCCGGCGGCGAGCGGGCGTCCGTGATGGGCGTCTGTCAGCCGGGCGTGCCCCTGTTCTGCGCGTCCAGCCTGATGGCCGAAGACGAGGATCCGGCGCGCCCGGCCTCCGTCGTCCTGATGGGCAGCCCGATCGACACGCGGATCAATCCGACGGAGCCGAACCGGCTGGCCGAGACCCGGCCTCTCACCTGGTTCCGCGACAACGTCGTCACCACCGTGCCGTTCCCGCACGCGGGCATGATGCGGCGCGTCTATCCGGGCTTCCTGCAGCTCTCGGGCTTCATGGCGATGAACATGGATCGCCACATGAACGCCCATGTGAAGCAGTTCCGGAACCTGATTCGCGGCGACGGCGAGTCGACGGCGGCGCACCGCAAGTTTTACGACGAGTATCTCGCGGTGATGGATCTGGCGGCCGAGTTCTACCTCGAGACGGTCGACAGGGTGTTCCAGCGTCACCTGCTGCCGAAAGGCGAGATGACGATCTCGGGCCGTCCGGTGCGCCCCGAGGCCCTTCGCGACGTCGCGCTGATGACCGTCGAAGGCGGCAAGGACGACATCACCGGCCTCGGCCAGACCGAGGCGGGCCACAGCCTCGCGGCGCGCCTGCCCGACGCCCTGCGCCTCCACTACGTGCATCCGGAGGTCGGTCACTACGGCGTCTTCAACGGCAGCCGCTGGCGGCGCGAGATCCAGCCAAGGGTCGCCTCCTTCGTCGCGAAGCATCGCGATGGGGCCGTGGCGAACCGCCGGCCGGACAATGTCGAGCCGCTGCGTCGGATCGCCCGCTAGGCATGGCCGATCGATCCGACGGGGCGCGACCTCGTCAAGCGACCGCGCGGAGAGGCTCGCCTCCCCGCGCGGCGGCCGCGCATCCCGACCGTCTGACGCTTTCAGACCCGCCCGTTTCGGTGCGTCTCAACCGCAGCCGCGCCGCGCGTCGCATCTCTCTCAGCGTCTCGCGGATCGACGGGCGCGCGCGCGTGACCGCGCCCTTGGCCTGCCCTGTGGCGGAGATCCAGGCCTTCCTGGAATCGCATGCCGACTGGCTGAGCGCCGCCGTCGCCCGCGCGCCCGATTCCATACCGATCGAGCCGGGCCTCTTACTGCCCTTCAAGGACGGGGGCTTAAGGCTTGAGCACGACGTCGCGCGACGCGGCGTGAGATTTCTCGATGCGCTCGAGGAGCCGCGCCTGCTGATCGGCGGACCGGCCGCCGGGGTCGGGCGGCGCGCTCGGGCCTGGTTGCGCGAGGCGGCGCGCGCCGAGCTCTCGGAGCGCAGCCGCGTCCACGCCGACGCCCTTGGCCTGCGTTTCTCTCGGATCGCCGTGAAGGACACGCGCAGCCGCTGGGGTTCCTGCACCAGCGACGGGGCCTTGTCCTACAGCTGGCGACTGATCCTCGCGCCGAGCGCCGTGCTCGACTACGTCGCCGCGCACGAGGTCGCGCATCTGCGAGAGATGAACCATTCCGCGCGGTTCTGGGCGCTGGTCGAGCGTCTGTCGCCCGAATGGCGGCGTCATCGCGATTGGCTGAAGCGCCGCGGCGCCGGGCTCCACCGCTATGTCGTGACGGCGCCGGAAGGGTCGGATCGGGTCGCCGAGAGCGCTTGACCTTTGATGGCGGGGCGGGCGCGGGCTCAGAGCGCGATCAGGATAAGTGGAAACCGGTTATCCGTCCGATCGCGCGACCAACCGAAACTCTAGACCGTGATCATGCGTCGAAGAGAAGCGATCATGGTCTAGGCGGCGCGCGAACGCCCGTCCGGCTCCGCCAGCAACGCATAGAGGGCGGAAGCTTCTTTGGCGCCGCGGAGCTTCGTCAGCAGGTCTTCGTCCCGCATCGCGCGCGAGACCCGCGCGAGCGCCTTGAGATGGTCGCTGCCGCACGCCTCAGGCGCGATCAGCAGAAACACCAGATCGACCGGTTCGCCGTCGACGGCTTCGAACTCGACGGGCGTCTCCAGCCGCGCGAACAGGGCGCACATGCGCTCGACGCCGGCCATCCGACAATGCGGGATCGCGACGCCCCGCCCCATGCCGGTCGAGCCGAGCCGCTCTCGCTCCAGCAAAGCGTCGAACAGCGCCCGCGGCTCAGCCCCGTAGAGAGACCCCGCCCGTTGGGCAAGCTCTTGCAGCAGCTGCTTCTTACTGGTGGCTTTGAGATTTGGGATTACGCCCTCGGGCGACGCCAACTCCGTCAGCTCCATGCGTTCCTCTCCAAGCGCTCCACATTCTTCGATGTGGAATCAAATGCCGCGGGCCGCGGCGCGGTCCCGCTCAATCGCCTGTTTCGACCGGGTCGAGCCAGCCGATATTCCCGTCGTCTCGCCGATACACGACGTTGATCCGTCGCCGACCATCATTGAAAAACAGTAAAAACGGCGCGTGTTTCAGCTCGAGCTGCATCACCGCTTCGCCGACGGTCAACGACGGCAGACCTTCCGTGGCTTCCGCGATTACGACGGGACTCCAGAACTCGGCGCCGTTCGCGGTCGCCGGCGCGTCGTCGTCAGGGGTGGCGCCGGATTGCGCCGCTTCTTCATCGTAGGTCGCGTCGAGCACGTACGCCGCCGCAGCGACCTGCGCAACCGGTTCTTTGCGTTTGACGTGGTGATCTTTGAGCCGCCGCTTGTAGCGTCGCAGCTGCTTTTCCAACTTCGCGATGGCGGCGTCGCAGGCGGCGTAGACCTCGGTCTCGCGGGCGGTCGATTGCGCCGTCAATCCCGTGCTCAAATGCGCTGAACAGTCACAGACAAATAGATGCGCGTCTCGCGAAACGGTCAGCGCCGCTTCGATCGGTCGATTTGCGTATTTCGAGACCGCTTCGGTGATTTTCTCTTCGACATGCGAACGAAGGGCGTCGCCCACATCGATCTGCCGTCCTGTGACTTCTATTCTCATCGCCATCAAGTCATTTTGCTGCGGATTGATGGCAAGATGCCACCTTATCGCGGCGGGCATGTCCAGTCTTGATCCGCCGTGCGCGCTCACGTCGTTCGTAAATGGCACGTTGGTATGCGCAGAACCTCGCGCCGCCCGCCCTCAGAGCGCCGCTTCGGCCAGCTTGAGCTTCCGCCGCTGCACGGAAGAGGGGATGCGTAGCGCCTCGCGATACTTCGCGACCGTGCGCCGGGCGATGTCCACGCCGTCCTCCCGAAGGATGGCGACGATGCGGTCGTCCGACAGCACGTCGTCGCCGCTCTCCGCCTCGATCAACCTTCGGATCCGATGCCGGATCGCCTCCGCCGAATAGGCCTCGCCGCCATCGGTCGATGCGATCGCCGGCGTGAAGAAGTACTTGAGCTCGAACACGCCGCGCGGCGTCGAGACGTATTTGTTCGAGGTGACGCGGCTGACCGTGGACTCGTGCATCTCGATGGCGTCGGCGACGGTCTTCAGGTTCAGCGGGCGCAGCGCCGTCACGCCGTAAGCCAGGAACCCGTCCTGCTGCCGCACGATCTCGGCGGCGACCCGAAGGATGGTCTTGGCGCGCTGGTCGATGCTCTTCATCAGCCAGTTCGCGCTCTGCTGGCGCTCCGCGAGATACTCTTTCACCTCGCGGCATTTGCCGTTGGCCGACTTCACCACCTCCGCGGCGTAGCCCGAGTTCACCAGCAGCCGCGGCAGGGTCTCCGTATTCAGCTCGATCGCCCAACCGCCGTCGCGCTTCTCATAGACGAACACGTCCGGCGACACCGCCTGCGTCACGTCATGCTCGAATTTGAGCCCCGGCTTCGGGTCGAGCGCGCGGATTTCCGCGATCATCTCTTTAAGATCTTCGGCGTCGACCCTGCAGAGTTTCAGCAGTTTCGCGATATTGCGCGCCGCCAGCAGGTCGAGATTGTCGAGCAGCGTCTCCATCGCCGGATCCAACCGGTTCGCCTCGAGCAGTTGGAGCGCAAGACACTCCTTCAGATCCCGCGCCCCGACGCCGGTCGGGTCGAACCCGCGCAGCAGCGCCGCCGCCGCGTTCACCGCCTCGAGCGGCGCGCCGAGCCGCTCCGCCACCTCGGCCAGATCGACGCGCAGATAGCCCGTCTCGTCCAGGTTCTCGATCAGATCGGAGGCGATCAGTCGGACCATCGTATCCGCCCCGCACTCGCCAAGCTGCTTGAGCAGATGCTCGCGGAGCGTCGGCGGATTGGTGAGCGTCGCTTCGATGCCGTGCTCGGCGTCCTCGAACTTCGACGAGCCGCCCTTGCCGACGGTCGACCAGGCGCTCGCCTCGATCGCCATCTCGCCCGGCGAGCCGGCCGCCTCGCCCGCCGCCCGAGCCGCATCGTCCATCCGGTCGGCGTAAGCCTCGTCCGCATGGATGTTCTCGGCGCCGGTGTCGAAGGTCTCGTCCGCGCGCGTCAGGCGGTCCTGAGCCAGTTCGCGATCACTCGCGGACAGCGCCGCCGGCGTCTCCGCTTCGCCGGGCGCGGTCTTATCCTCCGCGCCGCCGTCCCCGCGCACCCGCTCGGGGCCCGCCGCCTCGAGCAGGGGATTGCGCTCGAGCTCTTGCGCGATGAAGTCCCGAAGCTCCAGATTGGACATCTGCAGCATCTTGATCGCCTGCTGCAGCTGGGGGGTCATCACCAGCTGCTGGCTTTGACGCAGGTCTAATCTTTGCGCGATGGCCATCTTATCCGATCCCTAACCGCAGTCGCCCGCGGCTCCCGAAGCGTCTCTCGCCGTATGGCGAGCGCCCCGGTCAGATCCGAAAGCCCTCGCCCAGATACACCCGACGCACATTGGCGTCTCCGATCACCTCCCGCGGCGCGCCCTCCATCAGCACCCGCCCGTCGTGCAGGATGTACGCGCGATCGATGATCTCGAGCGTTTCCCGCACATTGTGGTCCGTGATCAGGACCCCGATGCCCCGATCCTTGAGCTGCCACACCAGCTCCCGAATATCCCCGACCGCGATCGGATCGACGCCTGCGAACGGCTCGTCCAGCAACACGAAGGACGGCCGAGCCGCTAGCGCCCGCGCGATCTCGACCCGGCGCCGTTCGCCGCCCGAGAGCGCCACCGCCGGCGTCCGCCGCAAATGGGTGATCGAGAACTCCGCCATGAGGCCCTCGAGCATGCGCTCGCGCTTCACCCGGTCCTTCTCGACCAGCTCCAAGGCTGCTCGGATGTTCCCCTCCACCGTCAAGCCCCGAAAGATCGAGGCCTCCTGCGGCAGATAGCCGAGCCCGAGGCGGGCGCGGCGGTACATCGGCAGCGCGGTCAGGTCGCGGCCCTGCAGCTCGATCTGGCCCTGATCGACCGGCACCAGGCCGGTGATCATGTAGAAGCAGGTGGTCTTCCCCGCCCCGTTCGGGCCCAGCAGGCCGACGATCTCCCCTCGGTTCACCTCCAGACTGACGCTCCGCACGACCGGGCGGCGCTTGAAGCTTTTGCCGATGTTCGACACCACCAGCCCTGGCGTTCGGCTCGCGATTTCGGGCCGCGATCCGCGCGGATCGAGCGGCCCGGCCGAGACCCGGGCGGGCGCTCGGCGACGCGGGGGCGGTCTGTCGTTCGTCATCGACGATCTCCGGGGACAGTGTCGGCCTGAGCCGTAAAGATACCTTTGAAAATACGGGCGGCGCGCCCCGATCCGGCGACGAGGATCGTTAACGCGCCGTGAATCCGAGCAAACCGCGCGTGGCGCGGCGCGCTCGAAGGGGTCGGCTAGTTGTCGGCGGAGCTCGGATCGAGGCTGACTTGAACGCGGCCGCCGCCGGCGCCCATGCGCGCGGTGCCCGTCGCGAGATCGATCACCAGCCGTTGGCCCTTCACGACGTTCTCGCCTTGCAGCAGGATCACGTCGCCGGTCAGCAGGATCTCGCCCTTCGCGACGTCATAGTCGGCGCGCGCCGCTTTGGCCGTCTCCTTGCCGTTCGAGATCAGCACGTCGCCGATCGCCTGCAGCCGGTCGATCGCGCCCGAGCCGGGCGTCGCCGCGCCCTCGGGCTGGGTCTGCTCGCCGCCGCGGTTGCGATAGGTGACCTCGAGCCGCTGCGCCCGCATCCGCACCGCGCCTTGCACGACGTCCACTTTGCCCTCGAAGATCGCCACCTGATCCGCGTTCCGGACCTGGAGAGTGTCGGACGAGACCTGGATCGGCTGCGACGCGTCATGTTTGAAGCCGCCGAACGGCGTCTCGGACTGCGCGCCGGCCAGCGAGGCCCAGCCGACCGCGACAGCGACCGCGACCCCGCGCGCCGCGGTCCGAGCCGTCCCCGCCGCGCGCGCCGACGATGAGCGCGCGAAAGTCC
>JBCBRF010000181.1:0-7334 GCA_039819865.1 Pseudomonadota bacterium | reverse complement strand
CCCACCGCCCGGCGCGCCCCCCCCCCCCGCGCGCCCCCCCCCCCGCCCCCCCCCCCCCCCGGCCCCCCCCCCCGCGGGGGGAGGGGGCGAAATCTCCGCGGCCGGCGCGCGCCGTCCGCCCGATCGCGTGCGCCGGCGTTCCTCCCCCGACGGTCCAGAAGGACGTCGCCGTTCGCTCACCCTCTTGGGCGCCCGCCTCTCGGGCGGAACAAGCCTGCGTCGAGCCGCCGGAGCGGGCTTTCGGCGGGCTGCGGCGAGCCTCAGCCCTATGTCCCCTCTCAGACGCGGCCCGCGCCGGGCCGAAGGGGACGCCGATGCTCGACCGCCCGACCGCCCGACTCTGGAGATGGCTCGAGACGCTCTACGATCCGTTTCGACCGGTCCCGGACCCGGCCCCGCCCGCCGCCGTGCGGCCCTTCCTCGAATGGATCTACCGCGACGCCAAGGGGCCGCTTCTGGCGGCGATCGGCTGCTCGGTGGCGATCGGACTGCTCGAGGTCGGACTGATCTGGGGCGTGGGCTCGTTGGTCGACCGGGCGCTTGCGTCGAGCCCGGAGCGATTCTTCGCGGAGAACGCCTGGTTCCTCGTCGGCCTCGCGCTCACCATCGCCGTGCTGCGCCCGGCGGCGATCCTCGGCCAGGGCGCGGTCAACAGCCTGGTGGTGAACCCCGGTCTCACCCCCGCAACCTTCTGGCGGCTGCACCGCCATTCGCTCGGACAGGCGCTCGGCTTCTTCGAGGAGGATTTCGCGGGGCGGCTCGCGCAGAAGCAGATGCAGGCCGGCAACGCGGTGTCCTCGCTCGCCGTCGACGTGATCAACGCCTTCGGCCTGTTGATCTCCTTCATCATCGGGATGTCCCTGGCGCTCGGCGCCTCCGACTGGCGGATGGCGGCGGCGACGCTGCTCTGGGCCGGGCTCTATTTTCTCGTGCTCCGCCGGCTGCTGCCGCCGATCCGGGCGAAGTCTCGGGCGCGGGCGGAGCGTCGCGCCGCGGTTTCCGGTCAATTCGTCGACAGTTTCACCAACATCGCGACGGTCAAGCTGTTCCCGGCTGAGGTTGGCGCGGAGCCGCGGGAGGAGCGGGCGGCGCGGGAGAGCATCTCGGCCTATCGCACCGCCGCGATCGAGGTCGGCCGGAGCGTGATGGCGCTCCGGATCGCGCTGGCGGCGCTCAACGCGATCGTGCTCCTCCTGATGATCGGTCTCGGCTTCTGGCTCTGGTCGATCGGCATCGTGAGCGCCGGCGTCGCCGCTGCGGCCGGTATGCTGGCGCTCCGGCTCACCGCGATGTCGAACTGGATCGCCTTCACCGCGCTCGGCGTGTTCACGGAGCTCGGCACGCTCGAGGACGCGATCGGCACGCTGTCGCCCGCGCACAAGGTGACCGATCGGCCCGGCGCGATCCCGACGCCGGAGCGGCCCGGGCGGGTCGCCTTCGAGGACGTCTCGTTCCGCTATGGCCGCGACGTCGGCGGCGTCGAGCGCCTCTCGCTCGAGATCGCGCCGGGAGAGAACGTCGGGCTGGTCGGGCCGTCGGGCGCCGGCAAGTCGACGCTGATCCGCCTCCTGCTGCGGCTGAACGACGTCGAGGACGGGCGGGTCGCGCTCGACGGGCGGGACGTGCGGGATCTCACCCAGAACACCCTGCGCGCGCGGATCGGCGTGATCACGCAGGAGACCTCGATGTTCAACCGCTCGGCGATGGAGAACATCCGCTACGGCCGGCCGGAGGCGAGCGACGCGGAGGTCGTCGCGGCGGCGAAGCGGGCGCAGGCGCATGAGTTCATCGAGGGGCTGCGCGACGGCCGGGGGCGCACCGGCTACGAGGCCCGGCTCGGCGAGCGCGGCGTGAAGCTCTCGGGCGGGCAACGCCAGCGGATCGCCCTGGCGCGGGTGTTCCTGAAGGACGCGCCGATCGTGATCCTCGACGAGGCGACCTCGGCGCTCGATTCGGAGGTCGAGGCGGAAATCCTCGACGCGCTTTATGCGCTGATGGAGGGCCGCACGGTGATCGCGGTGGCGCACCGGCTGTCGACGATCGCGCACATGGACCGGATCGCGACGATGGCGGCGGGGCGCGTGGTGGAGACCGGGACGCACGCCGCGCTGCTCTCGGCGGGCGGGCTCTATGCGCGGCTCTGGGCGCGGCAGTCCGGCGGCTTCCTCAACCTGGCCGCCGAGTAGCCGACGCCGCGTCGGAACGATTGACCCGAGATGAGACGTTCCGTTTCAGCACGCCTTGTCCCGGATCGGGGCGATCACTGGAGGCAGGCGGTCGGGACCCAGAGCTTCTGGCCCGGGTGCAGCCCGTCCGCGGTCGCGCAGGCGCCCGTAAGGACGCCCGGGCTCGTGCGGATCAGGCGCTGGACGCGGAGCAGGACGCGGTCGCTCGGGCCGTCATGGGCGAGCACCTCGGCGCAATAGCCGATGGGCTGGTCGGGCGCGGCGCCCCGCCAGTTGAGTGCGCAAGCCTCGGCGCCCACGGGAACGTCCGCGAGGGCCCGGCCGCTCTCCAGCGGCGCCGGCGCTTCGATCAGGCCCGCCGCGGAACCTCTTTCTTCAAAAGGAGTTAGGCGGACGGCGGCTTGCTCTTCCCCGGCGACGGCATGGACCACGCGCCAGAGCGTCTGGTGCCCGGCCGGCCAGTAGATCCGGCCAAGACCGGTCGAGAGGAGAGCAAGAGAGAAGAACAGGAGCGCCAGCCCCAGCACAATTCCGTTCGATCCGCGGTTCTCAAACGACTCCGCGGCGGCGCGATTTCGTCCGAAGGCCATGATGGAACGTCTCTCCCTCGTTCTGAGAACCGGCGCGGCGATCGCGCGGTTTCGCGAGCGGGGCGATGCAATTCTCAAGCCGATCGCCTCGGAGGAGAGAGGTGCGGTTCAGGCGCTTGTGAGCTGGCGACGCGCTTCCGCAAGCGCGACGGCTGCGGCGATTGCGACGTTGAGCGAGCGCGCCCCCTCGGCCATCGGGATCCGGAGCCGCGCGTCCGCGGCCTCGTGCGCCTCAGGGGGCGCGCCGGCGCTTTCACGCCCGACCAGGATGGCGTCGCCGGGCTCGAACCGCCAGGACCAGAGCGGCGCGGCCCCGGCGGTCGTCAGCAGCACCAGGCGCGCCCGCGCGCCCCCGTCGCGCTCGGCGTCGAGAAAGCGGGTCCAGCTGTCGTGACGGACGATCTCGACCTGCTCGGCGTAGTCGAGGCCGGTGCGGCGCACCGCGCGGACCGAGAAGGCGAATCCGCAGGGCTCGACCAGTTCGAAGCGCGCCCCGAAGCAGGCGCAGACCCGGATCATCGCGCCGACATTGCCGGCGATGTCGGGTTGAACGGCGACTAATCTCACAAGCTTGTTTCTCCGGGCGGGTCAGTCTTGCGCTCTCGGCCGGACTGTGCTTTCAGAAATATCTGAAATGACAAAACGTCGCAGGCGTGTTGCGGCTTCCTGTCCCTCGACCCTGAGGAAACAGCAATACTATTCCCTGCACAAATGCGTCCTAGGTTCTATAACCGAAGGCGGAGGAAGCCGATCGAGCGACGCCTCTAAGGCGACGCCTGCACGGCCAGATAGGAGAGCACCATGGCGGAGATGAGCGCCGATCAGCAGCCGAACCGTCGCGACTTTCTTTACGTGGCGACCGCAGCGACCGGAGTGGTCGGCGTGGGCGCGATGGTTTGGCCATTGATCAACCAGATGAACCCGGACGCCTCGGTCCGCGCGCTGGCGTCGATCGATGTCGATATCGACGGCATCGAGGAGGGCCAGCAGCTCACTGTGAAATGGCGGGGCAAACCGGTGTTCATCCGTCGACGCACGGCGCAGGAGATCGAAGAGGCGCGCGCCGTCTCCGTCGACGCTTTGCCTGACGCCGACGCCAACAACGCCAATATCGGCGAGGCGCCGGCGTCGGACGAGAATCGCGTGATCGCGGGACGGGAAGATCTTCTGGTCGTGATGGGCGTCTGCACCCACCTCGGCTGCGTGCCGATCGGCGACGGGGCGGGCGACTTCAACGGCTGGTACTGCCCCTGCCACGGCTCGCATTACGACAGCTCCGGACGCATCCGCAAAGGCCCGGCGCCGCGCAATCTGCCGGTCCCGCCGGCGTCCTTCGTGAGCGACACCACCATTCGTCTCGGTTGAGCCTGACCGTCTTGCTCACCGATCCCCTTTGACAGACGGCCCATAAGGAGACTGCGAGATGGGAACGATCCCGCAGGAGCACTACGAGCCGAAATCCGATGCCGAGAAGTGGGTCCACTCTCGGCTGCCCGTCGGCGGCTTGATCCACCATCTGGCGACCTTTCCGACGCCGAAGAACCTCAACTGGATGTACGTCTTCGGCGGGATCCTGGCGCTTTGCCTGGTGATCCAGATCGTGACGGGCATCGTTCTGGCGATGCACTATACGCCGCATGTCGACTACGCCTTCGCGAGCGTCGAGCACATCATGCGCGACGTGAACGGCGGTTG
Organism: Pseudomonadota bacterium; assembly: GCA_039819865.1. Classification (GTDB taxonomy): domain Bacteria; phylum Pseudomonadota; class Alphaproteobacteria; order Rhodobacterales; family Rhodobacteraceae; genus JBCBRF01. The sequence continues at coordinate 2,863 of JBCBRF010000181.1, read as the reverse complement.
GCTCTTGCGCTACATGCACGCCAACGGCGCATCCTTCTTCTTCATCGCGGTCTATCTGCACATCTTCCGCGGACTTTTCTACGGCTCCTACAAGGCGCCGCGGGAGATCCTGTGGATCATCGGCGTGCTGATTTACCTGCTGATGATGGCCACTGCGTTCATGGGCTACGTGCTGCCCTGGGGCCAGATGTCCTTCTGGGGCGCGACCGTGATCACCGAACTGTTCGGCGCGATCCCGCTGGTCGGTCAGAGCATCCTGATCTGGCTGCAAGGCGGCTACGCGATCGACAATGCGGCGCTCAACCGCTTCTTCTCGCTGCACTACCTGCTGCCGTTCGCGATCGCGGGCCTGACGATGCTGCACATCTGGGCGCTCCACCATGTCGGGAACACCAACCCGACCGGCGTGGAGGTCCGTCGCGACCCGGCGCTCACGAAAAAAGACACCGTGCCCTTCCACCCGTTCTACACAGTCAAAGACCTGTTCGCGATCGTGGTGTTCGTGGCGCTGTTCTTCGTCTTCATCTTCTTCATGCCGAACTATCTCGGCCATGCGGACAACTACATCGAAGCGGATCCGCTGAAGACGCCCGCGCACATCGTGCCTGAGTGGTACTTCCTGCCGTTCTACGCGATCCTGCGGTCGATCCCGGACAAGCTGATGGGCGTCATCGCGATGTTCTCGGCGATCGCCGTGCTCGCGCTGCTGCCGTGGCTCGACACCTCTCGCACCCGCTCGGGCGCGTACCGCACCCAGTTCAAGCAGTTCTTCTGGCTGTTCGTCGCGGCGTGCATCGGGCTCGGCTGGGTCGGCGCGAAGAACCCGGACGATCCGGTGGTCGAGTACGCCACTGTCGAGCACTTCGAGGACCGGGCCGAGGCGGAAGCGCTGGTCGACCGTCTCCGGTCCGAAGGCGCCACCGTCTCGATGACGGAGGTGATCGAGTATGACGAAGAGCATCCGAACGGTGTGCTGATCTTCGATGTGAAAGAGACGAGCTTCGCGTTCCGTTACATCCATCTGGGTCAGCTGCTCACGCTCTACTACTTCGCCTACTTCCTCGTCATCTTGCCGGTGCTCGGTCTGATCGAGCGGCCGCGTCAGACGCCAGAGAGCATCGACACCGCCTTCCAGGCGAAGGTCTCGAAGAAGAAGAAAGCGCCGAGCGCCAGTGGCGAACCCATCGCTACTCCCGCTGAATAAGGGCTGAGAGAGAGGAGAGACGCAGATGCGTATCTTGAGAACCATCGCCCTCAGCGCCGTTGCGGCGGTCGGCCTCACGGCCGCCGGTCCGGCGCTCGCGGCGGGCGAAGGCGTCGGGGTGATCGATCGGGATTGGTCGTTCGAGGGGCCGCTCGGGACGTTCGATCAGGCCGAGCTGCAGCGCGGCTGGCAGGTCTACATGCAGGTCTGTTCTTCGTGCCACGCCATGCACCAGGTCTCGTTCCGGAACCTCGGCGATCCGAGCGGGCCCGGCTACAGCGAAGAGCAGGTCAAAGCGATGGCCGAGAACTTCCTGATGCCGGTGCGTGAGGTGGTGAACGGCGAACTGGTCGACCGCACGCCGACGGCGAACGACAAGATCGTCGGACCGTACTCGATCGTCACGGCGAGCGGCTCCATCGCCTATGACGAAGCCTCGTGGTCGGATGCGAACAAGCCGCCCGATCTTTCGGTGATGACGAAGGCGCGCGTCGGCTACACCGGCATCATCAACCAGATCGTGAGCGGCTCCGGCGGACCGGAGTACGTTTACTCTCTGCTGATGGGGTATCAGGACGTGCCGCCCGAGGGTTTCGAACCGCAGGGCGTCCTGAGCTACAATCGCTACTATCCGGGTCATCAGATCGCGATGGCGCAGCCGCTCTACGAGGGCTCCGTCGAGTATCAGGACGGCGCCGAGGCGACCGTCGAGCAGATGTCGCACGACGTAACCGCATTCCTCGCCTGGGCGGCCGAGCCGACCATGGTGGAACGCAAGCAAGCCGGCGTTCGGAACCTGATCTTCCTGGCGATCTTCGGCGTGCTGGTTTGGTACTCGAACAAAAAGCTGTGGAAGCCGATCAAGGATGGCGGCGACGCCGCTTGATCGCGACCGCCGAGAGAAGAGACACGCCCCTCTCCGACGCCGTCGGGGAGGGGTTTTTCGTTTGCAGGAAAGAAGAATGAGCGCGGATGCGGAGCGGACGCTTGTGACGGTCGAGCGGCTCGGGCGTCGCGGCGACGGTCTGGCGACGCGCGACGGTCGCCCGATCGCGATTCCAGGGGCGCTGCCCGGCGAGTCCGTCGCGCTCGGCGCCGGCGCGGTCGCTCCGGAAATCCTCGCGCCCAGCCCCGACCGCCTCCCGCCGACCTGCCCCCACGCCTCGGAATGCGGCGGCTGCGCGCTTCAGCACGCCTCGGACCGGCTGCTGGCGGCCTGGAAGCGCGAGCGGATCGTCGAGGCGCTGGCCGCGAAAGGTCTCGCGCCCGAGATCGCGGAGACGCAGGTCTCGCCGCCGAGAACCCGTCGCCGAGTGACCTTCGCCGCCATGCGGGCGAAGTCCGGCGTGCGGCTCGGCTTTCATCGGGCGCGGAGCCACCAGGTCGTTCCGATCTTGGACTGCCTGGTCGCCCGCTCCGAGATCACCGCGGCCTTGCCCGCGCTCGAGGCCTTGGGGCGCATCGCCGCCCCGCGGAAACGCGCCGTCGCGGTGTCGGTGACGGTCTCGCTGGACGGCCTCGATGTGGCGGTTTCGGCGGCGAAGGCCCTCGATCTGCCGTTGCGGGAGGCCGCGGGCGCCTGGGCGGGGACGGCGGACGTGGCGCGGCTCGCCTGGAACGCAGAGACGGTGGCGGAGCGGCGGCCGCCGCGGCAACGGT
>JBCBRF010000180.1:0-7506 GCA_039819865.1 Pseudomonadota bacterium | reverse complement strand
GGGTCGGTCCGGGGTGAGGGCGACGGAGGTGACCGCGCTGGTGTGGCCTTCGAAGGTCCGGAGGGCTTGGCCGGTGGCGAGATCCCAGAGAATGAGGGTGGTGTCGTAGGAGCCGCTGAGGGCGCGGCTTCCGTCCGGGGTGACGGCGACGGAGGAGACCCGGCCGGTGTGGCCCTTCAGCACGCCCGTGAAGGCGGGCGTCGGGGCGGCGCGGAGGGCGGCGAGGGTGGTCTTGCGGAGCACGCCGTCGGCCGGGCTCAGCCCAGCCTCCCGCTGAAACGCCCGCAGCGCCGCTTGCGAGGCGTCGCCCCAACGCCCGTCCACGGCGCCCTTATAGCGCCCGAGTCGCGCCAGCGCGCTTTGCGCTTCCCGGATCTCCGCCTCCGACGGCCGCCAGACCGTTGGATCTTCCACCGTAGTCAGCGTGGGCGTCGGGCGTGGGCGCGCTTCGATGCTCGCGCTCTGTTCCGCCCCCCGCGGCCAGAACGTCGCCGCCGCGATCGCGCCGCCGCCGAGGGCCAAACCGCCCAGCACCAGGGCGCGGCGGCTTGAGCCGACCTCGCGCGGGCCATTTGGATCCGCCGCGGTGGTCCGCCGCCCAGCCCGCCTCGCGGCCTCTCTCGCGGCGTCTTTCGCGGCGTCCCGCTTCAGGCGGATCGAGGCGGTCAGGCCGTCCCGCAACCCCGTCAACCCGCGATCGAGCTCCGGTCCCCGTTGGATGCGCCGCGCCTGGCGATCGAACAGAGGGCGGACGCTCTCGGGCAGCCGCTCCATCTCGGGCATCGGCGCGTCGCTCAGCAGCACCGGGACCACGGGGATGTCGAGGGCGAGCGCGGTCTCGATCTCCCGCTTCACGAAATCGGGCGCGCGGTCGGCCGCCTTGGCGTCGAACGCCTCGACCCAGCGCCGCCCGATCAGCGCCACCAGCGCGTCGCAGCTGCGGACTTGGGCGTCCAGCCACTCCGCCCAGGGCAGCCCGTCCGGGATCTGGCCGTCGACATCCATGAACACCTCGAACCGCGGCGTGAGCGCGCGGTACACGGTGTCCGCCCAGATATCGGCGTCCTCCCGGCGGTAGTTCAGAAAGATCTTGGCGTCGGCCATGGCGCGTCCCCCGAGGCGTCGGGGATCTGTAACCCGCTCCTCTGCGGCGCGCCAGCCGATCGCGGCGCCGCCTGGGCGCAACCGCCGAAAGGGCGGGGAGATTTTTCGCCGAGCCGGCCCAAACCCGCCGGCGAGGGACGCAGCCCTCGCTTACTCCGCGGCGGTCGCCGGGGCGTCTTCCTGCAGATAGGACGGGATCAGGCGCGGCGCGTCTTCGGCCCCGCGCTCGCCGCGGCCCGAGAGGCTGGGCTTGCGCATGAAGAAATCATGCACGTTGAAGGCCGCATCCGGATCGGGCGGGGTCGCGCGGACGAACTTGCCGTCCGGCTGCAGCACCCAGGACTGCGCCTCGTCCAACAGATTGGCCGCCATCACCTGCTCCAGGATCTGGGCGTGGACCGTCTCGTTGGTGATCGGGCAGAGCGTCTCGACCCGGCGGTTCAGGTTGCGGTCCATCCAGTCGGCGGAGGAGATGTAGACCTTGGCTTTCCGGCTCGGCAGAGCGGCGCCGTTGGCGAAACAGGCGATGCGGCTGTGCTCGAGGAAACGGCCGACAACCGATTTCACGCGGATGTTCTCGGACAGGTCCTTCACGCCCGGGCGAAGGCCGCAGATGCCGCGGATCACGAGGTCGATCTGCACGCCCGCCTGGCTCGCGCGGTAGAGCGCGTCGATGACCTCGGGCTCGATCAGCGAATTCATCTTGGCCCAGACCTCGGCGGGCTTGCCGGCCTTGGCGTTCTCGATCTCGCGCTCGAGATGCTCGATGATCGTGCGTTTCAGCGTGACGGGGGAGTAGGCGAGGCGCTCCATCTCGATCGGCTCGGAATAGCTGCCGATGTAGTTGAACAGCCGGGTGCCGTCGCGCGCCAGGGCCTCGTCGCAGGTGAATAGGCTGAGGTCGGTGTAAATCTTCGCCGTGATCGGGTGATAGTTGCCCGTGCCGAAATGGCTGTAGGTGACCAGCTCGCCCCGCTCCTTGCGGACGACGGTCGACATCTTGGCGTGGGTCTTCAGCTCGACGAAGCCGTAGATGACCTGGACGCCGGCGCGCTCCAGGATCTTGGCGAGGCGGATGTTGGCGGCCTCGTCGAAGCGGGCCTTCAGCTCGACCAGCGCGGTGACGGATTTGCCCGCCTCCGCCGCCTCGCAGAGCGCGGCGACGATCGGGCTTTCCTTCGAGGTGCGGTAAAGGGTCTGGCGGATCGCCACGACGTCCGGATCCTGGGCCGCCTGCTGGAGGAAGCGCACCACCGTCTCGAAGCTCTCATACGGGTGGTGGAGCAGCATGTCCTTCTCGCGGATCGCGTCGAAGACGTCGCCGGCGAAATCGCGGACCCGCTCCGGCATTCTCGGGTTGTAGGGCGGCCAGCAGAGATCCGGGCGGGAGCGGTCGTCGATGATCTGCGAGACGTCGGAGACGCCGATAAGCCCCTCGACCTCGATCACCTCGTCATCCTCGACCTCGAGCTGACGGATCAGGCGACGGGCGAGTTTCTTCGGGGCGCCGGCGGCGATCTTCAGACGAATGACCTCGCCGCGGCGGCGCCGCTTCAGGGCCGACTCGAACATCGCGACGAGATCCTCGGCCTCTTCCTCGATCTCGATGTCGCTGTCGCGGAGGATGCGGAACAGCGCCTTGGAGGAGACCGTGTAGCCGGGGAACAGCCGGTCGAGGTAGAGGTCGATCAGGGTCTCGAGCGCGCAATAGCGCAGCGGCGGGCGCTCGATCGGCGCGCCGCTCGGACCGATTTCGACGGGAATGGGCCCTTCGACGGGGAGGGCGATGTAGCGGTCGACCTGGCTCGGGATCGGGATCAACGCCTCCAGACCATCGCCGCCCGAAGTGGATTTCAGCTGGAGGGCGAGCGCGAAGCCCTTGTTCGGAATGAACGGGAAGGGGTGCGCCGGGTCGATCGCCAGGGGCGTGAGGACCGGAAACACCTGGTTCAGGAAATGCTTGTCGAGATAGGCGCGGTCGGCGTCGGTCAGCTTGTCCGCCCTCAGGATCTCGACGCCCTCCTTGGCGAGGAGCTTTCTGAGCAGAGACCAAAGCTCTTGCTGCTTGGCCATCAGGGCGCGGGCGTCGGCTTCGATCTCGCGCAGCTGCTCCGCCGGGGTCCGGCCGTCGATGCTGCGGGCCTTCACCCCCTGGCGCACGAGGCCGCGCAGACCAGCGACGCGGACCATGTAGAATTCGTCCAGGTTCGACGCGGAGATCGACAGGAAGCGGACGCGCTCGAGGAGCGGCTGGCGCGGGTTCTCCGCTTCCTCGAGCACCCGCCAATTGAAAGCGAGCCAGGACAGTTCGCGGTTGAAAAAGCGCTGCGGGCTGTCCGGCTCGATCTTCAGAGCCTTCTTGCCGTGCGCCGCCTTCGGATCGACCCGAGTGTTCAGAAAATCCGCGCGCATGTTCGATCCCCAAGATAAGCCTTCGGCCTGCGCCGCGGACCGGATCCCAGCCCTCGCGCCAGGCGTTGGCCCTTGCCCTAGCCATGGTCCTAGCGAGCGCTGGTCCGCCCGCTCTTCGTGCGACCGCCTTTCCCCGACTGTTAAGTCAAATCTCGTGTACGCAAGGTTTATGGCAAAGTCGATTTCGGCACAGATCGCGGGGCGGCGGCGCGTTTTGGTGACATCATTTGGCCTCAGTTGGGGCGGCGTCGCCGTCTCAGCGGAACTTCGCGCGTCGGCCGTCCAGCGCCTATCTTCACCAAGCCGATCCTCACCAAGCCGAGCCGCCCCAGCCAAACAGCGCCGCGGCGAGCGTCGTCGTCACCGGGCTCCGACGCGCCAGCGACGCCCGGTCGAGCGCTGCGGCGAGGGACTCGACCGAGGCGTAGTCCCGCGGCATGCGGGCGACCAGATAGCCGACGACCCGGTCGCCGACCGCCAGACCGCGCCGCCGAAACGCCGCGTGCAAGAGCGCGCGGAGCAAGGCGTCGTCCGGCCGCTCGATGCGCGCGATCGGCAAGACCGCGAGCCGGGAGCGCAGGTCGGGCAGCGGCGGCGTCCAATGGGACGGGGGCTCGCGGCCGAGCAGAACCAGAGCGGCGCCGAGCCGCTCGGCCCGGTTCAAGAGATGGAACAACGCTTCTGCGCTGCGCGCCTGGAGCGCGGGCGGCGCGGCCGCGTCGCGCCAGAGCGCGTCCGCATCATCCACGGCGCAGCCGGCCGGGCTCGTCTCCAACAGCGCCAGCGCCCTCGCCGTCGCGCCTTCGGACGTCAGATCGAGTCGCGCGACCGTCGGGCGGCGCTCCAGAAAGGCGGTCTTGCCGGCGCCTGGCGGTCCGATCACCGCGCGCACCCCGCCATCGCCTCGCGCCACGGCGTCGAGAACGGCCCGCGCCTCGGCGTTCTCGGGCGCGGCCACGGGCGCCGCCTCGCGGTCGCCTGGCGGAGGCAGCGGCAGGCCGAGCTGTTCGAATGGATCACCCGCTCGCATGCGACGCGTCTGCGGCGCCGTGCGGGCTCGGGTCAATGGCGATCGCGACCGAGGTCGCCGGGCTCAGAGCGGGCGACGGGCGCGGATCCGTTCGCCGAGCGCGTGGAGCTTGTGGAACCGGTCGAAACGGCGATCGGCCAAGGCCTGCTCCGCCCGCTCGACATACACTGCGACGAGCGCGTCGAAGGCGTCGGCCAGGTCCGGCGACTCGGGATCGAGGCGGTGGGCCGAGAGCAGCGCGGCATAGGCGCTGTCGCCTGCGGGCAGGGTGTATTGCTCAGCCGCCATTCGCCTCGACGCCAGCGCCAGCAGGGCGTCGACGCGCCGGCGCCGGACTTCGTCCGACAGCGCGGGGCGCCGCTCAACGGGCTCTTCCGCGAACACGCTCGCCGCCAGGCTCGAGATCAGGCCCGGATCCGCCGTGTCGATCTGCGAGGCGTCGCTGTTCGCCGCCGCGATCCGCGGCGACGCGGCGGGCGCGTCGTCGAGCGAAAGACGCATGCCGAGAGGGCCCGACGCGGTCTCGGCGGAGATGCGCTCGGCCGTCGTCCAAACAAGCGGCGCGGCGAGACCGAGCAGCACCAGAGCGGCGGTCGCCCTCAGAGCCTGGCCGCTGGGATCGCGGGCCAGTCGGCGGAGGCGCGCGCCAACGCCGGACCGCAGGTCGGCCCGACGCTCTCCGTCGAGCAGCGCGCTGAGCCGCTCCGCGGCGCGGCCGTGGCGCGCGCTCGGCCGGTTCGAAGATCGGCCGCTCGCGTCGTCCATGTCTTGTTGGGAATCGTCTGTGAGCGCGCCGGGTTCGACGCCGCGACCCTGGGTGCGGGCCGCGCCTCGCTTCGGGCGGTCGATCGCCACCGCCCGTGGGGCGAACTCGCCGAGCGCGGGCGCATCCGCCTCGGGTCTTGCGAAGCGCGCCAGGTCCACGCCGCCCGCGGCGGCCGAGAGGCGCTCGCGCGCCGCGTCGAGCGCGAGCGCGCGCCAGAGCGCGTCCAGCCGTTCGGCGGAGACGGCGCCCTCCTGATCGCGCGCTGCGCCGTTTGCGAGCGCTTCGAGCAGGGGGGCGATCAGCTCCGGCGCGCCGGCGGTTCGCTCATGGGCGAGCGCCAGCGCCGCGTCCTCGATCTCGCGGCCCGTCGCGTGGACGGCTTTGCGAAAGAAGGCCCGGGTCTCGTCGGAGGTGGCGAAGCGGAGTTCGCAGGCGTGCTCGGCGGCGTGGCGCAGGACAACGAGACCGGTGTCGACCAGCCTGTCGAGCAGGGTCGGTCGGCCGAACAGAGCGACCCGAAGCCGCGCCCCTGTCGAGCGTTCAGGCGCTTCGGCCGCCAGCGAGCCGAGAAGCGCGAGGGCTTCCGGCTGGGCGCCGTCCGCCTGATCCAAGACTACGGCGACGCCGGCGTCGCGGCTCGTGAGCTGCTCGAGGCGTTGCGCCAGCGCGTCGGCGAGGTTTGCTGCGCCGGCCGCGGCCTCGCGCGCGCCGACCGCTTCGACCAACGCCTCCAGCAGGCCGGCCGAACTCAACCCTGCGCCGTCTATGCGCACGATCTGAAGGCCGCGCGGGGCGGCGGCGGCGAGCTGATCCGCAAGCGCGCCGGCGGCGGCCCCATCAGGTCCCACGGCCGCCGAGATCGTTCCGGGGCTCTCGAGCGCCGCGGCCATCGCGTCGAGCGCGCGCCAATGCGCCGTCGTGAGCGCGGGCGCTGGGCGCGTCCGCGCGGCTTCGTCGCCGCTCATGCTTTCGCCGAGTTCCACGCAGTCACGCCCCGTGCTTGGAGCGCGTCGCGCCCATTCTTCCGGACGCAGTTTCGTCAGCGAAGGTTAAGAGGGTTTTTAACGCCGGCCGCGCGTAGAGGAGATTTTGGCGAAAATAAGAACCCGCCAAGCCGGTTCCGCCCCCGGCGTGCGGTCACGATAGGAATTGTTCGCGGATCAGACGCTCCTCGAGCGTGTGGCCGGGGTCGAACAGCAGGGTCAGCGCGTGCTCGGGCGCGGAGACGATGTCGACGGCGCGGACGTCGCGGATCTCGTGGAAATCCGCCACCGCGGAGACCGGCCGCTTCCGCGCCTCCAACGCTTCGAACCGGACCTCCGCCGCGATCGGCAGGAGCGCGCCACGCCAGCGCCTGGGGCGGAAGGCGGAGATCGGGGTCAGCGCCAACAGCTGCGCGGTGAGCGGCAGGATCGGGCCGTGGGCCGAGAGGTTGTAGGCGGTCGAGCCAGCCGGCGTCGAGACCAGCGCGCCGTCGCAGATCAGCTCGCTCAAGCGCTCCTGGTCGTCGATCAGGATGCGGAGCTTGGCGGCCTGGCGGGTCTCTCTCAGCAAGGAGACCTCGTTGATCGCCAGCGCCTCGCGCACGCCGCCGTCGACGGTCTCGGCCCGCATCCGGAGCGGGTGGAGGGTGGCGCGCACGCTGTCGGCGAGCCGGTCCCTCAGGTCGTTCTCGGCGTAGTCGTTCAGCAGAAAGCCAAGAGAGCCGCGGTTCATCCCGAAGACCGGGACGCCGCGGTCGTGGAGCTGCTGATGGAGCGTCTGCAGCATTAGGCCGTCGCCGCCGAGGGCGACCACGACGTCCGCCTGCTCCGGCGCGACATGGGCGTAGCGCTCGGACAGCCGCGCCAAGGCCTCCTGCGCGCTGTCGGCGTCGCTCGCCACGAAGCCGATGGCGAAGTCGTCGGGCAGAGCGCCCCGCCGCGGCTTCGCCTGAGGAAGATGCTGCATTCGATCGCCTCCGGCTCGGCCTGACGTTTCGGTCCGAGGGTCGCTTCTACGCGCCGACGCGCCGCTTGATCGCGCTTCGACGACGGCTACAAGGCTCTATCTCTGCAGAGGCTCTGCAGCAAATACGCCATAGCAATCGCGCCGGCGGGTGCGGCGCGCGAGCGCGCGTCGCGGCTGGCGCCGACAGAAGGGATCCCATCATGGCCGACGCGGACCTCAAGCTCGAGATCGACCGGAGCGCCGC
>JBCBRF010000179.1:0-7573 GCA_039819865.1 Pseudomonadota bacterium | reverse complement strand
GATCGAGCTGTCATAGACCGCGCGATCGGCCTGTCCGGCGCTCGAGGTGCGGATCATCCTTCCGGCCCCTTCGCCGCCGAGGCACTCCGGTCGCCAGGCGCCGCCGATCGCCGCCAGCAGCCGCTTCGACTGCGGCTCGGGCTCCGAGGCCAGCCGCTCATAGACCACATCGGCGATGCGCGCCGAGAACAGCTCGCGCCACAGCCGCATGAACGCGACATACACCCCGAAGAAATGCGCCAGCGCGTCGACGCTGTTCGAGAACCCGCCGCCCCGCACGAAGGATTGCCGATAGCAGGAGGTCAGCGTCGCGAGCGGATGCCGCACGGTGTGCGCGACCGCCGCATTCGGCATGCTGACCAGCGCAAAGCCCAGATGCATGAAGTTCTGCGGCATCTTATCGACCACCCGCCGCCCGCGCGCGCCGCCCGGGACCTCCGCCGCGATCTGGGTTCGATAGGCCTCCGAGAACCGACCCGCCGCCTCTGCGTTGAAGGCGTGCGGCGCGGTCGAGATCGCCCCGGAGACCTGTGCGGCGAACCGCTCGAGCGCGGGCGACTCGCCGCAGCTCGCGAACTGCGGATCGCCGAGCGCCATCTGCTCGACCAGCGTCGTCCCGGACCGCGGCGGTCCGACGATCAGCACAGGCGGCTTTTCGGCGGCCGGCGCGCCTTGCAGCCGAGCGACGAAATCCGGCGTGAACACCCGGCGATAGAAGGCGAGGCGCTTGTCGTGCATCGCCCGGTCATAGCGGTCCGGATGGCGCCGGTTGCTCTCGGTGAAGCTGCGGAACGCGCTCGCGTAATCTCCGCGCGCCTCCTGCGCCACCCCGAGCAGATTGTGCAGACCGGCCGCCTCCGACGGCTTCTCCGCCCGCGCCGCGAGATCGCAGAGCCTGGCGAGCAGATCCTCGGACACGCTCCCCGGATCGACCCGCACCCGCGTATTGAGCGCGCCGAGATGCGACGGCGCCTGCGCCAGGCAGGCCTCGGCCGTCTCCATCGCCTCCGCCCGCCGCCCGGTGCGGCGGTAGATCTCCGCCAGATTGGCGAGCGCCGAGACGTCGTCCGCGCGCGCGCTCAGCACCGCCTTCAGGTCCTTCTCCGCCCCGCTCGCATCGCCCTGCCGGCTCCAGCGGTGATAGGACCGCACCAACAGCGCCTCATGGTCGCGCCGATTGGCTGCGATCAGGCGGTCCAACTGGCGGAGCCGCGCCGCGGTGGGCTGGTGCAACACCGCGCCTAGGATCTCCTGTCGCGACGGCGCTTTGGCGGAACGCTTCGGCGGTTTCATCGGCCGGTCGGGCTTTCTGCAGAGAGGGGCCTGGGCGCAGCTGCGCCGAAGCCAACCTGCATCGCCCCGCCGCCGCGGCGCAAAGAAAAAGGCCCGCCTCGGGGCGGGCCTTCGCTGGTTGGCGGGGACGGCCGATCCGCCCGTCGGCTCACTTGTAGCCGATCACGTCATAGATCGCCTGCGCCTTGGCCTGGTTCTCCCCATAGGCCGCGAGATTGATCGGATCCTGCCGGAACAGTCCAAGCTCTGCGACCGACGGGCTGAGCCCGACGCCAGGCACGGCCGGATACTCGTCATTGCCCGCGGAGAAATACTCCTGCGCCTCGCGGCTGGTCAGGTACTCCAGGAACTTGATCGCATTCTCACGGTTCGGCGCCGTCTTTACGACCCCGCCCACCGAGATGTTCACATGCGCGCCGCGATCGGATTGGTTGGGGAAGGTCCAGGCGATCTTGTCGATCCCGTCGCTCAGCCCGTCGACCTCGGTCCGGAGCGCCCGCGCGAAGTAGTACGTGTTGGAGAGCGCGATCCCGCACTCGCCCGACACGATCCCCCGGAGTTGGTCCGTATCGCCGCCCTGCGGATCGCGGGCGAGGTTTGCGAGCAGCCCTTCGCCCCAGGCCGTCGCCGCCTCTTCGCCCTTATGCGCGATGATCGAGGCCATCAGCGACAGCATGTAGATGTTCGAGCTCGACCGCGCGCAGACCAGCCCCTTGTATTGCGGATCGGCGAGCGCCTCGTACGTGCGCGGCGGGTTCGGAACGCGCTCGGGGTCGTAGAAGATGATCCGCGCGCGCTGCGAGAAGCCGAACCAGTGGCCGCCCGGATGGCGAAGATGCTGCGGGATCCGCGTATTGAGCGTCTCGCTCTCGATCGGCGCGAGCAGGCCGGCCTGATCCGCTCGCCAGATCCGCCCGGCGTCGACCGTCAGCAGCACGTCCGCCGGACTGTTCGCGCCCTCGGCCCTGATCCGTTCGATCAGCTCGTCGGCGCCGGCCTCGATCCGGTTGATCTTGATCCCGGTAGCTTCCTCGAAGCCCGAATAGAGCCGTTCATCGGTGTCGTAGTGGCGCGACGAGTAGAGGTTCAGCTCGCCCTGGGCGGACGCGGCGATGGGCGACGCGCCGAGCGCCGTGGCCGCCAGCGCGATGGCCGCCGCTTGGCGCAGATGCTTCGTCAGCATGGGTAATCTCCAATTCCGGCGCCGCGGGTCTGCGCCGCGGCCGACCCAAGGCCTGCATTTCCCGACTTAATCAGTCAAGAACATTTCCGACCTTATTGCTCGGACTTCTCGCCACGGTCACCCGCCGCTTGCGGGCGCTTCGTAGGTGGGCGCCTGTTCGGCGGGCGCGCTCCCACTCGGGTCCCTGGCCCCCTCGGCGAAGACGGAGGTCATCGCGAAGGCGATCAGCACGAAACTGACGACGATGAAGGCCTGGAACAGAAACCGGATGAACCACAACAGCCAGCCTTCGAGGTTCCACGGGCGGCTGGGGCGAATGTCCCAGTGAGCGAGCCGCTGGGCGACCTCGTCGACCACTTTGGGGTCCTGGTAGTAGTAATTGTGCTGCCACTGCCCCCGCATCCAGGCCCGCGGCATGAAGCAGAAGCGCAGTTCCGCATTGTCGCTCGCCATGCGGTCGACATTGATGTCGCTGGCGATCGACCAGGACGGCTTTTCGCCGCCAAAGGCGATATTCTGCTTGCGCAGGAACCAGGGCAGGAACACGCCGATCGGACCGACGACCAGCGCCGCGACGGTCAGCGCGATGATGGTGCCGACCCCCGCGACCAGCACTCCCGCCGGCAGCCATCGCGCCATCTCGAGCCCGGTCGGCGCCGCCGGCCCCTCGATCACGGACGACGCGCTCCCCAGGATCGGCTCGACCACATTCTGCCCGAGCCAGGCCACGACCAGGTTCAGCCCCGGCACATAAGGCCCGCCGAACGCCAGCGCGAAATAGATCAGCGCCGCCACCCCCGTGAGCACGATCAGGAAGGACGTGTTCACCAGCGTCGAGATCAGCGTGTGGAACACCCAGGTCGGCGTGCTCCAGAACCGGAGCAGCACCCCGGCCTCGTCGAACCGCGCATGGTAGTTGAGATATTTCGTTTTCGATCGCCCTGGCGGATCGAATTGTTCGGTCAGTTCGGCCTGGGTCTCGACCATCGCCTCGCGGAAGCGGCGGATCGCCCGATCGATGAAGATCGCGAACACCAGCCCGCCGAGCGCGAACCCGCCCGCCGCGATCGCCGCCGCCTGATTGTCCCCGCCGAGCGAGGCGAGGGCGAGCACGCCCGCGGCGAGGATCCCCGCGAGCAGCGCGACCCGCATGACCCAGACGAGCGCGGTCATCAGCTTGCGAATCGGCCGCGGCTCGAACCGCACGAAGGGCGAGCCGAACGTGATCACGCCGTCCGGGTCGATGTCCGTCGGGTCGAGATTGATCGCCAGCCGCGCGACCGTGCCGCCATGGCTGTGCCCGATGACGAACAGCCCGTCCGGACGCGCGTCCTGATCCTCGAGCGTGTTGATCCGCTCGTTCAGCTTCAGCGCCGCCTCGCGACGCGCCTGGTGGCTGTTCTCGCCGCTCCAGTGGAACGGCTCCACCATCAGCTCGACATCGCGCTCCGCCAGCCGTTTGCGGAGCTGCCCGACGAAGACGCTGTCCTTCTGCGGATGGCCGTTCTCATCGAAGCCTTCTTCGGCGCAATTGTCCCAGGCCGCATGCCGCGCGAACGTGCCATGCACCAAGATCGTCTTGATCTTCTTCATCGAACCCTCCCCTGCGCGGCGTCGGCGCGCCGCATCCTGTCGACGAGGAGGGGTCGGTTGTCTATCGCGCCTGCGCCCGCGCTCGGCGGAGCGAGCGCCGGGTGAGCCCTCCGCGCCGCTCCACCGTCCAAGGCTCAGCGGTCAGGGCAGTTTCGGTCGACTTCCTCGATCGCCCGGAACGAGCCCGCCAGCGAGTACAGAACGGGCAACGGCGTCTCGCCGACCTGCACCACCATGGCGTAGCCCTTCTGCACCCGATCGAAGAACTGGTCGCGCTTCACGTCGACGAACCAGCGCGGCTTGCCGTTCCGCGCGACATTGAACGCCCAGGTCACGTCGCGGATGTTGTTGTCGATGTTGATCGACCCCGGAACGGTCGAGACGCCCTCCGCCGGCGCCGGCAAGCCCTGCACGAACAGCCGCAGATCGCCCCGGCGCTTCTGGCAAACCACGACCGCGCAGACGTCGCCGCCGCGGACCTTGGCGCAAGACCCCGCGCGCCCGCCCTGGCCGAGCACCTCCCAAGGCGTGCTGCTCGCCTCGGCCGCGACCGGCGCGGCGAGGCTCAGGCCGAGCGCCGCCATCGCGCCGCAGACCAAAAGACGAATGTTCATGAGCGGTCCTCCCGATGATTAGTTGTCTGGATAAGACGCTATTCATCCGGCGGAGGCGACCGGCGCTCCCGTCGCATGTCGGCAGTGACGCGCAAATGCCGCAGACCGATCCGCCGCGACGCGGGCGCAACCCGTCCGGATCAGCTCGGCGGCGTCAGATAATCGGCGTCCGACACGGGCTCGAGCCACGCGATATGCGCCCCGCTGTCGTCGGCCTCCTGGATCGCGACATGGGTCATCAGGCTGTCGGGCGCCGCGCCGTGCCAGTGCTTCTCGCCGGGCGGGAACCAGACCACGTCGCCAGGCCGCAGCATCCGCACGGGTCCGCCCGCGCTCTGCGCGCGCCCCATGCCCGAGGTCACCAACAGCGTCTGGCCCCGCGGATGGGTGTGCCACGCGGTGCGCGCGCCGGGCTCGAAGGTCACGCACACGGCCCGCACTTGCGCCGGGGCGGGCGCCGTCTGCAGCGGGTCTTGCCAGACCGTACCTGTGAAATAGGCGGGGTCGCCGCGCTTCGCGGCGCGGCGGTCGGCGGGGGTCACGTCCATGGAGGTCCTCACAAGCGGCTGCGGCCGCGTCCGGGCCGTCGGCGCTGATCAGGCGACGATCCGCGCCTTCCCGCAAGACGCTTCGTCGACGGTCAGCGCGGGTCGGGCTCGTCATCGCGGCCGCGGCTCGGTCGATCCCGTTCCGGATCGTGATCGACGACCGAGCTGCCGGTCCGCGGCCGCGGCATGCTGAGCACCGCCGTCCCCATCACCGCCGCCCCGAAAGTGACCCCGAACACCGCCGCCAGCATCGCGAGCGGCAAGATCGGGCTCGACGAGCCGCCGATCAGCGTCCCGAGCCCGGCCGTATCCGTCGCGATCAACAACGCGAGCGCCGCCCAGCCGAGACCGACGCCGAGCGCGGCGTTCACGGCGAGAAAGCGCAACAGAGCGGGCGGTTGTGGTCGCATGGTCGGTCCTCGGGCTCGGCGATCCGCGTCCGGATGCTAGATCTGAGATGAGATCGCCTTGACGTCGGACAAGCCCGCGCCCGTGATCTGGCGCGCAGGCGAGCGCCGCAAACCTGAGCTCCACCCATGCGCGCGCCCTTCCGTTTCATCGATTTCGCTATTCTGCTCTTCGCCGCGACGCTGGTCGCGAGCGCGCTGGCGGCGCTGCTCCGGAGCGAGCGCGGTCTCGTCGTCGAGCCCGCGATCCTCGGCGGCGCGCCCGCGACCGTGTTCCGCGCCGCGGACCGAGACCCGGCGCCGGCCGTTCTGATCGCGCACGGCTTCGCGGGCTCCCAGCAACTGATGCGGAGCTTCGCGATCAGCCTTGCGCGCGCCGGCTTCGTCGCCGTGACCTACGACGCGCTCGGCCACGGCCGAAATCCAGAGCCGCTCTCGGGCGACGTGACCAAGGAGGAGGGCGCGACCCAGGCGCTCCTCGCCGAGATGGCCGCCGTGTCTGACGCGGCGCGCGCGCTGCCCGGCGTCGACGGCCGCCTGGCGCTGCTCGGGCATTCGATGGCGTCCGACATCGTCGTGCGCCGCGCCCAGACTGATCCGGGCGTCGAGGCGACGGTCGCGGTCTCGATGTTCTCCCAGACCGTCGACGGCGCCTCGCCGCGCACCCTGCTGATCCTGGTCGGCGCCTGGGAAAACTTCCTGGCGCAGGAGGCGCTGCGGGTCGTGGCGCTCGCCCATGGTCCCGACGGCGTCCACGACACGCGCGCCGATCCGGTCGAGGAGGCGGTGACCTACGGCCGCTTCGAAGACGGCTCCGCCCGCCGCGCGGCGCTTGTCGACGGCGCGGAGCATGTCGGCGTGCTCTTCGCCGCCGAAGGTCAGCGCGAGGCCGTCGCCTGGCTCCGCGCCGCCTTCGAGACGGGTCGGGACGCGCCGGTCGAGGCGCGCGGTCTGACCCTCGTCCAACTCTTTGCGGGTCTCGCGCTGCTGGCCTGGCCCTTGTCCCGGCTCCTGCCGACGGTCGCGCGAGAGCCGCTCGGCGCGGGGCTGCCGGGCGCGCGGATCCTGCTCGTCGCGATCCCGCCGGCGGCGCTCACCCCGCTCATCCTCTGGCGCGCGCCGATCGAGATCCTGCCGGTCGCCGTCGCCGACTATCTGGCCGCGCATTTCCTGGTCTACGGCGCCCTGACCGCGCTCGGCCTCTGGCTTGCGGGCGGGCTCGCCCGACCCGAGCCTGCGCCCGAGAGCCGCCGGAGCTGGACCGCCTTCGCGCTCGCAAGCCTCGCCTTCCTCGCTTTTTTCCTGGGCGCGGTGGTGGTTCCGATCGACGCCTTCTTCACCAGCTTTTCGCCCACGGAGCTGCGCGCCTGGGTGATCGCCGCGATGCTGCTTGGCACGGCGCCCTATTTTATCTCGGACGCCTGGCTCTCGGGGGGCGACGACGCCCCCGCCTGGGCGGCGCCGCTCACCAAGCTGCTGTTCCTGCTTTCGTTGGCGGCGGCGGTCGCGCTCGACCTGGAGCGGCTGTTCTTCCTGATCATCATCCTGCCGCTGGTGCTGGTGTTCTTCGCGCTGTTCGGCCTCTGGGCCCGCTGGTGCCGCATCGCCACCGGAGACCCCGCGGTCGGCGCGCTCGGCTCGGCGGTCGCCTTCGCCTGGAGCCTCGCCGTGACCTTTCCGGTGCTCGCCGGCTGACGACCGGCGCTTCAGGGACGCGAGAACAGCCCTGGCGTGGGCGGCGGCTGATTGAGCGTGGCGACCGCGAGCCCCGTCGCGGACGCGGCGATCAGCAGGCCGGCCGCCAGCTGCACGCCTGCGAAAGCGAGCCGGGCGCGCTGATTCTCGCCGCGGAGCCGCGCCCCGTCGCGCGCCAGCGACGCCGCCAGACCGACCCCGGCGACCACCACCCCGGTCCCGACCGCCATCGCCATCGCG
>JBCBRF010000178.1:0-7707 GCA_039819865.1 Pseudomonadota bacterium | reverse complement strand
ATGGCGGCCGTGTTGCTGCATGACACGATCGACGCGGAGCTCGGATCGGCCGCGCGCGAGACGATGCTGACCGAGCTCGGCGAGACCCTCGGCGAGATCAGCCTCTACGGCTTGCTGATCCTGGTGACGATCACCTTCATCAGCTTCGTGCCCTACCATCTCTGGCGTTGGACCCACCGCTTGATGGGCGCGTTCTTCGCGTTCTCCGCCATCCACTACATGCTGATCCTGAAGCCCTTCGGTCTGTTCGATCCGCTCGGGCTCTACGTCCTGTCCTTCTGCGTTCTGGGTCTGGTCTGCTACGCGATCACGCTGATCCCCGCGGAGAGGAAGCTCGGGTCCCACACCTACCAGGTCGCCGACCTCGCCCCGACGGCCAACGCCCTGTCGATCACCCTGACGCCCGAAGGCGCGGGCCTTCGACACCGTCCCGGCCAGTTCGCGTTCGTGCGGTTCGACGGGCCGAATCTCGAGGAATCGCGGCCCTTCACGATCAGCAAGGCGCCGACGCCCGACCGCGCACTGCGCTTCACGGTGCGGACGCTCGGCGACGGGACCGCCCGCTATCCGGCCGGGCTGACGACGGGCATGCGGGCGATCGTGTCGGGTCCCTTCGGCAGGTTCGAACCGCCGACCTCCGATCGCCCGCAGCTCTGGATCGCAGGCGGCGTCGGCGTGACCCCCTTAGCCGCCTGGGCCGAAGCTCTGTCGGAGACCGCGGCGCCGGTCGATCTCGTCGTCAGTGTGCGAATCGCGGCGGAGCTGCCGCTCCGAGCCGAACTCGAAGCGCTCGCGGCCTCGAAACCAAATCTGCGCCTCCACATCCACGAGAGCGGCGCGAAGGGCCGCCTGACCGCCGAAGCGGCGCTCGCGCTGACCGAGGCCGACCCGAAGAGCCTGCACGTCGCCTTCTGCGGGCCGAAAGCCATGCGGAACGCGCTGCGCGACGGCCTCGTCGCCGCCGGACTGCCGAAAAGCCGGTTCCACTTCGAGGAGTTCGAAATCCGCACGACCGTCGAGCTTCGGCTGTGGCTCACCGCGGCTCTCGACTGGGTCCGCCGCGTCTCCGGCTCGCGCGCCGCCAGAACCTGACGGGCCCTACTCAGCCGCCTCCAGCCGCGCGCTTTCATAGGCGAGCATCGCGCGTTTCACCGGCAGCCCCCAGTGATACCCGCCGAGCCCGCCCGATTTCCGGAGCGCCCGGTGGCAGGGGATCAGCCAGGAGACCGGGTTCCGCCCGACCGCCGTCCCGACCGCCCGCACCGCCTTCGGCCGGCCGATCGCCTCGGCCAGATCGGAGTAGGTCGTGACATGCCCGCTCGGGATCCGCAGCAGCGCCTCCCAGACCTGGACCTGAAACGGCGCCCCGATCAGCACGAGCTTCGCCGCGCCGCCGCCGCCGAACGCCGCCTCGACCCAAGCGCCGAGCGCCTCACGGTCCTCGACATACCGCGCCTTCGGCCAACGCCCGGCCATATCCGCGAACGCAGCCTCGCGGGTCTCCTCCCCCTGGAACGCCATCCCGCAAAGCCCCTGCTCGGTCCCCATCGCGAGCGCGGGTCCGAACGGCGACGCGAACCAGCCATACCGGATCGAAAGACCCTCGCCGCCCGCCGCATAGACGCCCGGGCTCATCGCCTGCCAGCTCACGAACAGATCATGCAGCCGCCCCGGCGAGGACAGCCCGATCTCGAACGTCGCGTCGAGGACCGTCCGCCGCTCCGCCAGCAGCCGCTTGGCGTGCTCGAGCGTGAGGTAAGACAGGTACTTCTTCGGGCTGACCCCGACCCAGGCCGAGAACATCCTTTGGAAATGCGCCGGGCTGAAACCGATATGCCGAGCCACGTCGTCGAGGCTCGGCTGCTCGGGCGCATGCTCCTCGAGATACCGGATCGCCGCCTCGACATAGGCGTAGTGCGGCGTCTCAACCGCCAATCCGGCCTCTCGCATCTGCGGATCGTCAAGCATTGCGGGCTCCCTTTTCATCGAAACCACCTCTGATCGAGCCGCAACATCCGCCGCCGCCCAGGCGTCTTCCACCCGGAACCTGCGCAGCATGCTTGCGCCAGCGCCGGCCGCTCGGCAAGTTGCCCGCCATGAGCGAAGAGGAAGAGAGCGTCGAGCCGGGCGCCCCGCCGAAAACCCTGGATTATAGTGCGATCGTCGAGATCTTCCGCCGCTTCCACGAAATCGAGGCGGAGCCGAAAGGCGAGCTCGAGCATGTGAACGCCTTCACCCTTGTCGTCGCGGTCGCCCTGTCGGCGCAGGCCACCGACAAGGGCGTGAACGCCGCCACCCGAAAGCTGTTCGCCGTCGCCGACACCCCGGAGAGGATGCTTGCGCTCGGCGAAGACGCGTTGATCGAGCACATCAAAACCATCGGCCTGTTCCGCAACAAGGCCAAGAACGTCCTCAAGCTGTCGCGCATGCTCATCGAGCAGTATGACGGCGAGGTGCCCGCCTCCCGCGCCGCGCTCGAAAGCTTGCCGGGCGTCGGCCGGAAGACCGCGAACGTGGTGCTGAACATGTGGTGGGGTCAGCCGACCCACGCCGTCGACACCCACGTCTTCCGGGTCTGCAACCGCACCGGGATCGCGCCCGGCAAGGACGTCGTCGCGGTCGAGCGCCGGCTGGAGGACGTCGTCCCGGTCGCCTACAACCGCCACGCCCACCACTGGTTGATCCTGCACGGCCGCTACCTCTGCAAGGCGCGGAAGCCCGAATGCTGGCGCTGCCCGATTGCGGATCTCTGCCGGTTCCCGGACAAGAGCCCGCCGCCGAGCGCCAAATCCTCGAAAAAGCCTGCGAAGAAAGAACTTCCGGTATGACCAAGACCTATGACGTCGTCGGCCTCGGCGCCGCGATCGTGGACATCCTGGCCCGGGTCGACGACGCGTTTCTCGGCGCGCATGGCGTCGCGAAGGGCGGTATGACCCTGGTCGACAGCGGCCGCGCCGAGGCGATTTACGGCGCGATGGGCCCGGCTCGCGAGATCTCGGGCGGCTCCGCAGCGAACACCATCGCGGGCCTGGCGTCCCTCGGCGCCGCCGTCGCCTTCGCCGGCAAGATCAAGGACGACCAGTTGGGCGCGATCTTCGCCCACGACATCCGCGCGATCGGCGCGCGGTTCGAGACCCCGCCTTTCCCCGAACACGCGCCGGGCGCGACCGCGCGCTGCATGATCATGGTGACGCCGGACGCCGAGCGCAGCATGTGCACAGACCTCGGCGTCTCAGGCCTGCTCAGTGTGGGCGATCTGCCGGCGGCCGCGCTCTCGGACGCGCAGATCGTCTATCTCGAGGGCTATCTCTGGGACCGGCCTGAGACCAAGCGCGCCTTCGGCGCCGCGATGGAGCGGACCAAGGCCGCCGGCGGCCGCGCCGCGCTCACGCTCTCGGACGCCTTCTGCGTCGAGCGCCACCGCGACAGCTTTCGCGAGATCATCCGCGGCCCGGTCGACATCCTGTTCGCCAACGAGGCCGAGATCCTCTCGCTCTACCAGACCGAGGATTTCGAGGCGGCCGCCGATCAGGTCGCCCGCGAGGTTCCGCTGGTCGCCCTCACCCGCTCCGAGAAAGGCTGCGTCGTCCTCGCCGACGGCGCCCGCGCCGACGTGCCCGCCGAGCCGATCGAGCAGCTCGTCGACACCACCGGGGCCGGCGACCAGTTCGCGGCCGGCTTCCTCTACGGTCTGACCCGCGGCGCTGCGCCCGAGATCTGCGGCCGCATGGGCTGCGCCGCAGCCGCGGAGGTTATTCAGCATCTCGGCGCTCGGCCGGAGGCCGATCTGAAGGCGCTGTTCAGCGATCGCGGGCTGATCTGAAGCGCGATCAGGATAAGTGGAAACCGGTTATCCGTCCGATCGCGCGCCAAAACGAAAAAGCGCGATCAGGATAAGTGGGCCCCGGTTATCCGTCCGGTCGCGCGACCCGGAAAAGAGAGCGCGATCAGGCAAGAGGGGTCACGGTCTAGGCGCGCCGCCCGATGTTCCAGCTCACGCCGGCCGCGGACCCGCGCGACAGCGTGCTGACCGCGTCGCCCTGCGCCGCCGCGTTGGCCTTTCGCGTCGCGGCGGCTTGCGTCGCCGCCTCCGAGCGCGTGCCCCAGCGCAGGTTCACCAGCCGCACATCCGTGCTGTCGCCGTTCTTGAACCGCGCGATCTCGCCGGGCTCCGGCCCCCGCTCGAAGGTCGAGAGCACCAGCCGCGACAGGTAGTGCCGCTTCTGATCCCCGTTCAGCGAGAGGTTGACAGAGGGGTGGCCGGCATCCGGATCGCCGGCGCGCCAGGACGGCTTCAACAGCCGGCCGCGCACCTTCATCTTGCCCGTCCCGCGATGCTTCACCACCCGCTCGAGGCTCCGGACCCGACCGAGATTCGACACCTGGTAGCGCCCGACATACCCCTCAACCGGTCGCCAGACCTCCGTCGAGAGCTGCACCACGACCCCGCTCGGATCGTCCGCCTCCTCGTATTCGAATTCCGCGTTCGCCAGCGCGTCGCGGTCGGAGTCGGTCAGCGTGATTTCCTCGAGATCCTGCTCCGCCCGCAGCTGTTCCGTCAGCCAGGCGAGTCGCAGGTCGATAAAATGATCCGCCGCCGGCAGTGGCCCAATGCCGGTGAGCTTGAACATGGTCAGGTCTCCCTTGCCCCGGCCCTACTCTGAGTCGAACCGCAGCGCTGGCGCAAGAGCACTACGTGAACGTGATCACAGGCGTAGGGCGCGGATCATGGGCTTGCGGCGTCGCCGCGCCTGTCGCTTAGTCCCGCCGAAAAGAGCCGTCTCACACGGGAGCCGCCGAGTATGACCCGCATTTCACCGCACCAGATCGGAGCCGCCGCGGCGGTTCTTGCGTCCGTCGCGCTGGCGCCGGCGACCGGCTTCGCGGCCGATGTCGGCGGCGACGGCTTTATGAGCGGCTTTCTCCACCCGATCCTCGGCTTCGACCACCTTCTGGCGATGGTCGCGGTCGGCCTCCTCTCCGTGCAGATCGGCGGTCGCGCCATCTGGACCGTGCCGGCGGCCTTCGTGCTGTTCCTCGGCATAGGCGGGGCGATCGGCCTCGCTGGTCAGCCCTTGCCGGAGATCGAGGGCGCGATCTCGCTCTCGGTCCTGGCCCTCGGCCTCGCGATCGCCGCCCAGACCTCCCTGCCGGTCGTCGTGGCGATGCTGTTCGTCGGCTTTTTCGCGATCTTCCATGGCCACGCGCACGGAACCGAGATCCCTCAGCTCGCCCAGCCCGGCCTCTATGTCGCAGGCTTCATGTTGGCGAGCGCGCTTCTGCACCTCGCGGGCGTTTTCCTGGGTCTGCTCGGAAGCCGGCCTGCGCTGCGCGCCCAACTCGGCGCCGGCATCGCCGGCATCGGCGCGCATCTGCTGCTGCTGACCTACCAGATCGTGTGACCGGCGCCCGACCCGACCCGTCGGCGCGTCAATTCCCCGGCTCGACCCCGATCGCGAGGCTGCGGGTGTAGAGTTTCCCGAGCGGCCCGAAATCGGCTTCGATCTCGAACGAGACCGTCTCTTCCTCCGGCGCGTCGATCCCGTGGATCGTCATCCGGTACTCCGGCGGCGACAGCACGATCGTCTTGCCCGGCTCCAACCGGAGGAACCCGACCGGCTGCCAGGCCTCGAAGCCCAACAGGCTGCGCTTGCGCTCGAGCGTCGTGGCCTCGCCGACCGACGCCGTCACGCTTCGGAGGGTCGCCGCGACCCCGAAGCCGTTGAAAATCTCGAGATCGACCTCGACTTCGGTTCCGTCCGGCGAACGGCGGGTCCGCCAGACGAAGAGCGTCGGGAAGACATACTCGTCGTCCGGATGCCCGACCGCGGGTCCGCCGGGCGGCAATGCGGCCGCGGCCAGTCCCGCCGCCAGCAGATCGCGCCGACGCCAGAGCGCGCGGCCCGTGTTCACGCCGTCGGCTCGTCGCGCTTGATCATCGGCCCGCAATGCGATCCGCCGAACACATGGATATGGAGGTGCGGCACCTCCTGGAACCCGTCCGGCCCGCAATTCGACAGCACGCGAAACCCGGAGCCCCCGGCGGCTTCGGCGACCTTCATCTCGCGTGCGACCTGTCCGACCGCTCGGAAGAAGTCCGTGATCTCCGCATCCGACGCCTCGGCGACGAAATGGTCGTAGTTCACATAAGGCCCTTTCGGGATGACCAGCACATGCACCGGCTTCGCCGGCTGGATGTCGTGGAACGCGAGGCTGTGCTCCGTCTCGAGCACGGTCTTGTTCGGGATCTCCCCGCGCAGGATCTTCGCGAACACGTTCTGATCGTCATAGGCGTAGCTCATCGGGCTCCCCCCTTTTGCCGCTTGCTGGGTATGCCGGGCCACCTCTGGCGCGCGCGGACGCCCCGCGCAACCGCCGCTCTCAGGCGCCGCCGCCGAACGCCATGCGCCGATGCGGGATGCCGGCGTCCAGAAACTCCGGCCCCTCCGCCGCAAAGCCGAGCGGCTCGTAGAATGCGATCGCCGAGGTCTGCGCGTCGAGGATGACGCGCGCGCCCGGTCCCGCCGCGGCCATCATGGCGCGGACCAGGGCTTTCCCCGCCCCCGTTCCGCGCGCGCCCGGCATGACCGCGATCCGCTGCAGCTTCATCGCCGGTCCCGCGGCGTCCTCGATCGGCTTCATCCGCGCCGCCCCGACCGCCTTGCCGTCCTGATAGGCGAGGTAGTGCCGGCAGATCCCGTCCTGACCATCCTGCTCGTCCGCCAGCGAAACCCCCTGTTCGCCGACGAACACCACCAGTCGGATCCGAATGCACTCGGCGATCTCCTCCGGCGCCGAGACCTCGACCACCTCGGTGCGGAGCCGCGCCGCCTTCTCCGCGACGCCGGAGGTTCCTTCCCGCCGCTCGAGCTCCGCAAGGACCGCGTCGAACGGCGTGTCCTGCGCCGCCAGCATGACCAGCAGGTGATAGAGGGCGTCGGCGCTTTCCGTGACCATCTCGGCGCGATCGCGCTCGGCGGCGGCGATCACCGCTTCGATCGCCTCCTCGCCGAACTTCTGGGCGCATTTCGACGGCCCCTTCGCGAACAGCTTCGCCGTGTGCGAGCTCGCCGGGTCCGCGCCCTTGCGCGACGCGATCACGGCTTCGAGCCGCCGCAGGACTTCGAGCGGGTCGCTCATCCCCGCCCCCTTACGTGAGCCGAATCGGCAGGCCGGCCGCCGCCATATGCGCCTTCGCCTCGCCGATCGTGTGCGTGCCGAAATGGAAGATCGAGGCCGCCAGCACGGCGTCCGCCCGGCCCTTCACGACCCCTTCGACGAGGTGATCGAGAGTGCCGACCCCGCCCGAGGCGATCACGGGGATCGGCACGGCGTCCGCCACCGCCCGCGTCAGCGCCGTGTCGAAGCCGGATTTCACGCCGTCGCGGTCCATCGAGGTCAGCAGGATCTCGCCCGCGCCTTTCTCAGCCACCAGCGCCGCGAACGCCACGGCGTCGATACCGGTCGGCGTCCGCCCGCCATGGGTGAAGATCTCCCAGCGAGGATCGCCGCCCCCGGCACCCGCCACCTGCCGCGCGTCGATCGCGACCACGATGCACTGCGCCCCGAACTTGTCTGCGGCCTCCGCCACGAAGTCCGGATCCTTCACCGCCGCGGTGTTGATCGAGACCTTGTCCGCGCCCGCCAGCAGCAGGTCCCGGATATCCGCGACGCTCCGCACCCCGCCGCCGATCGTGAGCGGCATGA
>JBCBRF010000177.1:0-7755 GCA_039819865.1 Pseudomonadota bacterium | reverse complement strand
CGCCACCTACGCCAAAGCCCGTCGCGCGACGGCCGAAAACGACGCGGCTGCTTTCCCGACTGCGTCAGGAGCGCCAGTCATGAGCGCGCGCTCGCATTTAAAGCTTGACGGTTGGTCGGCGGCGACCCTGGAAGCTCTTGTCATGCGGCTCGATCCGACGGCTCGACGCCAAGGCCGAGGCTGGATTTTGCGCTGTTTTGCTCATGACGATCAGAAGCCGAGCCTCTCGATGGTCGTCGCCGAAAACGGCAAGCTGTTGATGAAGTGTCACGCGGGCTGTTCCCAGGACGCGCTGATCGCGGGTTTCCCGGATGTGCTGACGCCTCGGGAGGACACAGTCATTCCCCTCGACGAAGGGCGCCGGCCGCGGGATCAGGTCCTCAAAGAGCCGGACAGGCGTCGCTCCGCGAAGCAGCTGTTCCAGAGGTCCCGATCTATCGAGGGCACGCCAGCGGAGCGCTATTTGTGCGAATTTCGCCGAATTCCCGCTGAGACTGTCGCGCTTCTCAGAGACCAGGTTCGCTATTGCTCAAACCTGAAGGTGCCGAAAGACGTTTCATCGGCGGACACCTTTTGCGGGCTATTGGCGAGGCTTGCTCGATCAGATGGTGTCTTCGCAGCTGTGCAACGCCATTACTTGAAGAAAAGTGGCGCGAAAGCTGACTTTGATCGACCAAAACGGTTCCTCGGCTCGCCGCTCGGAGCGGGTTGCTATGTTGGTCTCTCGCCAGTCGATCCGATCAAGGGTTCGGCGATCATCGCCGAAGGACTTGAGACGCTCTTGTCGGTCATGGCGCTCAGAGGCTTCCGACAAGGGATCGCGGCGTTCAGCGCCGACAATCTCGCGCGCCTCGAGCTGCCTCCGCCAAACCCTGACGACCCAGGACGCATCGCCATCGCGTACGACGCTGGTCGAGTTGGTAAGGATGCCGCGAAGGCGCTCGCCGAACGTTTGACGCACGCCGGATATGTGTCTGAGCTCGTCGAACCGCCGGAAGGTCTGCACGCCGAAACCGGGAAGGCGCTCGATTGGAACGACGTGTTGTGCGGCGCTCCTGTGCTTGTTTCAGATGCGACGGAAAAGCCGGCCGATCCTCCAAAGGGCTATCGACGCGGGCCTGATGGCTCGGTCGAGTATCTTGAGCCGGTAGGAGAGGATGATGCCGGGTGGCGACGTCTTTGCTCGCCGCTCGATGTCTTGGCGTTCACGAGTGACGACCGTTCGTCGAACTGGGGCTATCGTGTTCGTGTGTTCGATCCCGATGGCAACGCCCATATCCTGACGCTCGCGGCGGAGAAACTTTTTGATGACGGCCGCGAGGCGCTCCGTGAACTCGCTCGGCACGGCCTTCGACCGGAGAGCGTCCGGAACCAGCGAAGCAAGATTGTGGACTACATCGCCAGATCTCACTCTACGCAACGCAAGCGGGTCGCTCGGCGCTTCGGCTGGATTGGGGCGCATTGCCAGAGCTACATGCTGCGAAATGGCTCGGCCCTTGGCGATCCGGACTTGGTCCTCGGAGACGACCTTCTCCGAACTGTGCAGTCAGCCAAGTCGACGGTCTCCGGATCTTTGGATGGCTGGCGGTCCGAGGTTGCTGGGCTCGCCGTCGGAGACCCGATCCTGGCTTTTGCGATTTCAGTGGGCTTTGCGGGCGCGCTTCTCGAGCCGCTTGGGCTCGATGGCGGCGGCTTCCATCTGCGTGGGGCGTCGTCGCGGGGCAAGACCACGGCGCTTCGGCTCGCCGGGTCTGTCTGGGATTCGGATCAGATCCTGTCGACCTGGCGCGCCACGTCGAATGGCCTGGAGGCGGCCGCCGTGACCTCCAACGGGTCGATCCTGATCCTGGACGAAATGGCGGAGATCGATGCGCGGGAAGCCGGCTCTGTGGCTTACATGCTGGCGAACGGCCGCGGCAAGGAGCGCATGGACGCGAATACGGCCCGTCGGCTGCAGGCGTCTTGGCGCACGCTGGTGTTGTCAAGCGGTGAGATTTCTCTCGCCGATAAGCTCGCCGAGGCGGGGCGACGGCCGAAGGCCGGAGAGGCGGTGCGGATGCTCGACATTCCAGCGACGGATCAACGTTTCGGCGCGTTCGATCAGCTGCACGGCGCGCAGACGCCGTCGCGCTTCGCCGATCGATTGCGCCAGGCGAGCGACGACCATTTTGGATGGGCGGGTCCCGCCTTCGTGCGCTGGCTGATCGAGGATATCGACGGCGCACGAAGCGACGCCCAACAGCGGGTCGGCTTGTTCCAAGACCGAGCCCTGCGCCATCTGTCGAGCGGCGGATCGACGGATCCGCAGGTTTCGAGGGCGCTTCACCGGATCGCGCTGGTCGCCGCCGCCGGAGACATTGCGACGGATATTGGGCTCACCGGCTGGCCTCGCGGGGAAGCTGAGCAAGCCGCCCTTGCCGTCTCCCGGCTTTGGTATGCGAACCGCGGCGGTGGGCGTTCTCTGGAAGAAAGCGAAACCCTGGCGCGTGTTCGCGGATTTATCGCGCGCCACGGGGCCGGACGCTTCGAGCTGCTTGGACAGACCGACGCTGATGGGAAGCGAAATCCAGCTGTTCGTAACCGGGCCGGATGGCATGATCCTGTGGCCGGTGTTTTTTACATCCAGAGCGACGTCTGGCGAGAGGAAGTTCTTGCCGGTCTTGACCCGCGCAATGCGGCCAGAATTTTGGCGGATCTTGAGCTTCTCGTTCAGTGCGAACGTGGATCGTTTCAAGCGCGGTTGCCGAGAGAGGTGCCGGACCGGCCGCGAGCCTATGCGGTCCGGGCGGAAATCCTCGGATGCTCCGACGACGGCGAGCCGCGATCAGAGAATGCGGACCAGCTGGACCACCTGGACCGCGCGGCGTAGCCATGGCGTTCAGGCCGACACCTCTGAGGAACGACAGGGACCGCTTGGACCGGCGGATCCCTGTTTTTTCTTAGCGGCCTGCATGACTGGTCCGAGTCTTGGATCACTCGGCTGCGCTCGATAATCGAAAAAACTCTTCAGCAACAACGCGGTCCAAGTGGCCCAAGCGGTCCAAACGTGTGAGACGCGGGCTTCGTGGATTGATCAACCAGATCGGTCGGCCGAGGTTCGCGGGTCCCTCCTGAGGCTTAAAGTGACGTACGGGCGCGCGGCCGCCCGGGGTTTTCGCGTTTTTCAGGGCGAAAAAAGTCGATTTCGCTTTCGATTTGCCGGTGTGTCCCAGAATCGGATCGTGGCTTGGTAACTTGGGAACTGAGAAGGCTGGCGCGGTTGAGAAACACTCGATGCAGCAAAGGGTAAGCGGGTTTTGCGGATTTCTTTCCGTGGCTGCGCGGTCAACGGCGTTCTCGCCGAGTGACCCGCGTAACTGCGAAATCGGATGCGGAACCGCAATGGGCGCGAGGCCCCGCCAACTTATTCCCTCGGCACCGAGCGCTCATCCCCGCGTGGGCGGGGAGCACGGATTAACGCGTTTGCGAACGGGATCTTTTCTCGGCTCATCCCCGCGTGGGCGGGGAGCACCAATCGATCAACTAGGCGAATGGCTCCAGGAACGGCTCATCCCCGCGTGGGCGGGGAGCACAAAGAAAATTTCATCCAAAATGTTCGCTATTACGGCTCATCCCCGCGTGGGCGGGGAGCACTAGCTCCAGCACCACCGCGGCCCCCGTTAGCGCGGCTCATCCCCGCGTGGGCGGGGAGCACCGCGAGGCGGCGGCGCAAGAGCGTGAGCAGCGCGGCTCATCCCCGCGTGGGCGGGGAGCACTAGATCCGAGACATGATGGTGGTCGGGAAGGCCGGCTCATCCCCGCGTGGGCGGGGAGCACGTTCCGCGGATCAGC
Source organism: Pseudomonadota bacterium (assembly GCA_039819865.1). Lineage (GTDB taxonomy): Bacteria > Pseudomonadota > Alphaproteobacteria > Rhodobacterales > Rhodobacteraceae > JBCBRF01. The sequence continues at coordinate 3,924 of JBCBRF010000177.1, read as the reverse complement.
CCGCGCCGGCGCTGGCCCGGCTCATCCCCGCGTGGGCGGGGAGCACGACTGAGATTTCCCCGTCCAATCAACTATCGCCGGCTCATCCCCGCGTGGGCGGGGAGCACTCTTCCTGTAGAAGACTGTTTTCGAAAGGCTATTCGATTGTCAAAGAGCGTACCGACGTTCTTGGTTCGTACGTCAGTCCGTCATCGGCCCCGAGGCGGGTCGAAGGCGACGAGTTTTAGACCGTCGAAATCGACCGGCCGACGACGGTTCCTCCCCACCGTCTGGAACTCAAACCCGGCATCCGTCGGCGCGGTCCATGCGATGACGCCGTCGCCGTCCGCGATCAAGTCGACGACTTGATCCCAGATCATCTCTCGCGTGCGCTTCGAGTAGGAGCCGACATAGACGCCAGCCCTGATCTCGAGCAGCCAAACAGCGAGCCTGCCGCGAAGCCGCGGGGGCGCGTTTTCGACGACGACGACCATCATCCCCGTTGTCCCTCTTCGCCGCTCGCAGGCGGGTCTTCGAATGCTGGTTGAATCGCGTCCGCCGGAGGCTCCGGCCGTGCGACGCCGCCCGCATTCAACACGTCTTCGATGCCGGGGATCATCGTCTGCAGGATCTTGGTCCGTCGAAAGGCGTCGCGACAGGCGAGGCGGACCTCACGAACCGGGTCGCGGCCCTCGAGCTTGCCGCGGGCGTGTCGACCAACGATCCGAAAGGCTTCGGGGACGACGTGCTCGAACTTATAAAGGTCGGCGATGTCGTAGACGAACGACAGCGGTTTTCCCGTGTGCAAAAAACCGACCGCCGGCGCGTAGCCGGCGGCGAGCACCGCCGCTTCGGTCACGCCATACAGGCAAGCGGTCGCCGCCGACAGGCACCGATTGGCGACGTCGGCCGCATCCCACGCGCTCGGATCGTAGTTTCGGCGACGCCACTCTGATCAGCCCCCATCGATGGGTCCAGTTGGATTGTTAGTGGATTGAGATCTCGGCCGGTATGCGGGCTTCTGGCGCGGGCGGCCGCCAGCCGAGTGATCCATGAGGTCTGATCTCGTTGTAATGCCGCCGCCATTGCTCGATGACGATCCGCGCCTCCTTCAAGGAGCAGAAGATCTCTCCGTTCAAAAGCTCGTCGCGGAGCCGAGCGTTGAAGCTCTCGACATAGCCGTTCTCCCAAGGACTTCCTGGCTCGATAAAGGCGGTCTGGGCGCCGACGGCGGCGATCCAGTTGCGCACCGCCTCGGCCACGAACTCGGGACCATTGTCTGAGCGAACATAGGCTGGCGGTCCGCGCAAAATGAACAGATCGGTCAGGGCGTCGATGACGGAGGCCGAGTTGAGCTTGCGGTCAACGCGGATCATCAGCGCCTCTCTCGTGAACTCGTCGACGATGTTCAGCATCCGAAAGGCCCGATCGTCATGCGTGCGGTCGTGGACAAAGTCGTAGCTCCAGACATGGTTCGCCCGCTCCGGCCTCAGCCGCACGCAAGAGCCGTCGTTCAGCCAAAGCCGTTTACGCTTTGGTTGTTTAGCTGGAACTTTCAGCCCTTCACGCCTCCAGATCCGCTCGACGCGCTTGGCGTTCACCGACCAGCCCGCCTGGCGCAGCAAGGCCGTCACCCGCCGATAGCCGTAGCGGCCGTACTGGCGCGCCAGCTCGATGACGTCTTCCGTCAGCCGCAGCTCATCGGCGCGGCCCTGCGGTTCGCGGCGCTGCGTCGACCGGTGCTGGCCGAGTATGCGGCAGGCCCCGCGTTCCGTGACGCGGAGTTCTTGAACAACGTGCTGGACGCAGGTGCGACGGCGCGAAGGGCTCAGTAGTTTCCCTTAGCCGCCTCTTTCAGAATGAGTTTGTCGAGCGTGAGGTCTGAGACCGCCTTCCGCAGCCGCTCGTTCTCCTTCTCGAGCTCTTTCAGGCGGCGCAGCTGCTCAGCCTTCATGCCCCCATACTCCTTCCGCCAGCGGTAGTACGTCACCTCCGTGACGCCGATCTGCCGGATCGCGTCCGAGGCGGACGCGCCTTGCGATTGCAGAACCTCAACCTGACGAAGCTTTGCGACGATCTCTTCAGGCTTGTGACGCTTCCGAGCCATGCTCTGATCCTCCGTGTTTGGACGAAAACCCATACTTCACGTCGGACCCACTCAGTGGGGGAGGATCACACCCTTCGGGCTGATGTATTCGATCGGCTTCAATCGTTTCTGCTTTGAAAGACTGAAAAACGGCCGCTCCATCGTCTCACGTTGATCGCGCAGAGGCAGATCCTGGATGAAAGGAACGAAGAGGTTTTCTTGTGCATCGTCTTTGAAACCTCGACTCATCGCTCTCCGTTTCTCGACCGTTGGCGGCCCTCGAAGGCGATCATCGGCCTCCCACGCATGCGAAAGAGCAAGTCGAGTGCTTCGAGCATCAGCTCTTCGACGCTTGTGTCCTCTTCGAGCGCGATCAGATGGATCTGCTTGTGGACATGTGGGCTGACATGGGTCTGGACCTTCTTTCGCCCCTGGCGGCCGGGCGGCCGCTGGTCGGATTGGGCTTTCTCAACTTCCGGGATTATGGCGGCCGCCGTCGACTGGCGGGCCAGATCGGCGTCCATTGCAGCGGCGATGTCCAACGGAGTCCTTTTAGCCATGAGCGACCTCCCTAGGGCTCAAGGGCTCATGAGCCCTTGCCGGCATGCCGGCATGAGCACAAAGGAAGTCGAAGACGGCTTCGAACTCTTTCGCCGCCACGCCATCGGGCTCGAATTCAGAGATCGTTTCGGAGCGGGTGTAGTGCCGTCGCGTCGCGGCTCTGTTGCCTATGCGATGCGGGCAAACCGAGAAGCCGATGTTACGCAGGGCATCCGCCGCTTGGTCGGCCTCATTTCCATAATGAGGAACACGATTGAGAACCGCGATCGCCGGCTTGCCAGAGAAGTCGACGACGCTCTTCGTGCGCGTCAGTGCGCGGAGATCGATCAGGGCAGGAGCGCAGGGGACTACGAGAAGATCCGCGCATGCGGCGATCGCCAGGCTCTCTTCTGTCGAGTTCGGCGACGTGTCGATGAGGACAAGATCAGCGCCGTTGGCCGAGGATCGCTCAACGATGTCTTTCACTTGGCTGGCGTGCGTGGAAGCGACGTAGGGCATCGGTGATCTGCCCTTCCTCGCTTTGTACCAGTCGACCACTGACTGCTGGGGATCAGCGTCCGCGATGACAACGGAGCACCCTCGTGACACGGCGATGCCCGCCAAGTTTATCGTCAGCGTTGACTTCCCAGCGCCTCCCTTCTGTGAAATCAGAGCAATTGTTCTCATGGGCTCAAGTTTCATAGAGAACACAATCGCATAACGGCATGGAATTCATAAATTGAAACCTGATAGAAAAGAAAATATCCACAGAATTATTTGGGAATCGCGTCGGATACTTAGACCAATGGCGCATCCTCCGACGGCTTGAAAATCCGTCTAATTAACTCTGCACTAAGTGCTGTGTCGCTATGCACCGGGTGCGCGACACCCACAACATATTGATGAAACCAGTTGGCGACGGTAACCTCGCCCCGAAAGTATAATGCACAGGGACACTCAAATGACCGCCGAGAGGACGGATGAAGCGCACGAAGCGTTCGGTCAAATTCGGCCCGAGCTTGAAGCTGCATCGGCAACGGATCTGAACGAAAGTGATGTGAGACTCCGCATCATCGATCGCATGTTGCTTGAAGTTCTAGGTTGGGAACGGGAGAGCATTCAAACTGAAGTATCATCTCTTGAAGGGTATCTAGACTACCTGCTCCTAGGCGACAACGGACGCGGACGAATGGTTGTGGAGGCGAAACGCACAGGCCTACTGCAACCAGACACAAGCAATGCCAAACGCGCTGTGCTCTCTTTAAAAGGCGCAGTGCTTAAGCCCCTTGATGCAGCTGCAAAGCAGGCAATCGCATACT
>JBCBRF010000176.1:0-7874 GCA_039819865.1 Pseudomonadota bacterium | reverse complement strand
GAGAATTTCGAGCAGTTCTTCGCGGGCAAGGCGGCGCTGGGCGCGGCCGTGCGCTATGCGCTCGGGATCGGGATGCCCGCGATCGAAGCGCGGACGAGGACGCTGGCCGAGGATCTGAGGGCGCGGCTCTCGGCGATCCCGAAGGTGGGCGTGACCGATCGGGGGCGCGAGAAGAGCGGGATCGTCACCTTCCACAAGACCGATGAGCCGACCGATCGGCTCTCGGCGCGTCTCCGCGCGGGCGGACTGGCGCACACCGTCTCGCCCGCCTCCTATTCCCGATGGGATCTCGGCCGGCGCGGCTTCGCGGAGGGCGTGATCCGCGTCTCGCCGCACTACTTCAACAGCGAGGACGAGATCGCGCGTTGCGCGGCGCTGGTCGCCGCCGGGTAGCGGCGCGGAGGCGCGGGAGCGAGGCCGCATGCAGATCCACATCCTGATGCTCGGCCTGATGCTGGCCTTCGGCGTGTTCGGCGCGCTGATGTTCAGCGTGGCGCAGGCGTTGTCGCAATATGGCTGGCGGGGCCGCGCCCATCTGGGTTGCGTCGTCTTCACGCTGGCGCTGACCGGATGCCTGATCGCGCTGTGGGAGGATGTGAGCGTCTTCGGACTGCCGGTGCGGACCGCGATGGCCGGCTTCGGCGCGGGGCTTCTGGTCTCGGCCGCGGGTGCGGCGGCGTTCGAACGCGGTTGGGCGCGGGTTTATCCGGCGCCGCTCGCGATCTTCGGCGCGATTGCGGCCAGCGGCGTGACGCTCGGCGCCTAGGCCGTGATCCCTTTCTTCGACGCGTGGTCACGGCCTAACCGTTTTGTTTTTCGCGCGATCGGACGGATGAGCGGTTGCCACTGATCCGGGTCGCGCTCTGAGCGAGGAGTGAGCGCGCGATGGTCGCCAAAGTCACGCTGCCGGCCGCGAAGGCCGTCAATCTCGCCCTGCTCGGCCTGTTCCCGGTGGCCTGGCAGGCGCCGCTGGCGACGGCCGAGATCCCCTGGCTGTTCAGCACCGAGACCATCACCGTGTTCTCCGGGATCGCGCAACTCTACGAGACCGACGCGGTGCTGGCGGTGCTGGTGGGCGTGTTCGCAATCGTCGCACCCTATCTGAAGACTTTGCTGCTGGTCTATGCGCAGTTCTCGGACACCCCGACGGCGCGGGCGCTTTTGCCGCTGATCGAAGGGTTGGCGCGGCTCTCGATGACCGACGTGTTCCTGCTCGGCTTCTACATCATCGCCTATCGCGGCGTCGGCGAGTTGCAGGTGCAATGGGGCCTGCATCTGTTCACGGCGCTGGTGCTGGCGTCGATTTGGGCGAGTTGGGAGACCCGGCGGAGGCGATTTGAAACTGTGCCAATCGACCAGGCGGCGTCTAAGTCTTGATTGCGGAAACCATGTAAGGCCCATATCTAGATCTCAACCGTTTAAGGATCTCAGGCATGGCGAAATCTCCAAGCTACGCGTGCCAGCATTGCGGCGCGACCTACGCCAAATGGACCGGGCGCTGCGACGCCTGCGGCGAATGGGGCGGCGTCGTCGAGGAGACCGGCCTGTCCGACAGCGGCCCCGTCGGCAAGACGCTCGGCAAGGCGCGGGGACGAAAGGTGACGCTCGCGCCGCTCTCCGGATCCGAGGCGCCGCCGCCCCGGCGCTCGACCGGCGTCGTCGAGCTCGACCGGGTTCTCGGCGGCGGGCTGGTCCGGTCCTCGGCCGTACTGGTCGGCGGCGATCCGGGGATCGGCAAATCCACGCTCCTGCTGCAGGCGGCCGCGCGGATCGCGCGCGCCTGCGCGAAAACGGGCGGACCCGGCGTCGTTTATGTCTCGGGCGAGGAGGCGGCGGAGCAGATCCGGATGCGGGCCTCCCGACTTGGTCTCGCGGACGCGCCGGTGCAGCTCGCGAGCGCGACCAATCTGCGCGACATCCTGACGACGCTCGAGGCGGAGGCGCCGGAGCTCGCCATCATCGATTCGATCCAGACCATGTGGTCCGACCATGTGGAGAGCGCGCCCGGTTCGGTGGCGCAGGTGCGGGCCTCGGCCCATGAGCTCGTCACCTTCGCCAAGCGGCGCGGGACGGCGGTGATCATGGTCGGGCACGTCACCAAGGAGGGTCAGATCGCCGGACCCCGCGTGGTCGAGCACATGGTGGACGCGGTGCTCTATTTCGAAGGTGAGCGCGGGCATCAGTTCCGCATCCTGCGCGCGGTGAAGAACCGGTTCGGCGCGGCGGACGAGATCGGCGTGTTCGAGATGACGGGCGCAGGCCTCCAGGAGGTGTCGAACCCCTCGGCGCTGTTCCTAGGCGAGCGCGACGGCGAGACTTCGGGTGCGGCGGTGTTCGCCGGCATCGAAGGGACGCGACCCGTGCTAGTCGAGATCCAGGCGCTGGTGGCGCCCTCGATGCTGGGCACGCCGCGGCGCGCCGTCGTCGGTTGGGACGCGGGACGGCTCGCGATGATCCTGGCGGTGCTCGAGGCGCGCGCCGGCGTCGCGCTTGGCGGGCTCGACATCTATCTGAACGTCGCGGGCGGGTTGCGGGTGACGGAGCCGGCGGCGGATCTGGCGGTCGCGGCGGCGCTCCTGTCCGCGCATTACGACGTCGCGACGCCGCCTGGAACAGTCTGTTTCGGCGAGATCAGCCTGTCGGGCGCGGTGCGCCCGGTGACCCAAGCGGAGACGCGGCTGAAGGAGGCCGCGAAGCTCGGCTTCACCCGCGCGATCGGTCCGGAGATCCGCGGGACGGCCAAGGAGGGGGAGCCCGCGCCCGCCATAAAAGCGCAGCAGCCGGATCTGCTGGCGGGGCCAATGGGTCCGAGCGGCCACGAAAGCGGCGACGCCGCGACGGAAACCGCGCCGAGGCGGGTGCAAAGCCCAAAGGACTATGGCATCACCCTCGCCGAGATCGGCACGCTCGACGCGCTGGTCGCCCGATTGCGTGACGGTTGAGCGCGGGGCGGCGGCTGGCGAACGAGCGCTTCCGGCGGATGCGGGCGTGGGAAGAGGGGCTCCGCCTGAGCGTTTGGGGTCGAGAGGGCTACGCGAATGGATTTGACCTCCACCGATTTCGCCTGGGTGATCGACGCCCTGGTGGGCGTTCTGGTGATCGTGTCGGCGTATCTGGCGATGGTCCGGGGCGCGATCCGGGAGCTGTTCGCGCTGCTGAGCTGGGCGGCGGCGTTCTTCGCCGCCTTCGCCTTCGCGCCGATGCTTCAGCCGATGCTGACCGGGCTGCCGGGGATCGGCGGCTATCTTCGCGACTGCAACCTCTCGATGGTGGTCGCCTTCGTCATTGTGTTCGGGGTGGCGCTGATCGCGACGGGGATTCTGATCTGGGTGTTCTCGGGGACGATCCGCAACACCGCGCTCAGCCTGTTCGACCAGGGGGTCGGCTTCATCTATGGCGCGCTCAGGGGTTTGGTCCTGGTCGCGGTGATCTATATCGCATACCAACAAATCGTGCTGGAAGCGGACCGTTATCAGTTCATCGAAAACGCGTACACCATCGGGGTCGTTCAAGCGACGGCTGAGATCATCCAGTCGATCGTTCCCGACGAGGTGCCGGCCTGGCTTGAAGGGCGCGTGAACGCGTTGATGGACCAGTGCGGAGCGGCGAGCGATCTGGAAGACGGCTGAGCCGCCGTCTCGGATCGAACGGGGGGCTCGTCCAAGCCAAATTCGGCAGAATGTTCTCCGGAGCCGCGGTGCGGCCGGGCTCCGGGCCCACACTGGAACAGCGCCGGGACCCTCCATGGCCAAGACATCTCCGCCTTGCGTAAAGGCCTCTCTGGCGCGTCTCCGCCTGGATGCGGAACGGGAGCGGAGCGTCGAAGCGCCGCTGTTCTCGGACGCCGCGGAAGCGGACGACGCGACCGGTTGGCCGAGCCACCCCTTCGACCGCCTCGACGGGGATAAATTCCGCGAAGAATGCGGCATCTTCGGCATCTGGGGCGCGCCAGACGCCGCCAGCTACGCCGCTCTCGGGCTGCACGCGCTTCAGCACCGGGGTCAGGAGGCCGCCGGCGTGGTCAGCCTCTCGCCGGAAAGCGGCGCGTTCAGCGTCGTGCGCAAACCCGGCTACGTGCGGGACAATTTCACCGATCCCGCCACCATCGAGCGTCTTCCTGGCGTCCACGCGCTTGGGCACACCCGCTACGCGACCGCGGGATCGCGCGGACCGACCGAGATCCGAAACATCCAGCCGCTCTATGCGGAACTCGCCAACGGCCCCCTCGCGATCGCGCACAACGGCAATCTCACGAATGCGGAGGCGCTGAGGGCAGAACTGGTGCAGTCCGGGTCGATCTTCCAGTCGAGCTCCGACACCGAGTGCATCATCCATCTGATGGCGCGTTCCATACAGCGCTCCACGTCCGAGCGCCTGCGCGATGCGCTGAGGCGGGTCGAAGGCGCGTTCTCGGTGGTCTCGCTGACCCGCCAGGGCATGATCGGCGTGCGCGACGCGCTCGGCGTGCGGCCGCTGGTGATCGGCCGGCGCGACGGCGCCTATGTGCTCACCTCAGAGACGGTGGCGCTCGACATCGTCGGCGCCGAAGTGGTGCGCGAGGTCGAGCCCGGCGAGATGGTGGTGATCGACGAGCACGGCCTGCACTCCGAACGCTTGTTCCCGTCCCAACCCTCGCGCTTCTGCATCTTCGAGTATGTCTATTTCTCTCGCCCGGACAGCGCGATCGGCGGGCTCTCGGTCTATGAGGCGCGGAGACGGATCGGCGAGGAGCTGGCGCGCGAGAAGCCGGTCCAGGCGGATCTGGTCTGCCCGATCCCGGACAGCGGCGCGCCTTCCGCAATCGGCTTCGCGGCCGCCTCGGGCATCGAGCTGGCGCTGGGGATCGTGAAGAACCAGTATGTCGGGCGGACCTTCATCGAACCGACCCAGCAGATCCGGAACATGGGCGTGCGGCTCAAGCTGAACGTCAATCGGAAGCTGGTCGAAGGAAAGCGCGTCGCACTGGTGGACGACTCCGTGGTTCGCGGCACGACGTCTCGAAAGATCAAGGAGATGCTGCTCGAGGCCGGCGCGCGCGAGGTGCATTTCCGGATCGCGAGCCCTCCGACCGCCTGGCCCTGTTTCTACGGCGTCGACACGCCGGATCGGGAGAACCTGTTGGCGGCGAGCATGGGGCCCGAGCAGATGCGCGACGCGCTCGGGGTCGACAGTCTTGAGTTCATCTCCCTGGACGGGTTGTATCGGGCGGTCGGCTCGCCCGATGGGCGCAACCCCGCCTCGCCGAGCTTCTGCGACGCCTGCTTCAGCGGCATGTATCCGGTGCCGCCGAGCGACCAGATCGCGAAGGGTTTCCGAGGAGCGGACGGATGACGACGGCCAAGCGGCGGTTCGACGACAAGATCGCGCTCGTGACCGGGGCCTCGCGCGGCTTCGGCCGGGCGGTGGCGGCCGCGCTCGGGGCGGAGGGCGCACAGGTCGTCGCACTCGCGCGAACCGTCGGCGGGCTCGAGGAGCTTGACGACCAGATCCAGAAGGCGAGCGGGAAAACCGCGGTCCTGACGCCGCTCGACCTGAAGGATGGCGACGGGATCGACCGGCTTGGCGCGGCGCTGTTCCAGCGCTTCGAGCGGGTCGACATTCTGGTGCATGCGGCCGCTCAGGGGGCGAGACTGACGCCGGTCGCGCATCTCGACCCTCCCGAGATCGAAGAGTTGCTCGCCGTAAACGCCACGGCGACCCACCGGCTGATCCGCTCAATCGATCCGCTGCTGCGCCAATCGAGCGCGCCTGTGTACGTCCAAGTCCATGACCCGCACGCCGGGTTGAAGTACTGGGGCGGCTACGGGGCGAGCAAGGCGGCCGCGGCGGCGCTCGCCCAATCCTACGCGGCCGAGACGCCGTCGGTGCGCGTCATGGTCTACGCCCCGGAGCCGATGCCGACGGCGCTTCGGGCGCGCACCCACCCAGGCGAGGACAAGAGCGCGCTCGCAAGCTGCGCGGAGATGGCGGCGGAGCTTCTCGAGGGGCTGGCGGACGCCTGACCCCGTCAGCGCTTCGCCGCTTTGGACGCGTAGGGGTTGTCGCCCGCGCGGATCAAGATGCGGATCGGCGCCCCGTGCAGCGCGAAATCCTCCCGCAGGCCGTTGGCCAGGAAGCGCAGATAGCTTTCGGGCAGGGCGTCCGGGCGCGACGCGAAGACGACGAAGGTCGGCGGGCGCGTTTTGGCCTGGGTCATGTACCGAAGCCGTATCCGCCGACCCGAAGGCGCGGGCGGCGGGTGGCGTTCCGTCTGATGGGCGAGCCAGCGGTTGAGCTTGCCGGTCGAGATCCGAATGTTCCAGGCGTCGTAGGCGCTCAACACCGCCTTCTGCAGTCGATCGAGCCCGCGGCCCGTGAGGCCCGACACCGCGACCAGGGGCGCGCCCCTGAGCTGCGGCAAAAGCCTCTCGAACTCCTGCTTCAGCTCGACCAGCTTCGCCTGCGGCTCGTCTTCGAGATCCCATTTGTTGGCGGCGACGACGACCGCCCTGCCCTCTCGCTCCGCAAGATCGGCGATCCGCAGATCCTGTTGCTCGAACGCCGCCCGGACGTCGATCAGCAGGATCACGACCTCCGCATACCGGACCGCGCGGAGCGCGTCTCCGACAGAGAGTTTCTCGAGCTTATCCTGCACGCGCGCCTTTTTGCGCAGGCCGGCGGTGTCGAAGATCTTGAAGGCGCGGCCGTTCCAATCGAGCGGCAGGCCGATCGCGTCCCGCGTCACGCCGGCTTCCGGGCCGGTGAGCAGGCGCTCCTCGCCGAGCAGGCGATTGATCAGGGTCGACTTGCCGGCGTTCGGACGTCCGACGACCGCGATCTGAACTGGTTTGAGGGGATCGGGGGCGCCCGCATCCGCGTCGTCGTCCGCATCGATCAAGACATCCGTTTCGACCGCGTCCGCCGCATCCTCCGCCAGACATGCGGCGTCGTAATGGGGCCGGAGCGCGGTCAGCAGATCTTCGAACCCTTCCCCATGCTCGGAGGAGACCGCGATCGGGTCGCCGAGTCCGAGCGCGAAGGCCTCGAGGGCGCCGCCCTCCCCGGCCCGGCCCTCGGCCTTGTTTGCGAGGAGCAGCACCGGCTTGCCGCCGCGGCGAAGGATGCCCGCGAACTCCTGATCCACCGCCGTCACGCCCGCGCGGGCGTCGATCACGAACAGGCACAGATCAGCCGACGCCGCGGCGCGTTCGGTCATGCGCCGCATCCGCCCCGGCAGGCTGTCGTCGTTCACATCCTCGAGGCCCGCGGTGTCGAGCAGCGTGAAACGCATGTCCGCGAGACGCGCGACGCCCTCGCGGATGTCTCGGGTCACGCCCGGCGTGTCGTCCACCAGCGCCAGGCGCTTGCCGACGAGGCGGTTGAACAGCGTCGATTTGCCGACATTGGGGCGCCCGACGATGGCGACCGTGAAGCCCGAGGCCCCGGTCATGGCGTTCTCCGTGCCGCGTGTCAGCGATAGGCGTGCAGGTCGCCGTCGGCGTCGAGCACGTACAAGCGGCCCCCGACGGTGATCGGCGGGATCGCCGACGGCCCCGGCAGATCGACCTCGCCATCCTTGGCGCCGGTCTGAGCGTCGAGCCGGAACATCTTGCTGTCGGAGCTGACGATGAAGAGCTTTCCGCCGACAAGCGTCGGACCGCCATAGGCGAACGCGCCTTCGCGGTCTTCGGGATCGTCGTATCGCGGCAGCTCGGTCTCCCATAGCGTCGCGCCGGTGCGGACGTCGAGAGCGAGAACGCGGGCGTCCTCCGTCAACGCGAACAGCGACCGGCCGGCCGGCCAAACCCGGTTGAACGAGCCGAACTCGCGGATCCAGGTCCGCCGCCCTGTCGGGATGTCGAAGGCGATGAGGTCGCCCGCGACGCCGCCTGCGA
>JBCBRF010000175.1:0-7940 GCA_039819865.1 Pseudomonadota bacterium | reverse complement strand
AGCGCGCGCTCCAGGGCTTCGGCCATTATCAGGGGCCGCTCGACGGCAAATTCGGCGACGCCACCCTAATCGGCGTGAAGACCTGGCTCCGCGCCCAGGGCATGATCGACCCCGAGCCGCCCACCGACCGTTCCCGCGACGCCTGGGTGACCGAGGACGAGGTGCGCGCGCTCCAGGTCAATCTGCGCGACGAACTGCCGCCCGAGGAGCGCTACACCGGGCGGATCGACGGCAAGTTCGGCCCGAAGACGCTCGGCGCGCTCCGCAACTATTTCGACAGCCAGCGCGTGCTCGTCGAATAGGCGCGAGGGCGACGGGCGGGCTCGCGTTAAGGTCGGGGCGGCGTCCTCCCGCCCCGACTCTCGGCCCGCGGAGAGACGAGGGCGGCGCAAGCCCACCCCGGACGCCGCCCCGTCTGACCCCGAAAAGCGCCCTTCGACCGCTTACTCGGCGGCGGCCGTCGCTTCGCTCCAGGCGTATTTTTGGAACGGCGGGTCGACCGGCGTGCGGGCCAGGTGGTTGGTGTAGTTGGAGATCGTCTTGTAAGCGCTCGCCAGGATCACCTCGAACACGTTCTGCTTGGTGAAGCCGGCGGCCAGGAACGCCGCCACCTCCGCGTCCGCCAGATGGCCGCGATTGGCGATCAGAGCTTTGGTGAACTGGCGGAGCGCCTCGAGCCGCGCATCCGGCAGCGCCCGGTCTTCGCGCAGCGCCGCCACGGTCTCTTCGGACACGCCGTCTTTCAGCGCGAGGAAGCTGTGCGCCGGCACGCAGTAATGGCAGCGGTTGTCGACATTGATCGCGATCAGCACCACGTGCTTTTCCACGGTCCCGAGCGAGGTCTTGCCGAACAAGCCCTGCAGCGCGCCGTAGGCTTCATAGGTCTCCGGGCTCTCGGCCAGGGTCGCATGCAGGTTCGGCAGCATGCCGTAGCGTTTTTGCGAGGCCTCGATCAGCGGTTTGGCGGCCTCCGGCGCGGTTTCGGCGGTGTGAAGCGTGAAGTCGGTCATGGCGTTCTCTCTCAACGGCGTCTCTGGGTCTCCGCAGAGCGTCGGCCCGCGGGCTTGAAGCGGCGATCGGTAATAGATCGCTCGTTCCAGATTAAAGATCGCAACGGCGGATCCGTTTGACAACGGCGGCGCCGATTTCGTGAACAGGGATTCCTCTCGCCGTCCGCACAGGAGCCAGACACCATGCCCCGCGATCTCCCGAGAGCGCTCGACGCCGTGCGCGCCCGGATCGAGCGCCTTCGTGCTCGGCGACAGGCGCGCCGCGCCGCGATCGCCCCGGACGACGATCCGCACGGAACGCACGACCGCGCGTTGCGCGAGGCCTTCGTCGAGACCGCCCGCGCCATGAACGCGGCGCGGATCAACCAGGGAACGTCCGGCAACCTCTCCGCGCGTCGTTCGGACGGCGGCGGGCTCTGGCTGACGCCGTCGAGCCTGGACTATGCGGCGATGACCCCTGCCGATCTGATCGCGCTCGATTGGGCGCGGAAGGGCGCTCCGGACTGGCGCGGCCGCGCGGGCCGCAGGCCGTCCTCGGAATGGCGCTTCCACCACGACATTCTGCAGGCCCGCCCCGAGTTCGGCGCGGTGCTCCACGCCCATCCGGTCTCGGCCACCGCGCTCGCTTGCCATAGCCGGGGGATCGAGCCCTTCCACTACATGGTCGCGATCGCGGGCGGCCGGGACGTGCGCTGCGCGCCCTACGCGCTGTTCGGCACGCAGGCCCTGTCCGACCATGCGCTCGCCGCCTTAGACGGCCGAAAGGCCTGTCTGCTCGCCCATCACGGTCTGATCGCTTGCGGCAAGGATCTGGATCAGGCGTTCGGCGTGGCGGTCGAGGTCGAGGCCCTGGCCGCGCAATTTCTCGCCGCGAGCGTCCTCGGCCCGCCGCCGCTGTTGCCGGACGCGGAGATCGACGCCGTGCTGGCGAAGATCGCGAGCGGTCCGGGCTACGGCTCGGCCTGAGGTCGGAGAAGGGGGGAAGAAAAGGGGGAGGGGGTGGCCGCCGCGAGGGAAGGGTGGGGAAGGGGATACGCGCGGCGGCCGAGTCGGCGACGAGGGGAGGCGTCGTCGACACCTTCAAGCTACGCCGCCGGCTGTTAATGAAACGTTTCCGGCGCGGACCTCTGACGGGACTTTTTTAAGTTTTTTCACCTTGGCGGCGACGCATGGGCGGCGGCGCATGGGCGTCGGCGCGGCCGAGGAGCGTTCCCGTTTCGCTGGAGCCCGGCTCGACGTCTGGTTCGCCCCCGGCTCTCAGCGCGGCCCGTCGAATCCGGGCCCCGACGCGCCCCGCGCCGCCGAGAGCGCCGCGCGCGGCAGCGCCTGCGCCCGACGCCCGATCAGGAGCGCCACGGCATCCGGCTCCAGCAGCGCGTCGAACGCCGGGTCCCGCGCGTCGAGCCCGCCGGTGTAGAGCCCGAAGGCCGGCAGGATCAGCCGCCGCGCGTCCCACAGGAAGCAGCGCCGCGACAGCCGCCGCCCGCGCGCGATCAGCGTCGCCTTCGGATGGTGATGGCCCGAAACCTCTCCGCGAGAGACCGCGCCGGGCATCGCCCCGGCCGAGGCGATATGCCGGAATCGAAGCCGCCCGAGCGCAAGCTCCTCGAGCGCGCGGCCCCCGAGGCCCGCGGGCGCCGCGGGATCGTGATTCCCGGCGATCCACACCCAGTCGCGGCCCTCGGCGAGCGCCCCCAGCCGCTCTCGAGCGGCGGGTCCGAGCGCGTCGGCGGCGCGGGCGTCGTCGAAGCTGTCGCCGAGGCTGATCACCATCCGCGGCTCGAGCCGCGCGATCTCCGTCGCCAGACGCTCGATCGTGTCGGCGGTCTCGTAGGGCGGCAGCAGCGGTCCGCCGCGGCGCGCCATGCGCTCGGATTTGCCGAGATGGAGGTCCGCCACCGCCAGCGCCGAGCGCTCCGGCAGCCACAGCGCCCCGGAGGCGCGCGCCGTCAGCCGCTCGCCCGCCAATTGAAATTCGAACCCGTCGGCCGCGGTCTCCGCCTCGATCCGACTCTCTGCGCGCCTCTCTCTCATCGCCCGCACAGAACGAGAACGGCCAAGCGCTGTCCAGCGCTTTTCGCAATGCTTCGCCCGGGCCGCTCGCCCCGTCTCTCCCGCCGCGTCGCCGCGCCCTCTCCCGACGATCCGCGATCCGTGGGAGAGCCACGGCCGAACGCAGCAGCGGAGGTCCCCATGGCGGAGCAGGCTGACCCGACCGAGACAGGCCCGACGCCGACCGCGTCCCCGCATGCCGATCCCGCGCATGAGGTCGCCGACCGCGCGGCGCTCGACGCGCTCTATGACGCGCCGGGGCGGCGCGCGCTCACCAAGGAGGCGGGCCATCTGACGTCGGCCTATCGCCGCTTCGTCGAGGCCGCGCCGTGCCTGGTGATCGCGAGCGCCGGGTCCCAGGGGCTCGACCTCTCGCCCCGGGGCGATCCGGGACAGGCGGCCTTCGTGCTCGACGCGCGCACGCTGGCGATCCCGGATCGGCGCGGCGCCAACCGCATCGACACGCTCCGCAACCTGCTCGACGACCCGCGGATCGGGCTGATCTTCCTGATCCCCGGCACGGGCGAGGCGCTGAGGATCCGCGGCCGCGCGCGCCTGAGCGTCGATCCCGACCGCCGCGCGCGGTTCGCGATGGAGGACCGGCCGCCGACCCTCGTGACGCTGGTCGCGATCGAGCGCGTCTGTTTCCAATGCGCCCGCGCCGTGATGCGCGCTCAGCTCTGGTCGCCGGAGGCCTGGCCCGATCCCGAGACCTTGCCGACAGTCGGCCGGATGAACGCCAACCCCGATCCCGATTTCGACGTCGAGGCTTATGATCAAGGCTTGCGCGAGCGCCAGCTAGGGAGCCTCTGGTGAGCGACCAGACCCCTCCGGCGCCCGGCGCGGTCGATCTCGCCGCGCTGAAAGCCGCGCTCGACGCCGGCGCCGCCGCGCTCGCCGCGGGAGACGCCCGCGCGGCTGCGGAGGCGTACGCCCGCGCCCTCGCCATCGATCCGGAGGACCGCGCCGCCGTCAGCCTGCGACTGGCCGCGCTCGCGGCCGGTCCGACGCCGGACGGCGCTCCGCCGGCCTATGTCGCCGCCCTGTTCGACCAGAACGCCGCCGATTTCGACGACATCCTCATCGAGCGTCTCGGCTATGACGCGCCGCTGCAGATCCGCCAGCAGATCCAGGACGCCGCCGGCCCCGAGCGCCGCTTCGCGCGCCTCCTCGATCTCGGCTGCGGCACCGGGCTGTGCGCCGAGGCGCTCGGCGACCTGACCGAGGCCCGCATCGGCGTCGATCTGTCCGAGGGCATGATCGCCGAAGCGGCGGAGAAGGAGCTCTACGACGCGCTCTATGTCGGCGACGCGCTCGGTTTTCTGCGCTCGGAGATCGAGACCGACGCGTCCTTCGATCTGATCGTGGCCGGCGATCTCGCCCCCTATCTCGGCGACCTCGCGCCCCTGATCGGCGCCGTCGCCGAGCGCCTCGCCCCGGGCGGTCTGTTCGCCCTGACGGCGGAGACGGCGGAGGGCCTCGACGGCGAAGGCGACCAGGCGGCCGACGCCCCGCCGCCCTGGCGCGTCACGCCCGAGCGCCGCTTCGCGCACGCGTCCGCCCATCTCGACGCGGCGCTGAGAACCGCCGGCCTGGAGCGCCTTGACGCCCGGACCGCCGTCACCCGCTACGAGACCGGCCGCCCGGTCGCCTCCCATCTGGTCGTGGCCGCCCGTCCGGCGTGACCGGCGCTCACCCCGCCCGCCGGTCCAGGGATCGGCCGGTCCAGGGATCGGCGGCGCCGATGGTCCAGAGATGCCCCTCCGGATCGCGGAACGAGGCGGATCGGCCGCCATGGTCTGCGTCCTTCGGACCGAGCACGGTTGCGCCGCCCGCCGCCGCGACCCGCCCGCCGCCGCGACCTGGGCGCCGACGGCGTCGACATCAGGGACCACGACATAGGCGTTCTGCGTAACCGGGCCGACCGCATCGGGGCCGATCGCATCTATTGCTCTGTGAGGCGCCCCGAAAGCGTCGTCGCGCGCGCTTCCGACCATGACCATGCCGGCGCCTAAAGCGCGATGACCCGGGTGCGCGACCAGGGTCCGCGACCCAGGGGCGACCCGGGGGCGCGGCCCGCGTCTCCCGCCCCGGCCGCCCGCGCGCCCGGTCGATCCGTCGGCCTGCGCCCACCCCGACGCGCCCCGCGCCCGGCGCCGTCGGGGCGGGCGCGCGGAACCGCCGCCGCGAGCGCTCGATCGAAGGGATGGGCGACGGCGCCGGGCGCCGCCTCAAAGCCGCGCTTTGCCGACCGGATGCGCGGCGCCCGCCATCGCTTCGGCCAGGATCGCGTCGGCCTCCTCGTCGAGCAGCCGCTCTTCCGCCCAGCCGCCCTTGATCGGTTCCCGCCCCATCTCGAGCATGATCGGCGCGGCGAGCGGCGACACGCCCCGGAGCCGCACATGCCGGACCCGCCCGCCGATCCGCTCCAGCATCTCCTCGATCCGGCTGAAATCCACGAGCCCGCGCATCGCCTCGCGCCGGGTGATGTCGAGCATCAGATGATCGGGCTCGTACTTCGCCAGCGTGTCGTAGAGGATGTCGGAGCTGAACGTCGCCTGCCGCCCCGACTTCTTCAGCCCCGGCAGCCGCCGCTCGATCAGCCCCGCCACCACCGCCGCCTGTCGGAAGGTCCGCTTCATCACCGAGGAGCCCTCGAGCCACGCGTCCATCCCCTCGCGGAGTCCCTCGGCCTCGAACAGCCAGGCCGGGTCCTCGATGGCCGTGAGACCCCAGACCATCACCGCATAATCGTTCGCCACGAAGCCGAGCGGATCGAGCCGCGCCTCCTCGAGCCGCTTGGTCAGGATCAGCCCGAGCGTCTGGTGCGCGTTCCGCCCCGCGAAGCCGTAGGCGACGAAGAACGCCTTGCCGCCCCTCGAAAAACTCTCCACCAAGAGCCGCTCCGCCGCCGGCAGCTCGGAGCGCTCGGCCTGCAGCCGCAGCCACTCGGCGACCGGCGCCGGCAGCGCGCTCCAGGTCTCGGGCGCGTTCAGCTGCGCCAGCACCCGATGGGCGAGGTAGGTCGAGATCGGCAGCTTGCCGCCCGCGAACACCGGGATCTTCGGCTCCCGCCCGCCCGCCGGCGAGACCTCGAGGATCAGCTCGCGCATCGCGTCGAACCGCACCACCCGCCCGCCGATCAGGAAGCTGTCCCCGGGCCGGAGCGTCGCCGCGAACGCCTCCTCCACTTCGCCGAGCTGGGCCCCGCCGCCGCGCTTGCCCATCCGCACCTTCAGCGTCTCCGCCTCGACGATGGTGCCGATGTTCATCTTGATGCGCTGCGCCGTGCGCGGATCGCGGAGCCGCCAGAGCCCGTCCGGCCCCTGGATCAGCCGCTTCCACTGATCATACGCCCGGAGCGCGTAGCCGCCCGTGGCGCAGAACTCGAGGCAGCGGTCGAAATCCTGGCGCGACAGCGCCGAATAGGGCCCCGCGGTCCGGATCTCCGCGAACAGCGCCTCCGCCTCGAACGGTCCGGCGCAGGCGAGCAGCAGCAGATGCTGGCAGAGCGTGTCGAGCGTCCCCGCCGGCAGCCCGTCGCCGTCGAGCTCGCGCGCCTCGACCGCCTCGAGCGCGGCGCGGCATTCGAGCACTTCGAAGCGGTTGGCCGGGACCAGGATGGCGCGGGACGGCGCGTCGAACCGGTGGTTCGCCCGCCCGATCCGCTGCACCAGGCGCTTCACGCCCTTCGGCGCGCCGACCTGGATCACCAGATCCACCGCCGCCCAGTCGACGCCGAGATCGAGCGAGGAGGTCGCCACCACCGCCCGCAGCGCCCCCGCCGCCATCGCCGCCTCCACCTTCAGCCGCGTCTCCCGCCCGAGCGAGCCGTGATGAAGCGCGATCGGCAGCCCGTCGCGGTTCTCCGCCCAGAGCGCTTGGAAGAACAGCTCCGCTTGGGCGCGGGTGTTGATGAACACGAGCGAGGTTCGCGCTTTGGCGATCTCGTCCATCACCGCCCGCGCGGCGTAGCGCCCTCCCATCCCGGACCAGGGCGGATCGCCCGCCTCTTCGAGGATCCGGATCTCCGGGTCGGGGCCGGGATCCGCGAAGCTGAGCCGCGCCTGGCCGGGCTCGAGCCACTCCGCGAGGCCGCGCGGATCCTCCGTCGTCGCCGACAGCCCGACCCGGCGATGCCGGGGCGCGAGGCTCCGCAGCCGCGCCAGACAGAGCGCCAGCTGGTCGCCCCGCTTCAGCCCGGCGAGCGCATGGATCTCGTCGACCACCACGGAGCTGAGATCCGCGAAGATCCGTCCCGCATCCGGTTGCGCGATCAGCAGCGCGAGGCTCTCCGGCGTGGTCAGCAAGATGTGCGGCGGCGCCCGCCGCTGCCGCGCCTTCACGTGAGACTTGGTGTCCCCGGTCCGATCCTCGACGGTGATCGGAAGCGCCATCTCCGCCACCGGCGTCTCGAGATTGCGCCGGATGTCGGCCGCGAGCGCTTTCAGCGGCGAGACGTAGAGCGTGTGGAGCCCAGGGCGCTCGCCCCGCGAGAGCCGCTCGGACAGATCGATCAGGCTGGGCAGGAAGCCCGCGAGCGTCTTGCCCGCGCCGGTCGGCGCCACCAGCAGGTCCGCCCCGCCGCGCGACGCGTTCGCGAGGAGCGCGAGCTGATGGGGATGCGGGCGCCAGCCGCGCGCGGCGAACCAGCCGGCGAAGGGCTCCGGCAGGGCGGGGACGGGCGATGCGGAGATGGGGTCGTCGCGCATGAAGGGTGGTATAGCGCGACGGACAGCGCGCCCCACCCGCGCCCCATCCACGCCACGACAGTAAGAGAGGCGGAGAGCCGATGACCGAGCCGCGCGACAAGCCCACGACCGAGACGCTGACCGGCGCCCTGCGGGCCCGCTTCGGGGAGGACGCGCCCGCGCCGGC
>JBCBRF010000174.1:0-7945 GCA_039819865.1 Pseudomonadota bacterium | reverse complement strand
AGCACGATCCCGTCGCTCGCGAGCATCCGCTCGAAGCTCGGAACCTGCGCGAAAAACCGCCCCCGCTCCGCTTCGTTGCAAAAGCCCATCACCGTCTCGACGCCCGCTCGGTTGTACCAGGAGCGGTCGAACAGCGTCAGCTCGCCGGCGTTCGGCAGATGCGCGACATAGCGTTGGAAGTACCATTGCCCCCGCTCGGCGTCGGACGGTTTCTGCAGCGCCACGATGCGCGCGCCGCGGGGGTTCATGTTCTCCGTGATCCGGTGGATCGAGCCGCCCTTGCCGGCGGCGTCGCGCCCCTCGAACAGCATCAGAACCCGCGCGCCGCTGTCCTTGATCCAGCGCTGCGCCTTCTGGAGCTCGATCTGGAGCAGATCGTAGCGCTCTTCATAGGCCTCGCGGCCCATGCGCTTCTCATAAGGAAAGCTCGGCGAGAGCATCTCCTTCGACTTCGCAGTGCGGACGCGCTTGCGAAGCTCCTTTGGGAAGCCGGTCTCGAAAAACCGGGAGATCTCGCCGTCGAACGGCTTCGGGAAGGGATCGCTGCTCATCGTGTGAGGCGATCAGAGATCGAGCGGCGCGTCCAGTTTGAACGGCGTCCGCTGATAGACCTCGTTGATCCAGTTCGAAAAAAGCAGATGGGCGTGGCTCCGCCAGCGGTTCCGCGGGGCCTGGCTCGGATCGTTGTCCGGGAAGTAGTTGACGGGCACCGCGATCGGCTTCCCCGCCGAGGCGTCCCGCTCGTATTCTTCCGCGAGCGAGGTGGTGTCGTACTCGATGTGGTTGAACATATAGAGCGCGCGCCGCTCCGGATCCTCGATCAGGCAGGGTCCGGTCTCCCGCGCCTCGGCGAGGACGCGGACCGCGCCCGGCAGGTCCTCGGTCCGAACCTCCGTCCAGCGCGAGACCGGCACGACGAAGCTGTCCGAGAAGCCGCGCAGATAGGGCGAGCCCGGCGCGGTGTTGCGGTGGCGGAAGCAGCCGAACGCCTTTTCGCTCAGCGTATGCTTCGGCACGCCGTGGAAGTGCCGGAGCATCGCCTGTGCGCCCCAGCAGATCGCGAAGGTCGAGACCACATGGGTCTGGGTCCACTCGAAGATCTCGCCCAGCTCGCGCCAGTAGCCCACCTCCTCGAACGGCAGAAGCTCCACGGGCGCGCCGGTGATGATCAAACCGTCAAAGGCGCGCTCGCGAACCGCTTCCCAGGGCTTGTAGAACGCCTCCAAGTACTCCGCCGGCGTGTTCTTCGAGCGATGCTCGCTCATCCGCACCAAGGTCAAGTCGATCTGAAGCGGCGTCGCGCCGATCAGCCGCGCGAACTGCGTTTCGGTCCGGGATTTGTTCGGCATCAGGTTGAGCAGCGCGATCTGGAGCGGCCGGATGTCCTGCCGCAGAGCGGTCTCCTCGGACATCACCATCACGCCCTCCTCCGCGAGAGCGGCTTCGGCGGGCAGACCGGCGGGGATCTTGATCGGCATACGCAATTGTCTCGGGCGGAGGGGGGATCGGGCGGAGGGAGCGAGCGCGCCTCAATGGGCGAGCCGCGGACTTAGGCGGGGCGGGCGCCCAAAGCAAGGCGCGCCGCCTCCCGCTCCCGTGAAGACGACGACCCGTCGCGCCTTACTCGGCGGCGATCTCGAGCGCCTTTTTCTCCGCGCCGCGAGCGTCCCGCGTCGCTTCGGCCAAGGTCTCTTCCGCCAAGGTCGCTTCCGCCAAGGTCGCTTCCGCCAAGTCGGACCCCGTGCTCGCGTGCGGCTGCGCCTCGGGCGGGACCAGGGCGTCCCAGAGCCGGCCCGCGCCGATCTCGACCCAGACCCGCGCCGCCAGCGCCGCCGGCGTCACCAGGAGCGTCAGCATCGTCGAGAAGCCGAGCCCGAACACCACGGCGGTCGCCAGCTGCACCCACCAGAGCGCGGTCGGCGCGCCGACCGAGATCTCGCGGTTCACGAAATCGATCGACGTCGCGAACATCATCGGCAGCAGGCCCGCGATCGTCGTGATGGTGGTGAGGAGCACCGGGCGCAGCCGGTCCTCGACGGTCCGCACGATGGCGTCGAGCCTCGGCATCCGCCGCGCATACTCCTGATAGGTGTCGATCAGGACGATGTTGTTGTTCACGACGATCCCGGCGAGCGCGACGATCCCGGTGCCGGTCATGATGATCGAGAAGGTCTGATCCCGCAGCAGCATGCCGATCATCACCCCCGCGACCGACATCACGACCGCCGAGAGCACCAGCACCGCGTTATAGAAGCTGTTGAACTGCGCCAGGAGGATCACGAACATCAAACCCAGCGCGCCGAGGAACGCCGCGCCAAGGAACGCCATCGATTCCGCCTGCTCCTCCTGGTCGCCGACGAAGGCCGCGTTCACGCCGCGGAACAGCGCAGGGTTGTCGTCGATCCAAGTCTGCAGCTCCGCGATCTTGGCGTTGGCGTTCTCCTCGAGAGCGACGTTCGCCCGCACCAGGAAATAGCGCTCGCCATCCTTGCGCGCGATCTCGTCGAGCTTCGGGGCCGGTTCGCGCGTGACGAAGTTGGAGAGGGGGATCATGCCCTCGGGCGTCGATAGACGGAGCGCGTCGAGCGTGGACAGCGTCCGCGCCGCTTGTGGGAAGCGCAGGATGATGTCGAGTTCTTCGTCGCTGTCCGACGGCGTCACGGTGTCGAGCACCACGCCGCGGCTCACGAGGCGCACCACGGCGCCGACGGAGGCGACGTCGGCCCCGTAGCGCCCGGCCGCCGTCCGGTCGACGGAGAGCCGCCACTCGATGCCGGGCTGCGGGCGGGTGTCGTCGACGGCGGTCACACCCTCGGTCGCTTCGAGCCGGTTCCGCGCCGCCGCGGTGGCCGCCAGAAGCGCCTCCCAGTTCGGGCTCGAGAGCTGGATCTGAACGTCCTTGCCCTGCTCCGGCCCGTCCTCGACCTTGGCCAATTCGGGGATGGCGCCGGGCACCCCGCGGACGCGCGCCTCGATCTCGGCGAGCACCGCGTCGCCGAAGCGGGGCTCTGCGCGCAACAGGCGTTCCCGCCAGTCGGTCAGTTCGAACTGCACCTGGCCGACCGCGTCGGGCGGGCCGTCGCCGCCCTCCTGCTCCAGGCTCGCCGTTCCCGTGAACGCGAACACCGCGCCCACGCCGTCGACGCCGCGCACGCGGTCCTCGACCTGGCGCACCAGCGCGTCCTGCTGCTCGAGCGACAGGTTGCCTCGGGCGCGCACATGGACGATCGCGCGCTCGGGTTCGGTCTTCACGAAGAATTCCGTGCCGGCCCCGTAGGCGCCGTAGAGCGCGAACGCGCCCCATACGGTCATGAAAGCGAGGCCGATCACAGCGAAAGGGGCCGCCGGGGTGCGGACGATCGCCTCCACGGCGCGGCCGACCAAGGGCCGTGGACGGCGCCCCTCCGCGTGGGCCGCTCGCAGGGCGGAGGCGGCGCGCGGGCGGAAGCCGAGGCGCGACGCGATCCGTCCGAGCGCTTCTCCGAGCCTCGCGATCGCGGCGCCGACCACCGCGCCGACGACCGGGACATAGATCAGCGCGACCAGGAGCGAGGCCGACAGCACGAAGATCAAGGTGATCGGCAGGTTCCGCATGAACTGCCCCGGTATGCCAGGCCAGAGCAGCATCGGCAGGAAGGCGCAGAGCGTCGTCGCCGTCGAAGAGACGATCGGCCAGAACATCCGCCGCGCCGCCTCGCCATAGGCGGCGGAAGGGGCGGCCCCTTCGCTCATCCGCCGCTCGGCGTACTCCGCCACGACGATCGCGCCGTCGACCAGCATCCCGACCGCCAGGATCAGGCCGAACATCACCATATTGGACACGCTCAGGCCCATGACGGCCATCAGCGCGAAAGACAGCAGGAAGGAGCAGGGCACGGCGAGCCCGACCAGAAGCGCCGAGCGCAGGCCGAGCGCCGAGAGCACGACGATCATCACCAGCAGGATCGCGGTCAGCACCGAGCTTTCGAGCTGGCTGACCATCGAGACCACCTGGATCGACTGATCGAGCGAGAAATCGACGGAGATCGCGGCGCGCAGGGGCTCGGGCCAGTCGGCGCGCGCGGCGGCGACCTCGGCGCGCACCTGATCGACGGTCTCGATGATGTTCTGACCGATACGCTTCTTGACCTGGATCGCGATGGTCTTCTCGCCGTCGAAGCGCGCCGCCCCGGTCGCGTCCTCGAAGGTTCGGGTGATCGTCGCGAGGTCTCCGAGCGTCACCACCCGGTCGCCGCTCACCTTGATGGGCAGCGTGTAGGCGTCCGCCACGGTCTCGATGCTCCCGGGCACTCGGAGCGGGAACTTGCCTTCGCCGGTGTCGAGTTCGCCCGCGGCGACCAGCTGGTTGTTGGCCGATACGACCCGCGCCAGCTCGTCCGCGGCCACGCCGTAGGCTTCAAGCTTCAATGGATCGATCACGACCTCGAACATCTCGTCGCGATGACCCGCGAGCGGGGCCTCGAGCACCGGCGTAAGGCCCTCGATCCGCCGCTGAAGATCCTTCGCCACGCGCAGCAGCGTGCGCTCGGGCGCGGAGCCCGAGATCGAGACCACCAGGATCGGCACCGTGGAGAGATTGACCTCGTTGATCGTCGGCTCTTCCACGTCGTCGGGCATCTCCGCCCGGGCGCGGTCGACGCGGTCGCGAGCGGTGGCGAGCGTGGCGGTCTTGTCCCAGCCGAAGTCGAACTCCAGGACGACGCCGGCATGCCCTTCGCTGGCGATCGCCGTCATCTCCTTCAGGCCTTCGAGGTCGCGCAGCTCTTTCTCGAGCGGCTTGACCAGCAGCCGCTCGCTATCCTCCGCCGACACGCCGTTCAGCCCGACGCTCACATAGAGGATCGGGATGTCGATGTTCGGCGTGCCCTCTTTGGGCAGGTTCTGGTACGCCGTGACGCCCGCGATGACCGACAGGACGACGAATGCGAGGATCATGCGCGAGCGCGTGAGCGCCCAGTCGATCAATCCGGTCATTCAGGTTCGTCCTCCGGCGCCCGGATCGGCGCGCGTTGCTGGTCGCCGGGCAGATCGCCGCTGTTGTCGCCCGGCAGATCGCCCGAGGTCTCGCCGGACGTCTCGCCAGACAGATCGCCCGGCAGTTCGCCGCTCACCTCGGCGAGCCGCAAGAACTCTTGTTCGGTCGCGTTCGCTTGCTCGTCATCGTTGAAACGCGCCATGACCGGCGCGCCGTCGGTCACGAAGTCCTGACCCACCAGGATCACGTCGGCTTCCGTCGGCAGACCCGCGACCCACACGCCGTCCGAGCTGTCCCGCAGCACCTCGACCGAGGCGAAACGCGCCTGTTCCGATCCGTCCGCCGCGCGCTCGACCAGCCGCACGCCGAGGGCGCCGGCGTCGGACAAGGTCAGAGCGGAGTGCGGCAGTCGATGAGCGACGACGCTTTCCTGGGCGATCGAGAGCGCCACCGTGGCCCCGTCGCGAATCCGCTCGTCAGCGTTGTCGGCGACCGCCTCGATCCGGAAGGTGCGGGTCTCTGCGTTCGCGGAGCGCGCGATGAAGCGGAGGGTCGCGGAGACTTCCTGGCCGTCGATCAGACGCGCCCGAACCTCGGCGCCCTCGCTCAGGCCGGCGACCGCCGTCTCGGGCGCGTAGCCGACCAGCTTGATCGGATCGAGATCGATCAGCTCGGCGCAGACGTCGCCGACCGCGAGCAGGGAGCCGTTCTCCGCCGAATCGCTTTCCAGTCGCCCGGCGAACGGGGCGACGATCCTGGTCCGCGCGATATCGAGGCGCATTTCGGCGACCTCGGCCTCGGCGGCGGCGAGGTCGGCCGCATCCTCCGCCACGGTCGTCTCTGCGGAGAAGCCACGCTGAGCCAAGGTGCCCGACGCCCGCGCGTCGGCGGCCGCTTGGGCGAGCCGCGCCTCGGCCCGCCGGAGCTCCGCTTCGCGCCCGCCGCTCTCGATCTCGCAGAGCAATTCTCCGGCGTCGATCCGCGCGCCTTTGCGCTTGGGCGTCGAGATCACCAACCCTTCGGTTTGGGCCTTGATCGAGACTCTGCGAGCCGCTTCGGCGACGCCGCTCAGGCGCAAGCTGTCCTGGAAAGGCCGCGCCGTGCTTCGCGTCGCCACGACCTCGACCGCAGGCGTCGGCGCGGCGGCGGTCCGCTCGGGCGCTTCGGCGTTCTCCTCCGGCGCCTGCGCCAGCGCGAGCCAGAGAAACACCCCGAGCCCGACGCCAAGCGCCGTCAAGACAGACATCACTCGCATATCAGGGCCTCCTTCCAAGCGACCGAACCAAGGGACCGGACCAAGCGACCAAACCAAGCGACCTAAACAGGCGACCTCCCCGACCGACCGCCGCCTCGGATTCGTTCCGCGCGGCAGTCTACACGGTCGCGGCGTTACTTCCGTGAACGTTTGCGCCACGCGAGCGCGCCCCGAAGGCGATCCAGCCGTCGCTCGTGGACGGTTACACGCAAGCGCGGGGCCGATCGGTCGCTTCCGCCGGCCCGGATCGCGCGTCACGCGTCCGGCGTCGCCCTGAAGAAAATCGGTCCCCAGGGGCCCCGCGCATGCTACTCACTCGCGCGCAGATAAGCGAAGAGGGCGGGGCGCGCCATGCAGGGTGCACGTTTCAGGGCGGTTTTCAGACGTTTGGTCGCGGCGTGCGGCGTGCTGACGCTCGGCCTCGTCGCACCCTCGACGGACCTCTCCGCGCGGGTGTTCGGCCAGGACGACCGGAAGCATCTGTCGGCGGATCATGATCCGCTCAGCCGCTCCGCCGTGGTGCTGATGCCGACTCGGCGGAACGGGGAGGTCGTGACCCGCCGCTACGTCACCGGCGTCTTTACGGGCGACTGCCAAACGATCGTGACCGTCGCCCATCTGCGGAGCCTCGCGCCGAATTGGGTCGAAGGCGAGTTCGGGGCGGCCGTGTTCTTTCGTGACCGCCGCGGGGTCTGGCTTCGCCGAACGGTGGCCCCCGATGCGATTCCGCGTCGCGCCGGCCGGCCGGGGCCGGAGAGCGATTTCATGGTGCTGCGCCTTGCGGCGGCGCTGAAGGATTGCGCGCCGCTCACCTTCGGTCGTCCGGCCACCGCGCAAGGTTCGACGCTCTGCGACCGGCCGGCGCTGCTCTCGATGCAAGTGCCGGTCGGGCGGGCGCACGCCGTGCCTACCTTGTCAGAGCGCTGCGGCGTCAGCCCGTGGCGCGGCGGCGCCTCCCTGATCGCGCATGACTGCGACCTGTCCGTCGGCGCCTCCGGCGGCGCCTTGATCTGCTTGGGGGATCCGCAGCCGACCGCCTTCGGGCTCCAGGTGGCGCGGGTGTTCGCCAGCGCGGACAGCGCCGCCGCCGCGCCCGCCTCGCTCGCCCGGACCGCGCCGAACGTCGCTTTGCGCTATGATTCTGACGCCTTCCTGCGCGCCATCCGCGCCACCGGACCGGCGGGACAGATCGGAGAACGCTGATGTCGACCCAATCCACGCTTTCGAAAAAGTCGGCGCTCGCAGACGACGCGTCGAGCGCGCCTAAGCGGCGCCCCAAGATGACGGCGCCGAAGCTTCGGGCCCGCAAGGGCGGGGATCCGATCGTTTGCCTGACCGCCTACACCGCGCATGTCGCCAGGCTGTGCGACGAGCGCTGCGACCTTCTGCTGGTCGGCGACAGCCTCGGCATGGTGATCCACGGCATGCCCAACACGCTCGGCGTGACGCTTGAGCATATGATCATGCATGGCCAGGCGGTCGTCCGCGGCGCCGAGACGGCGCTGGTGGTGGTCGACATGCCCTTCGGCAGCTTCGAGGAGAGCCCGGAAATCGCGTTCCGGAACGCCGCGCGCGTGGTCAAAGAAACCGGCTGCGCCGCGGTGAAGCTCGAGGGCGGGCGCGAGATGGCGCCGACCATCGCGCATCTGTCGCGCCGCGGCGTGCCGGTCTGCGCCCATATCGGCCTGATGCCCCAGGCGATGAACACCACCGGC
>JBCBRF010000173.1:6068-8003 GCA_039819865.1 Pseudomonadota bacterium | reverse complement strand
GCCTCTCGATCGGTGCGGCCGCGGCCGTGTGTTTCAAGGTCGGACGGGACCCGGCGGCGAAACCGCGCGGGCGTGCTCGGGTCGACGGGTGAGCAAGAACGCTGCCAGCCCAGGCCGAGCGAATTCCCACCGCGCCGTCGAGGCGCACAATGCCGGTTCGAGGTTTCGATTTGGTGCGTCCCACGCCGGGCCGATGCGCTGGAACGCGAGGGACGGGCGCAGTCTCTGCGCTCCCGCGCGCCCTGTACGCACCCTCGGCGCACCCTCGCGCGCGGCCCCGTGAAAGCGACGGCGCGCGCGCCAAGCGGCCCGTTGTGCACGAGCCTTGCAAAGACCACGCGAGCGAAGGGACAGGTCTCGGCGGGGCTCGGCGGCGGGAAGGCGCCTGAGCGCCCCACTCCGGGCCGCCGTTCGCCACTTGGTTACGAGCGGCGCGCTACAAGAGGGGAGCGCTCGTCAGGTTGAAGAGAGGCAGGCCCGTGAAAAAGAGCAAATTCCTGTGCATCGTCGCCGGCCAGCGGGCGGGCACGACCGCGCTGCAGAGCGCCTTGGCGGGCACCGCCCGGTTCGCGAATTTCAAAGAGATCTTCCATACCGATCCGCCGGGGGAAGATAAGAGCGGCTATTACCTGGATTTCGCGCGGGCCCAGCAGCTGACGCTCGACGATCTGGCCTCGACCCCGCGCGCGACGCAGGTGGCGCACGCCTATCTCGACCATCTCGAGGCGATGGCCGGCGAGCGCACGCCCCTGATCGACGTGAAGCTGAACTCCTGGCACGCGTTGCGTCCGTTCTGGTGGTACGTCCATCAGGAGCCGTTTTTCATGCAGCAGCTGATCGAGCGCGGTTGCCTGTTCCTGTTCATCCGCCGGCGCTCGGTGCTTGATCAGGTGTTGTCCGAGCAGATCGCGCGGGTGACGCAGAAATGGCATCAGCTCGAGGACGCCGAGGTGCCGGAAGGCGTCGAGGTCAACGTCCAGCAGGTGCGCAACCAGGCGCGGCTGATCATCCAGTCGGAGAACTTCCTCTGGGGCTGCCTGCGCCAGCGCGCCAAGTGCGTCGCGGTCGAATATGACGAGCTTTATCAGGACGGCGCGGTGAACCCGGCGGTGATCGACGTTCTGCGCGAGACCTTCGAGGTGAAGCTGCCGGAGACGGTGACGCCGCCGATCCAGAAGAACGCGGGCAAGAAAAAGAGCATCGTGGAGAACTACGCGGAGGCCGAGGATGTCGTCCGCCAGGTGATCCAGAACAACCCGCGCCCGAACATCGAGTGGCTTAAGGTGCACAACCCGCGGGCCTGAGCCCCGCGCGCGGAGCGGGGTCTCGTCTCGCCGGTCCGGCGATCCTCGCCGCGGCCTGAGGCGCGACGGGCGCGCCGTTCGGTGGCGCGGAGGCCGCTCCCAGGAAACTTCCGCCCCGCCCCGAGCGCGCGGCGATTGTCATGACCGTCCGAACCCTTCAGCCTTCGCATCGCGGCGGTTGGAGGTTCGGGTCGGGGAACGGTCGTGACGTCTCAATCACAAGGATTTTTCGGGTCGCTTCGCGCCAAGCTCGTGGGCCTGGGCGTCGTGGCGCTTGTGCTGCTGTCCGAAGCCGCGGTGTCGGTGATCGATCCGCTCGGCTTCGCGAGCGCGACCGAGCGGGTCTCGGCGGCGATCGCGAACCGAGTGATGGCGCCGTTCTACGGGTATGATCCGGAGCAGGATCGGAACATCGCCGCCTCGACGCGCGACATCGTGGTCGTTCTGATCCGGGACGAGGATGTCGAGGCGCTCGGATCGAGCTGGCCGCTCAGCTACGCGGCGCAGAGCAAGGTCTACCGCACGATCCTGCGCTACGAGCCGAAGCTGGTCTTCGCCGATCTGCTCTACACCTTCGAGCGGGGCGCCGAGGGCGGTCTCGACCAGCTGATGAGCCGCCTCGCCACGGATG
>JBCBRF010000173.1:0-5970 GCA_039819865.1 Pseudomonadota bacterium | reverse complement strand
TTCGCCGATCTGCTCTACACCTTCGAGCGGGGCGCCGAGGGCGGTCTCGACCAGCTGATGAGCCGCCTCGCCACGGACGGCGCACGGACCACCGGCGCGGCGGAGGCGGGGGTTTCCCGGACCGGAATGGTGTTCTCGGTGGTCGGCGACGCGGTCGAGTGGACCAGCCGAGAGACCCGCCCCGAGGTCCTCACGCGTTTCGATCTGGGGATCGTGGGTTTCGAGGAGCCGGACGCGCTCGGGGAGCGTTATCCGCTGATGGGCGCATTCAAGGCGGCGGGCGGCGGCCCGGGGTTCGACGGCGCGCGAGCGCCCACGGCCGCCTACAAGCTGTTCCAACTGACCTGCGAGATCGAGGCCCAGCGCTCCGGACCGCCGCGCTATGACGGCTGCCGCACGGCGGCGGCGCTCGCCGCGCGGACCGAGGCGGGGCAGGTCGAGATCGCGGTGCGCTGGGGTAATCTGAACCAAGGCGTATGGGAGCCGCTCGGGTTCCTGGTCGACGCGCCCGAGGAGGAGTTGCGCGCCATCCGCGCGGCGCTCGGCGTCCCGCCCGAGAAGCGCGACGCCGAACAGACCGCCCTGGTCGCGCGCGGCAAGGGCTGCCGGGTGTTCGGGTCCGATTTCGACGCCCGCGTTCAAGAGACCGCGGCTCAGGCGATCGCCAGCTTCGAAATGTGGCGGACCGACGATCTGGTGATCGAGTGCCCCTACGCGCTCACCATCCCGGCGCGCCAGCTGATCAGCAACACGCCAGAGATGCGCGACTATCTAAGCCAGGCGATCGGGGGCAAGATCGTGCTGATCGGCCAGTCGGTGATCGGCGCGTCCGACCGGGTGGCGACGCTCGACACCAAGGCGCCCGGCGTCTACGCGCACGCCATGGCGCTCGACAAT
The DNA here is from genome assembly GCA_039819865.1 of Pseudomonadota bacterium. Lineage (GTDB taxonomy): Bacteria > Pseudomonadota > Alphaproteobacteria > Rhodobacterales > Rhodobacteraceae > JBCBRF01. The sequence goes on along the minus strand of JBCBRF010000173.1, from coordinate 5,073 downwards.
CTGCTGCTCTACGGGAACGACCATCTGCGCCCGCCCGAGCCGGTGACCGAGCTGTTCGGCCGTGCGGAGATCGCCGGGGTCGGCGTCGCGGATCTCGGCTTAAAGCGGAACGTGCTGCTGGAATTGGCGACGCTGGCGACGATCTTGATCTCGTATCTGCTGCTCGCGCCGGCGACGTCCAGGTTCCTGCGGCGGGTCCTGCCGATCCGGTTCCTGAGCGCGCTGGTCTTCACGCTGTTCTGGGCGGTGATCGCGGTCGGCGTCTCGGCCGGCTTCCTCTGGTTCAGCTACGCGGTGCTGCGCTGGCCGCCCCATGACTGGGTGATGGCCGTCGTCTATGCCGGGATCACCGCGAAGATCGTCGCGCGTCTCGACGCCGGAGACGCCGCAGACGCGGGAGACGCCGGCGCGGCGTGAGCGCGCGGCTCGGTCGGCCTCCGGGAGCTCGAACGGATCGGACGCAGCTTCGCCTCAAGCGCGGCGCGGTGCGCGCTTTATCCGGCCGCATTTGCTGTTGTATACATGGTTTATCGATGACGTGATCGGGAGCCGCGCAAGGATCCATCCGGCGCGCGGCGGGGGCTCGCGCCGGGGTTTCGGCGCGGCTGATTAGGGTCGGATCGCGCTCATTTCGGATCGCGTTGCGCAAAGCGGCGCGAGCGATGTCGAGAAGGGGAGCTACTCATGCGTCTCAACTTAGGTTTCGCCGCCATCGTCGCCCTGTTGGCGGCGCCAGCGTTCGCGCCCACGGCTTCGGCCCAGACCAGCCGTTGTTGCCAGGAGGACTGCGCGATGACCCCGGCGGGCAAGATCTCCGAGGTCTTCACCGACCCCGCGCCGACGGAGACCTGCGCGGGCGATCTCGGGAACGACGTGCCGGCCGGCCGCCTGAAGGGCCAGACCGCGATGCTGATGGAGAACGGCAAGCTTTTCATCCCGTCGCTGGGGATCGCGGTCGACATGCTCGACGCCGAGGCGGATGGGAGCGTCACGCTCACGACCTCCTGCGAGGAGCTGGCGGTCTATGGCGCGGCGAACACCGCCGCCGGCATGGGTCACGGCGGCTGCCAGTGATGCGCAGGCTTCGGCCGGCGCGCCGAAGCCGCTGAGTCCGACTTGACGCCCGCGCGAAGGATCACCGCGCGGGTCTGGCCAGAGGCCGCCGCGCTCGACCGAGGCGACGGCGCTTATTCAGGGGGGATCACTATGAAATCATCCATTTTCGTGGGGGCTGTCGCGGCGCTTGCGCTCGCCGGCTGCGCCTCGGGCGGCGGGCCGCTCGGCAGCGGCGACTCCAAGAAGGACGAGGGCGGCTCCTGGCTCGAGCGCACCGCCAGCGTCGGCTGCACCAACCCGCTGATCGACACCTACAAGTGCTTCGAAGGCACCCTGATCTCCAACATGGTCGGCGGACCGGACGCGCCGGCGACGGCGGAGATCGCGCCGCAGCCCGCGCCGAGCTTCGCCGAGCGCCCGCCCCGCACGCTGTCCTTCTCCGGCCGTCTGCAGGCCAACGGCGAGCGCGCCTCCGCGCCCTTCCCGGTGGCGAGCCAGGTGATCGAAGCCCCGGCCCTGGAAGCCTATGTCGAAGAGATCCTCGGCCGCCTGCTCCAGCATTCGCCGACGCCGCCGCCGTCGGACATCTCGGTCCACGTCATCGCCGATCCGCTGTTCGGCGGCGTGGCGACCGCGGAGAACGACATTTTCGTCAATCTGGGCGCCTTCGCCGAAGCGCCGAACGAGGGCGTGGTCGCGGCGCTTCTGGCGCATGAGGCGTCCCACATCCTGCTTGAGCACTTCGATCGTGAGGAGCTGATCGAGAAGCAGCAGCAGGTGACCGGCGCCGTGGCCAAGACCGCGATCCTGGCCGCCGGCCTCAGCAGCCAGCGCTTCGGCACGAACACCAGCGGCCAGAGCGGCTTTTACACGGATCCGGAGGCGGCGGAGAGAGCCAAGCGGACCCAGACCACCGCGACGGTCGTGAACGCGGGCGCGAACTTCATCTCGACGGATGTGATCGGCGGGGCCTGGTCGCGCCGTCAGGAGGATGAGGCGGACATTCTCGGGGCCGACCTGCTGGTCGCAGCCGGCTACGACGCGCGCCGGAGCCTGATGGCGCTCGACATCCTGCGCGCCGCCTATTCGGAGCGGGAGACGGAGCTGGAGCGGCTGTCGGTCGACACGACGGCGATGCAGACCGCGCTCACCGAAGACCGCTCGGCGGAAGGGCTGATTGGCGGCATGACGGACGCACTGAGCCAGGTCTTTACGGCCGCTTGGAACGATGTGCGGAGCTGGACCCAGCGCTCGCACCTCGATCCGACCAAGCGGCGCGAGTCGATGACCGGCTACGTCCGGCGCGAGTATCGGCAGGCCAAGCCGACCGTCGACCGCAAGGCGGAGGCCGAGTCGCTGAAGCGGGTGAAGCGCCAGGCGCGCTTCGGCCGGCTGCTCGAGCGTTACAAGAAGGTCGAGGCGGCCCGCCGGATCGTCACCTCGCCGGCGGAAGGCCAGGCGCCGGACTATGCGCGCGCCGAGGCGATCCTGCGCGACGGCATGGGCGGCAGCGTGGCCCAGGACGCCTATCCGCGCGAGCTGCTCGCCACGATCCTCGCCGCTCAGGGCAAGAAGCGCGAGGCGCTCGCCTCCTATGATCGGGTCCGGCCCGGATCGGTGCTGTCGATCAACGGCTACACCGAGAAGTTCGGGCTCGAGATGGAGCTTGGCCAGCAAAGCTCGGCGCGCCGCACGCTGGCGACGGCTCAGGAGGTCTATGGCCAGCCGCTGTTCTACAACCTCGAGCTGCGCGCGCTGGCCGCCGAGGGCGACGCCGAGGGCGTGAAGCGGGTCGCCGCGGCCTGTCGCGAGAGCGAGTATCCGGGCGTCGAGGAGAGCTGCGACGAGGTGCTCGCGTCGATCCCGGAGTCGCTCGGCGGCGATCAGGGCAAAGAGTCGGGCGGGTTCCTCGAGAGCGTGTCCGGGGCGCTCAGCGGCGGGTCGATCGCCCAGACCGACGAGAACGAGACGGCGGCGGCGGCGACGCCCGCTTCGGCGACGTCGAGCGGCTCTTCTTCGAGCTCGGGCGGCATTCTCGGCGGCATCGAAAGCCTGCTCGGGAACTGATGCGAGCGTCGATCGCTCAAGAACCGACGCTGGCGCGCGAGCGCCGGCGTTGCAGTGCGGATCTCAAGGGTTCCGAGCGAACCAACGCATCCTTTGTTGGTCTTCGTCACAACGCTGCGCTCTCGCGGTGTTCCGCGCGATAAAGAGCGCTGCGTCAGCTCTGGGGGGGAAGTATGGTGTTCGTATCGCTCACGCCGATCGACGACGATTATCGCATCACGCGGCCGGATGAGGTCGTGCGCGCGCTTCAGGGCCAGGATCGCGTTATCGGCGGCGACGGCGACGATGAAGTCTCCGGCGGAGAAGGCGACGACACCCTTATCGGCCTCGCCGGCGACGATCTGCTGATCGGCGACGCGGATAACGCTCTGACCGAGCCGGAGCCCGAGGGCGAGTTCACTGGCGGCGGCGGTCTGTTCGACTGGCTCAATTTCAATGTCGGCCCGATTCTCGTCTATAATCCGGATCCGAACCCGAGCTTTGACGACTGGATCTCCGGCGGAGAAGGCGCGGACACGATCAAGGGCAACCAGGGCGCCGACACGCTCCAAGGCGGCTCGGGCGACGACTCGATGTTCGGCGGCGATGGGGCGGACCTGATCTACGGGTTTGAGCAGCCGAGCTTCGGCGTCTCGGGGAACGTTCCGAGCGACGACGACTTCATCAACGCGGGCGCGGGTCGCGACACCGTCTTTGGCGGCGGCGGCGACGATACGATCGAGGGCCGCGGCGGCGCGGACCGGATCGATGGCGGCGGCGGCGACGACCTCATTACAGCCGATCTATTTGGCGATATCGCGGGCCAGCCCGCCGGGAACGACACTGTCTTCGGCGGCGGCGGGAACGACGCGATCTTCGGCGGGGCGGGCGAGGACAGTCTGCGCGGCGATGGCGGCGGCGACACGCTCGACGGCGGCGAAGACGACGACTTCGTCGACGGCGGCGGGGGCGACGACTCGCTCTATGGTCGCAACGGCGCGGACTCGCTGTTCGGCGGGACCGGCGCCGACACGCTCGACGGCGGCGGTGACGCGGACCTCCTGGAGGGTGGGGACGGCGGCGACATCCTCTTCGGCGGTTATGGCGAAGACCTGCTGTTCGGCCAGACCGGCGACGACACGCTCTGGGGCGATTTCGACGCGGACACGCTCGAGGGGGCCGAGGGTTTCGACTTCCTGTCGGGCGGCGACGGCGCGGACAGCCTGCTCGGCGGAGACGATGACGACACGATTTACGGCGGCGACGGCGGGGACACGGCCGATGGCGGGTTCGGCGACGACCAGCTCTACGGCGGCGACGGCGACGACGCGCTCTCCGGCTTCCGCAATCGAGACACGCTCGACGGCGGCGCGGGCTCCGACACGGTTGCGGGCAATGGCGGCGACGACCTTTTGATCTTCCGCTCGGCCGAGGCGGGCGGCGGCGACGTCGACGATTACAACGGCGGCAATGACGAGGACACGCTGCTGCTGGATTTGAGCGGCGACACCCTGACCACCGCCGAGATCGACGCTCTGACGGCGGTGTTGGACGCCTCGGCGGGCGACGGTGCGTTTCGCGATCTAAGCTTCCGCAACATGGAATGGGTCCGGATCGAGAACTCGACCCAGGGACTTGACGGATTCTATGCGCTGGACGGTTGAGCGATCGTGGTGCGTCAGGGCGCGAACAGCTGCGCCCGGAACGCGGCGACGTTGACCAGGAGCCCGGGCAGCAGCCACTGAAACAGCCCCACGACGGCGCGCACCTCCGCGGCGTCGCCGTCGGCCGCGGCCGACGCGCGCAGCGCGTGAGGCGTCAAGCCGCCCGGGTTCGGCAGGCGGCGGACGAGCGCGACGGCGGTTTCGTGCGTTCGGGCGACCGCCGCCTCGTAACCAGGCGTCCCGATCGCGGGTTTGAGATCGGCCCAAGCCCGCTCGAAATAGGATGGCCAGCGCGCCAGCGCCCGAT
>JBCBRF010000172.1:0-8055 GCA_039819865.1 Pseudomonadota bacterium | reverse complement strand
GGCCGCGATCCGCGAGGCGCTGAAGCCGGGCGCGCGGGCGGGCGAGGTCTATGCGGCCTGGCGCGCCGTCGCGCGGGAGGCGGGGCTCGTCGACTATGAGCGGCATCATTGCGGTTATCTGGTCGGGATCGGCTTTCCGCCGAGCTGGACCGGCGGGAGCATGGTCACCTCGCTCGCGCCGAACTCTGATCTGGAGCTGAAGACCGGCATGACCTTTCACGCCCATTCCTGGTTCACGAACACGGATTGCGTGGACTATTTCATCTCGAACACCGTGCTGCTCGGCGAGAACGGGGCGGAGACGTTGACGGCGGCGACGCCCGAGACGTTGATCGTCCGATGAGCAATCCAGTCCAGCAGCCCCGCGCGCTCGTGATCCACCATCTGAGGACCGGCGCGCCCGACCTCGCGACGGAGGCGCTCGCCGCGGCCGGGTACGCGCTCGATCACCGCCATCCGATCGAGGGCGATCCGCTGCCCGATCCGAGCGAGGGGCACCGGGTCGCGCTGGTGCATGGCAGCCTGGCGGACGTCACGAAGCTCGAGGCCCCAGGGATCGCGGAGGAGCAGCGCTGGATCGACGCGTGGTGGCGGAGCGGACGGCCCTATCTCGGCATCTGCCACGGGCTGCAACTCGCGGCGCAGCATCTCGGAGCGCGGGTCGGGCCGCCGGAGCATGGCAAGGCGGAGTTCGGGTATTATCCGCTTCGGAGCCGCGAGCCGGACGTCGCGCCGGACGGGCTCCATGTGTTTCAGTGGCATTATTACGGCGCCGACCTGCCAGCGGGCGCCGAGCGGGTGGCTGGGTCGGACCTCTATCCGAACCAGATCGTGCGCTTCGGCCCGGCGCGCTATGGGCTGCAGGGCCATGCGGAGCTTAGCCGTTCGGCGCAACGGTTTCTGCAGACCGAAGACGCGGAAGGCATGACGCTGCCGGGCGCGCAGGATCTCGAGACGCAGACCGAGCTTGCGGATCGGCATTTCGAGCCGATGCAGTCCTGGATGCGCGGCTTCCTGGCGCGCTGGCTGGACGAAGCCGCCCGCGCGGACGCAGTCTGACGCCCGACGGATCCGACTCATCACGGAAAGGCGGCGAGCATGCTGCGCAACGACGAGCTCTCGGTCTGGGACCGCGAGAACTTTCTCCATCCCTCGACCCATCTGGCCCAACACGCCCGCGGGGAGACGCCCACGCGGGTCGTCGCCGGCGGCGAGGGCGTTTTCATCGAGGATCGCGACGGCGCGCGGCTGCTCGACGGCTTCGCCGGGCTCTATTGCGTCAATGTCGGCTATGGGCGGACCGAGATCGCGGAGGCGATCGCGGAGCAGGCGCGGGAACTCGCCTATTATCACGCCTATGTCGGGCACGGCACCGAAGCGTCGATCACGCTCGCCAAGATGGTGCTCGACCGCGCGCCGCAGCAGATGTCGAAGGTCTATTTCGGGCTTGGCGGCTCGGACGCGAACGAGACCAACGTCAAGCTGGTCTGGTACTTCAATAATGTGCTCGGCCGGCCGGAAAAGAAGAAGATCATCTCGCGCTGGCGGGGCTATCACGGCTCGGGGCTGATCACCGGCTCGCTGACCGGGCTCGAGCTGTTCCACAAGGCCTTCGATCTTCCCTTGCCCCAGGTGCTGCACACCGAAGCGCCCTATTACTACCGGCGGCCGGATCCGGCGATGAGCGAGGCGGACTTCGTCGCGCATTGCGCGGCGGCGCTCGAGGCGCTGATCGCGCGCGAAGGGGCGGACACGATCGCGGCCTTCATCGGGGAGCCGATGCTCGGCACCGGCGGGATCGTGCCGGCGCCCGAGGGCTATTGGGCGGCGATCCAGCCGATCCTGGAGCGCCACGACATCCTGCTGATCGCGGACGAGGTGGTGACCGGGTTCGGCCGGCTCGGGACGATGTTCGGCTCCGAGCACTACGGGATGAAGCCGGACATCATCACCATCGCCAAGGGCCTGACCTCGGCCTATGCGCCGCTCTCCGGTTCGATCGTGTCGGAGCGGGTCTGGTCGGCGCTCGAGCAGGGGACGGACGCGCTCGGACCGCTCGGCCATGGCTGGACCTACTCCGCGCATCCGATCGGGGCGGCGGCTGGGGTGGCCAACCTCAAACTGATCGACTCGCTCGGGCTGGTGGAGAATGCGGGCTCGGTCGGGCGCTACCTGCTCGAGGCGCTGCGCGGCGCGCTGGCGGAGCATCCGCATGTCGGCGAGGTGCGGGGCGAGGGCATGCTCGCTGCGGTCGAGTTCGTCGAGGATCGCGAGGCGCGGCGCGCCTTCGATCCGGCGCGGAAGATCGGGGCGGCGGTCTCGGCCGCGCTTCTCGAGCAGGGCGTGATCGGGCGGGCGATGCCCGGGGGCGACATCCTCGGCTTCGCCCCGCCGCTCTGCCTCAGCCGCGAGGAGGCGGATCAGATCGTCGACGCCACCTCGAAAGCCGTCCGAAAGGTGTTCGGGTGACCGAGGCGGCGCTGCTCGAGGAGACCGTCGGCATTCTGCGCGACCTGATCGCGTTTCCAACGGTCTCGTCGGACGGGAATCTCGAGCTGATCCTGCATATCAACGAGATGCTTAAGAGCGTCGGCGCTCGGACGGACATCCAGGTCGACGGATCCGGCGCGAAGGCCAATCTGTTCGCGACGCTCGGGCCGGAGATCGACGGTGGGATCATCCTGTCAGGCCACACCGACGTGGTGCCGGTCGCGGACCAGGCGTGGTCTAGCGATCCCTTCGTGATGACCGAGCGCGACGGGCGGCTCTACGGGCGCGGCGCGTGCGATATGAAAGGCTTCGTCGCGGCGACGCTCGCGATGGCGCCGCGGTTCGCGGCGTCGGCGCTCGCGCGCCCGGTGCATTTCGCCTTCACCTATGACGAGGAGGTCGGCTGCCTCGGCGGGCGGGCGCTGATGGAGCGGCTGAGCGAGGCGCCGGTGAAGCCCGCCGTGGCGATCATCGGCGAGCCGACGGAGATGCGCGTCGTCGAAGCCCATAAGGGCTGCTACGAGTACACCGTGAGCTTCGAGGGGCTTGAGGGCCATGGCGCGACGCCGGATCGGTGCGTGAACGCGGTCGAATACGCCGTGCGCTACGTCGCGAAGCTGATGGCGCTCGGCGACGCGTTGAAGGCCCGCGCGCCTGCAGGATCGCCGTTCGAGCCGCCCTGGACGACCGTTTCGGTGGGCCGGCTGTCGGGCGGCGTGGCGCATAATGTCGTGCCGGCGCGCGCCACGGTGGATTGGGAGATGCGGCCGGTGCAGGGATCCGACGCGAATCTGGTGAAGACGGAACTCGCGGCGTTCGTGGAGACGGAACTGGCTCCGGCGATGCGCGCGGTCCATGCGGACGCGTCGATCACGACCGAGGTGATCGGCGAGGTCGTCGGCCTCGAACCCGCCGAAGCGTCTGAGGCGGCGCGGATCGTCTCGGAATTGACCGGGGACGAGGCGCGGCGCGCCGTGTCGTTCGGGACCGAGGCGGGGCTGTTTCAGGGCGTCGGGATCTCGGCGGTCGTCTGCGGCCCGGGCTCGATCGACCAGGCGCACAAACCGGACGAGTACGTCTCGCGCGACCAACTCGGACAGGCGATCGGCATGCTGCGGGGCCTCGAGGATCGGCTGCGGGCGCCGTAAACTTTGGGCCCGCTCGAAGCTTTGCGCCCGCTCGAGGGTCGTGCGGGCGGGCGTCTTAACGGAGGAAGCATGACCGAGCGGCGGGAGGTTCGCCTCGGCGCGGATATCGGCGGCACCTTCACGGACATCGCGCTGGAGACGCCCGGCGGGATGTTCTCGACGAAGGTGCTGACGACCTATGCGGCGCCCGAACAGGCCATCCTCGACGGCGTCGCCATCGTGACGCGGGAGGCGGGGGTCGATCCGAGCGCGATCGACATGGTGATCCACGGCACGACGCTCGCGACCAACGCGCTGATCGAGCGGCGCGGAGCGCGAACCGCGTTCGTTACGACCGAGGGCTTTCGGGACGTGATCGAGATGCGCACCGAAAGCCGGTTCGCGCAGTACGATCTCAACCTGGTCCTGCCGCCGCCGCTGATCCCGCGGGACGCGCGGTTCCCCATCCGCGGCCGGATCGACGCGCAGGGGCGCGAGATCGCGCCGCTCGACGACGCCGCGCTGGCGGCGCTCGGCGACCGGCTCGCCGCCGAGGGCTTCGAGGCGGTGGCGATCGGCTTCATCCACGCCTACGCCAATCCTGCGCATGAGCGGCGGGCGCGGGAGATCCTCGGGGCCAAACTCGACCTCCCGATCTCGCTCTCGGCGGAGGTGTCGCCGCAGATGCGCGAGTTCGAGCGCTTCAATACGGTCTGCGCCAACGCCTATGTGCGGCCGATGATGGCCAGTTACCTCGCGCGTTTGCAGACCCGGCTGGCGGAGATGGGGGCGGCCTGTCCGGTTTTCATGATCCATTCGGGCGGCGGGCTGATCTCGGTGGAGACGGCGGCGGAGTTCCCTGTGCGGCTGGTGGAGTCGGGCCCCGCGGGCGGGGCGATCTTCGCAGCGGACATCGCGCGCCGCTTCGGGTTCGAGACCGCGATGTCCTACGACATGGGCGGGACGACCGCGAAGATCTGCTTCATCGAAGGCTTCACGCCGCGGACCGCGCGCACCTTCGAAGTCGCCCGCACCGCGCGCTTCGCCAAAGGATCGGGCATGCCGATCTCGATCCCGGTGATCGAGATGATCGAAATCGGCGCGGGCGGAGGGTCGCTCGCTTCGGTCGACGCGATGGGCCGGATCCAGGCGGGGCCGGAATCGGCGGGATCGGAGCCCGGGCCCGCCTGCTACCAGCGCGGCGGGGAGCGCCCGGCGATTACGGATGCGGATCTGCTCCTCGGCAAACTCGACCCGGACAATTTCGCCGGCGGCAAGATCCGCCTTTCCCGCGAGGCGGCCGCGGACGCGATCGCGCGGGAGGTCGGCGGGACGCTGGCGCTCTCGGAAGAGGCGGCCGCGTTCGGCGTCGTCGAGGTGGTCGACGAGAACATGGCCAACGCGGCGCGGGTCCACGCGGTCGAGAACGGCAAGGACGTCGCGGAGAATGCGATGATCGCGTTCGGCGGGGCCGCGCCGCTCCACGCCGCGCGGCTCTGCGAGAAACTCGGCATCGATCGCTGCCTGGTGCCGATCGGCGCCGGGGTGGGCTCGGCGATCGGGTTCCTGAGAGCGCCGTTCGGGTATGAGGCGCTGATCTCGAGCGTGTCGCCGCTGAAGGCGTTCGACGCGACGGCGGTCAACGCGATGCTCGACGGCCTCAAAGCGACGGCGGAGACGTTCGTGCGCGCGGGCGCGACCGGGCGGATAGAGCGCGAGGTCGTCGCCTACATGCGCTACGCCGGTCAGGGGTGGGAGATCCCGACGCCGCTGCCGGATCGGGCGTTCGAGCCCGGCGACGCGGCGATGATCGAAGAGGCGTTCCGAAAAGCCTATGCGCAGTTCTTCGGCCGGCCGGTCGAGGGGCCGGAGATCGAATTCGTGACCTGGTCGGTCTACGCGCACGACATCCCGCCCCAGCCGGCGCGCGCCGCGTTGATCGAGGACGGACCGCTGGTCGGGACGACGCGGACGCGGCTCGTGTTCGACCCGGCGGCGGGCGGGATGCGGGAGAGCGCGATCCATGAGCGGGAGGCGCTTTCGCCCGGCGTGCGGATCGCGGGCCCGGCGATCATCGTCGAGCGGGAGACGGCGACGGTGGTGACCACGCCGTTCGACGCGGTCGTTCAGTCGGACGGGGCGATCCTGTTGATCCGGAAAGGGGCCGCGGCATGAGCGATATCGACGAGATCCGCATGCAGGTGATGTGGAACCGCCTGATCTCGGTCGTCGAGGAGCAGGCGACGACGCTGGTGCGGACGGCCTTCTCCACCTCGGTGCGGGAGGCCGGCGATCTGTCGGCGGGGGTGTACGACACGGAGGGACGAATGCTCGCCCAGGCGGTGACCGGCACGCCGGGGCACGTCAACACGATGGCGGAGGCGGTCGGCAATTTCATCGAGGCCATCGGGCGCCCGCACATGTTCGAGGGCGACACCTATGTGACGAACGATCCCTGGCTCGGGACCGGGCATCTGCACGACGTCACCATGTGCACGCCGGTGTTCCTGGAGGGCGCGCTGATCGGCTTTTTCGCCTGCACGGCGCATGTCGTCGATATCGGCGGGCGCGGCTTCGGACCCGACGGCCGGTCGGTCTTCGAAGAGGGGATCCAGATCCCGATCATGAAGTTCGCCGAGCGCGGGGCGGTGAACGCCGATCTGGTGCGGTTGCTGCGCGCCAATGTGCGCCAGCCCGATCAGCTGATCGGCGACTGCTATGCGCTGGCGGCCTGCAACGATGTCGGGCGCGACCGGTTGATCGCCATGCTGCGCGAAGTGGGCCTCAGGGACCTGTCCTCGCTCGCCGAGTTCATCTTCACGCGGACGGAAACGGCGATGCGCGCGCGGATCGACGCGCTGCCGCAGGGCTCCTGGACGAACCGCATGATGACGGACGGCTATGACGAGCCGATCGAACTGGCGGCCGCGCTCACGATCGCCGACGGCCGGGCGCATGTCGATTTCGACGGGTGCTCGCCGCCGTCGCGTTACGGGATCAACGTGCCGCTGATCTACGCCAAAGCCTATGCGTGCTACGCGCTCAACTGCATCGTCTCGCCCGACATCCCGAACAATTGGGCGTCGCTGCAGGCGCTCACCGTCTCCTCGCCCGTGAACATCGTCAACGCGCAGCGTCCCGCGCCGGTGTCGGTGCGCCATGTGATCGGGCACATGATCCCGGATCTGGTGTTCGGCGCGCTGGCGCAGGCGCTGCCGAGCCAGGTGCAGGCGGAGGGCGCGTCGTCGCTCTGGAACATCCAGATCTCTGCTCGGCCGGTCGACGGGGGCGAAGGCGAGCGCGCTGAGATCCTGATGTTCAACTCGGGCGGGTCGGGCGCGCGGCCGACGCTCGACGGGCTGTCGGCGACCGCCTTCCCGTCGGGCGTGATGACGATGCCAGTGGAGGCGACGGAGCAAACGGGGCCGATCGTGATCTGGCGAAAGGAGCTTCGGCCGGACTCGGGCGGCGACGGGAAGCACCGCGGGGGCTTGGGCCAGATCATCGAGATCGCGCCGGCGGACGGGCATGAGTTCGAGTTCTCCGCGATGTTCGACCGGGTCACCGCGCCGGCTCGCGGTCGCGACGGCGGGGCCCCGGGGGCGCCGGGCTCGGTCTCGCTCGACGATGGGACGACGCTCCGGCCGAAGGGCCGCCAGCACACGCCCGCGGGCCGTCGCCTGATCCTCGAGCTGCCGGGCGGCGGCGGGCACGGCGATCCGAAGGAGCGCTCGGCGGAGGCGCGCGCGGACGACCGCCGCAAGGGCTATGTGACGCGAGATCGGGCGCACGAGACCGGGCCGAGCGGCGGCGATGACGATGGCGGCCGGCGATGAAGGGCCGCTATGACGTCGTGATCGTCGGCGGGGCCGCGATCGGCGCCTCGATCGCCTATCACCTCACCGCGGACCCGGATTTCGACGGCTCGGTGCTGGTGGCGGAGCGCGATCCGACCTATGCGCGCGCTTCGACGGCGCTGTCCGCCGCGTCGATCCGGACGCAGTTCTCGAACCCCATCAACGTGAAGATCAGCCAGTATGGCGGCGAGGTGATCCGCAATTTCGGAGAGCTGATGGCCGTCGGGGAGGATCGGCCGGATCTCAGCTTCCAGCCCGGCGGCTACCTGTTCCTCGCCGACACGCCGGAGATGGCGCAGATCCTGCGCGAGAACCACGCGGCGCAGCGGTCCTGCGGGGCGGATGTGGTTCTGTGGGAGCGCGACGAGCTGGCGGCCGCCTTTCCGCATCTGCGGGTCGGGGATGTCGAACTGGCGTCCTACGGGCGCTCTGGCGAGGGCTGGTTCGACAATACCGGGTTGCTGCAGGGGTTTCGGGCCAAGGCGCGGGCCCAGGGGGCGACGTTCGTCGCGGACGAGGTGGTCGCGATGCGCCGCGAGGGGGGCCGGGTCGCCTCGGTGACGCTCAAATCGGGCGCTGAC
>JBCBRF010000171.1:0-8161 GCA_039819865.1 Pseudomonadota bacterium | reverse complement strand
CGCCGCCCTCCTCGTAGTTCACGCAGAAATTGACTCCGACATAGGCGCCGTCGGGCCATTGCGGGTCGGGCGGCGTCGCGCCGTAGCCGATCAGATCTCGGGCCGGCGGTCGCGGCGCCGGGGTCTGCGCCGGGGTCTTTGTCGGGGTCTTCGCGGCGGCGGCGGGCTTCTTCGGGGTTTGAGGCGGCACGCGGTCCTCCGTTGGTCTCTGAAGGGGGCGGACTCGCCAGGAGCGGACTCGCCAGGAGCGGTCTCGCTGGGGGCCGTCTCACACGGGAGCCCATCCCACACGGGCCGCGCAGGCGGGCGGCCTCGCGACCACCCGCCCTGGCGCGTTTAGGCCGCGACCGTCGATGCCTCCACCCGGTGGCGCGGCGGCTGGAACACCATGGCTCGAAGCGTGAAGCTGGCGCAATCTCAGGTCAATTCCTCGCCCGCGGCGATGTCGCGACGGGCCCAGCCGACATCGGGCGGGGTGAAATCGAGATCGGGCTCGTCGGCGTGGTTCATGAACCGCCCCTCGTCGGCGTCGAGAACCAGCATGTCCGGCGCGTCCGGGTGATCATAACCGCAGCGCTCGCGGACATGCGGGAGCTGGTCCTGCAGCATCACGCGCGGGACGCTTTGATCGAGGCGCGGATCGAACCGCCACACGATGTCGCCGGACTTGATCGGCGCCGCGGCGAACGCCTCCAGTCCTTCAATCGAGGAGGGCGCGAGATAACGTCGAACGGTCGTCATGGAAGGAGGGCTCCGAGCGAAGGATGGCTCCGAGCGCCGGCCGCCCACCGGACGCGATCGCAAAGGGGCGAAATTCCCCCCGCGCGGGCGGTGCGCGATACGATCCCAAGAGACCCGCGCGCGGCGTTCGCAGGCGGACTTGCGCCTCCGTCGTCGGGGCCTCTCACCCCGCCGGATCGCCGCCCAAGCGATGGCCGGCCTTGGTCTCGAGCCAGCGCGCGACCTCGGTGTGATCGGCCCCGGGCCCGAGTTCCGCCGCGGCCGCCGCCAGCATCTCGCGGGCCAGCGCGCCGAGCATCATCGGCGTCTCCGTCCGCTCGCCGATCGCCCGAGCCGTGGTGACGTCCTTCAGCATCAGATCGAGCGCGAACCGCGAATCGAAGGCCCGGTTCAGCACGAACTGCGCGACCTTGTTCTCCGTGGTGTTGTTGCGCCCGGTCGAGTCGTTGAGGATCGCGAGCGCCCGCTCCGGATCGAGCCCGTACTTCGCCGCGGCGATCAGCGTCTCGAAGGTCGCGATCAGCCCGACCGCCGACAGCAGGTTGTTGAGCGCCTTCAGCGCCTGCCCGGCCCCGAGCGGCCCGGCATGGGCGATCCGGCCCATCGTTTCGAGCGCCGGGCGCGCGGCCTCCAGATCCGCCTCCGCGCCGCCCGCGATGATCGCGAGCGTTCCCGAGATCGCCCGCGGCGCGCCGCCCGAGACCGGCGCGTCGAGCACCCGCACGCCGCGGGGCGCGAGCTCCTCCGCCAGCGCCTGCGTCTCCCAGGGCGCGGCGCTCGACATATCGATCAGGAGCGCGCCCGGGCGCAGACCCTCGGCGACCCCGTCCTCCAGCACCGCGGCGCGCACCGCCGCCCCGTTCGGAAGCATGGTCACGACCGCGTCCGAGGCCGCGCCGAACGCCGGCGCATCCCGGATCGCGCGGGCGCCCGAGGCCGCGAGGCACGCCGCCAGCCGCTCCTCCGAGAGATCGCGCGCGACCACGTCGAACCCCGCCTTCGCGAGATGCCCCGCCATCGGCGCCCCCATCGCGCCGACGCCGATGAAACCGATGGTCTTCAGGGCGTCCGCCATGACGCGCTCCCTCTGCGAAACGGGTCTCCGACCACCCTACGCGCCCGCCGCAGCGGATCAATTCGCAGGGTCCGGTTGACGCCGGCCGCGAGATCGGGCTTATGCGCGTCTTCCGCGCTTGCGTTGGCGAGCGTGGTTTCTCGCGTCCGTGGCTCCCGCAAGGGATCGCCTGTCGCCACGGCGCCGCTTCCGAGAAGTGCGCGCCGAGGAGAGGAGGAGGCGGCTCGTTTCAACGCCGCGCCCTGGCATTTCCGCCGACAGGGGCGCTGAGGACAGTGGAGTAGGCGCATGTCGAAGCGCACGCAGTCGAAGTACAAGCTCGATCGCCGCATGGGCGAGAACATCTGGGGCCGTCCGAAATCCCCGGTGAACCGCCGCGAATACGGCCCCGGCCAGCACGGCCAGCGCCGCAAGGGCAAGATGTCCGACTTCGGCCTACAGCTCCGCGCCAAGCAGAAGCTGAAGGGCTATTACGGCGACCTGACCGAGAAGCAGTTCCGCCGGATCTACGCGGAGGCCGAGCGTCGCCGCGGCGACACCGGCGAGAACCTTGTCAGCCTGCTGGAGCGCCGGCTCGACGCCGTGGTCTACCGCGCGAAGTTCGTCCCCACCGTCTTCGCCGCGCGTCAGTTCGTGAACCACGGCCACGTCACCGTGAACGGCCAGCGGGTCAACATCCCCTCCTACCAGGTGAAGGATGGCGACGTGATCCAGGTGCGCGAGAAGTCGCGCCAGCTCACCATCGTGCTCGAGGCCCAGCAGTCTCCGGAGCGCGACATCCCCGAATACATCGACCTCGACGCCTCCAAGCTGTCGGCCACCTACGTCCGCGCCCCCGCGCTGGCGGATGTGCCCTATCCGGTGCAGATGGAGCCGAACCTGGTCGTCGAGTTCTACGCGCAGAACTAAGGCGCCTGGGCCGCATCGCGCGACGCAGAGAGCCGCCTCTCCCCTGCCCGGACGCTGGGAGGGGCCGGGGGTGGGACCGGCGGTGGGGCGTCCGCGAAGCGCCTTCCCCAGCACTCTCGACCAGTTGCGCTCAGCCCTTTCTCGGCCGGCTGCGATAGGTCAGCCCGCCGGCGATCTCCGCGCCCTCGAGCGTGCGGAGCCGGTGCGTCTCGCGCTTCGCCTTGTTCACCAGATGCACGATCCCGATCGGGTGGTGCGGGGCCATCGGCTCCACCAGCAGGTCCCGCTCCGGATCGTAGGCCGGCGTCGCCAGCGTGCAGAGCCAATTGCACCACGCCGGCGGATGCTCGATCGGCAGCCCCTCCGTGATGAGCGCATGATTGAGCGCGATCTGGTCCGAGAGGTCCCCGGGCTTGCGGAACCGCGCGGCGCGAAGCGAGCGCTCCCACGCCGCCCAGTGCGGCGCCCCCGACGCCACGGCGTAGACCCCGGCGTTCACGATCGGGCGAAAGAAGCTCTCGGCCGCCACCCGCCGCCCATAGAACTTCCGGAGCCGCTTCGCCATGTAGGTCGTCGGCCGCGCGAGCCCGAGCACCGGCAGGACCCGCGGCTTCGCGCCGGAGAGCGCGCTCGGATAGTGCCGGTCGTTCTCCTGGCAGGCCGAGAGCCCGGCGCGCCTCGCCCCCGCGACAAGGGTCTCGACCGCCTCCCAGCGCTGCACCCAGGCGTCCGCGTCGATCCAGACATACACCTCGTGACCAGGGGCGTGTTTCGGCGCGAACGGCGCGGCGGTGACGTATTTCTTGTAGCCGGGCGTCTGGTCGAGGAACGGGAAATCGAGATCCCAGCCTGGATCGAACACCCGCGCCACCCGCGGCGCCAGCGCCTCGATCTGCTCCGGCGCAAGACCGAAATCAAAGACATAAACCGGCGCCTCGACCCCTGTGGGCCGCGCGGCGTCCAGGCTGTCGATCAGATCCTCGAGCAGCGGAAAGAACTGGGCGTCGCCGCCGGTGATGATCGCGATGCTCACTAACTCGCTCGCCCGTCCGCGTCCGCGCGCCCGATGCGGCGCGGTCCCGAGGCGCTCTTACCGCCCGCGGTCCCTCCGATCCATCGCCGCCGTCGCATTTGCGGTCCGGCGTTGCGCGGCGCGAGGCGCAACGCCTGCGCGCGGGGCCTTGCCATCGCCGCACGCTACGAGTATCTGGCGACTTCCCCGAACGCGCGCGCCGTGGGCGGGGTCTCTGGCGCGGTAGCTCAGCTGGTTAGAGCGCACGACTCATAATCGTGAGGTCGAGAGTTCAAGTCTCTCCCACGCCACCATTTCTTTGATCTCACGCCGGCGCGCTGCGCGCGCGGCTCCGATGGGGCGGCCTGACCGGCCGGCGCGCGGTCGCGCTTGCGCGCGCTTCGGGCTCGGGGGGCGTCGCGAGGCTCCGCGATGTCTTTGATCTCGCGCCGGCGCGCTGCGCGCGCGGCTCCGATGGGGCGGCCTGACCGGCCGGCGCGCAGTCGCGCTTGCGCGCCCTTCGGGCTCGGGAGCGTGCGCAGATCCAGGTTTCGCGACGGCGCACGGCGCCGCGCCGGGCGCGCCTGAACGGCGGTCGCCGGCAGCTTCCTGAGCGACCTCCGGGTCCGGCGTCGCGGCTGCGCGCCCACACCCTGCGGCCAGCGAACGCAGATGGATCATTTTGGGGTTAATTTTTAATTATCCCAGCGTTAATTAACCAAAAGAAGACAAGCCCACTCGCCGAACGGCCGAAGCGCGGGTTTCGAAGCGTTCGGGCGCGTCACGTCGAGATCCCGCCATAGGGGCGCGCTCAGATGATCTTTACGCCCGGCCAACTGGCGAACCTCGCGACGCACACCGCCGTTCGCGACGGCGAATGGAGCGACCCCGCCGTCTGGCGAGAGGGCGCGCCGCCGGAGCCGGGCGCGATCGTCCACATCCCTCGGGGCGTCTCGATCTCCTACGGCGCCGAGTCCGCCGGGGCGGAAGTCTTCTTCCTTCAAGTGGACGGGGCCCTCCGCATCGCCTCCGACGACGGCCCGACCGACCTGACGGTCGACACGCTGGTGACGGGCGCCGCCTCTCGGCTGGAGCTCGACGGGACCTCGGGCGCGCTCGTCGATCTCCGGATCGCCGCCGCCGATACGTCGGAACTGCCGGTCGGCCCCGATCAGGCCGTCCGCCGCGGCTGGGACGACGGCGCCGGCGTTCTGGGTCGCCACGAATGGGATCCTGAGCAGCTGTCCCTGGGCGTCATGACCCATGGGTCCGTGCGGATCGCCGGGGCGGAGAAGGTCGGCCACATCGCCCTCGCAGAGACCGTGGAGGCCGGCGATCGCGCCCTCCTCCTCGATCTCGGCGCGCTGGGCGAGAGTCTGCCGGCGGACCCGGCCGCGACGCTCGATCGGCTCGGCTGGGCGCCCGGCGACCGCATCGCCATCGGCTCGACCGCTTACACGGATTTCAAGAACGCCGCCTCGCCCGCCTCGGAGACCGAGGAGCGCACGATCGTCTCGGTCCGCGTCGAGGGCGATCGCCTGCGTGTCGAACTCGACGCGCCGCTCGCCCATGACCACCAGGTGAAGCGCCTGGACACGGACCTCGACGGCGCGCCGGACCATCTGATCGCCGGCGCGGTCGCCAATCTTTCGCGCTCGGTCCAAATCCGCTCGACGGTCGCCACCTCGACCGACGAGAGCGGCCGCGTTCTCGCGCAGACCGACGGCGTGAACGTGAAGGACGGCGCCGCCCCCGGGGACCACTACGTCACCGAGCGGGGGCACGTGATGTTCATGCGCTCGCTCGACATCGAGGTCGAGAACGCGCTGTTCGCCGGGCTCGGCCGCACGGACAAGACGCGGAACCTCGACGATTTCCAGCTTTCGGACGGCGAGCGCGTGGACGAGAGGCCGGACGACGCGGTCACCAACCATCGCGGACGCTACGCCCTCCACCTGCATCGCAACGGCGTGGAAGAGGACGGCGACAAGGCGGCGCTTTCGAACAACCTGGTCTGGGGCTCGCCCGGTTGGGGCTTGGTGCAGCACGACGCCTCCGCCGACCTGATCGGCAACGTCGCCTACCAGGTCGTGGGCGCGGGCTTCGTCTCGGAGACCGGGAACGAGCGCGGCGTCTGGCGCGGCAATCTCGCGCTCGACACCGTCAACCCCGGCCCGAACGCGCAGGCGGCGGACGTGAACCGCAGCGCCAACCAGGATTTCGGCTCGCAAGGCGTCGGCTTCTGGCTGGAGTCGCGCCTGCTGACCGTCGAGGACAACCTCGCCCAAGGCGCCTCGAGCGCCGGCTTCCAGATCGGCGGCGTGGGCGTCGAGAACATCCCCGTGCCCGCCCAGTCGGATGCGGCGCCGGACCGCGACGGCGTCGCCGACGGCGCCGTCGACCCGGCCGACGCGGTCATGGCGGCGTTTCGGAACAACACCGCGATCGGGACCTTCACGGGGCTCTGGCTCGAGGACGGGCAGAGCGCGCGTGAGCGCGGCGCCCCGGAGCACGACCTCAGGACCTGGATCAGCGGCTTCGCCGCGTCGGAGGTCGAACGCTCCGGGGTGTTCATCCAGGACGCCTCTCAAGTCACCGTGACGGACACGGTCGTCAGCAACGTCATCCGTTCCGACAATCTCGACCAGAGCTTCGCGCTCGGCGCCTATAAGGACTCGGTGGATATCGTCTTCGACGGCGTCTACGCCGAGGGCGCGGATCCGACGAAGCTCCTGGCCTCCGATCTGATCAACCGCAACCAGACCGGCGACAGCGCCCACGCTTTCATCGACGTCAGGACGGCGGAGCCGGACGTGGTGCTGATCGGCGCCGGCAACGAGACCCGCGCCGAAGCCTTGGGCGAAACCGCGCGTTTCGAGCTGTTCCAGGATCAGCGCCAGGGCGGCGGCTCGCCGGACGTCCCGATCGCCGCCCTGCCGACGCTCCTGGTCCCGAGCGAGGCGGTCGATCCGGCGCGTTTCACGGTCATCCTCGGACAAAAGAGCGACCAGGTCGCCTATACGCCCGACAACCCCTTCGGTCTCTATCTGACGGACAATGCTGGCCCGAACGACGATCTGAACGCCCCGACCGACGCGCTGGCCGAAGCGATCCGCCTGCTCGAGCGCGAGAACGGGACCGCTTACGGCTATCTCGACCCCTCCGCGATCGAGGCCATCCGGGTGGTCGACGAAAGCTATGTCTTCGAGACCCGCAGGATCGCCGCGAACGAGACCGATCTCGCGCAGACCGCGGTGGCGATCTGGGGCGTGAAGATCGACGCCCTCGGCGCGACGTATGCGCCTTTCATCGACTACCGTCCGAGCGACCTGCGCGACGGCGTCGATCCGGACGGGCTCGCGGTCAGCTACTCGATCGCCGAGATCGAGCGCTTCATCGCCGCCGACGGCGTCTTCGCCCACGCAGGCGACCGTTTCGCGCTCGCACAGGAGGTCTTTACCGACCGGCTTACGGGAGAGGCGGAGAGCGTCTCTTTCCTGATCGAGTTGGTCGGCCCCTATTGGGACCGGTACGCGACCGCGACCACGCTCAAATTCGTCAAGGTCGGCGCCGCCAAGGACGCGGCGGGCGAACTGAGCTTCGCGCTCGGCGGAGCCGCGTACACCGAACACGACCGGTTGGTGGGCGGCGTCGAACGGGACCTGTTGATCGGCCAGTTTGGCGACGACGTGCTGAAGGGCGCGAAGGGCGCCGACTTGCTGATCGGCGGAGCCGGTCGCGACACGCTCCTCGGTCAGGCGGGCGACGACGATCTGCGCGGCGAGGGCGGAGCCGACAGCCTGCGCGGCGCGGCGGGGAGCGACGTGATCGACGCGGGGACCGGCCACGATCGCGCCTTCGGCGACGGCGGGGCGGATCGGATCCGCGCGGGCCAGGGCGACGATTTCGCCAAGGGCGGCGCTCAGGCGGACTGGATCTCGGGCGGCGGCGGGGCCGACACCCTCGGCGGCGATGTCGGCGACGACACCCTCGACGGCGACGCCGGAAACGACGTCCTCCGCGGCGACAAGGGCTTCGACCTGTTGCGTGGAGGTCCGGGCGCGGACGAGGTCCGCGGCGGTTCCGCGGCCGACCGGCTGATCGGCGGGCGAGGGGAGGACACGCTCTATGGCGGATCGGGCGAGGACGTCTTCGAGTTCGCGCCCGGCGACGGCAGCGACCGCATCGCGGGCTTCGCCCCGGCGCAGGACCGGATCGAGATCTTCGCGCCCGACGGGCTCTCGGAACCGCTCCGCTTTCTCGACACCGCGGACGGCGCGGCGGTCCTTTACGGCGACGATCGGATCGATGTCGCGGGCGCGTCGGTCGGCGCGCTGACCGCGGCGGTGTTTCTGTTCGAGGGCTAAAGCGCGATCAGGAAAAGTGGGTCCCGGTTATCCGTCCGATCGCGCGACCAGCAATCA
>JBCBRF010000170.1:0-8220 GCA_039819865.1 Pseudomonadota bacterium | reverse complement strand
CGCCCCTGGATCGCCGATCCGACTCTTCTGTTTCGCTACTCCGCGCTGACCTTCAACGGGCACCGCATCCACTATGACGAGTAGTACGCCCGCGAGGTCGAGGGCTATGGCGGGCTGGTCGTCCACGGCCCCCTGCTCGCGACCCTGATGCTGGAGCTGCTGCGGGAGCAGGGGCCCGATCGGCCGCTTCGCCGCTTCATGTTCCGCGCGGTCTCGCCGGTCCTGCACTCGGAAGCCTTCGAAGTGGCGGGCAAGCCGATCGAGACCGAGGAGGGCGAGGGTGCGGAGCTTTGGGTCTCGGCCCCCGACCTCGCCCGGGGCGGCGCGCGTTTGGCGATGCGGGGAAAGGCGCTTTTTCGATGACGATCCCAATGACGATCCCAAGGGCGGTCAAAGACTGGAAGCCATCGGCGTCTCGCGAAGCCTTCGGGCTGCCGCGGGACCGCGTCTGGCTCAATTGCGCGCAGATGGCGCCCCTGCATGAGAGCGTGCTGGCGGCGGGCGTCGACGGGGTGCGGCGCAAGACGGCGCCTTGGAACGCCGTGCCCCACAGCTTTTTCGGCGAGCTCGATCTGGTGCGGGCGGAGTTTGCGCGGTTGATCGGCGCGACCGCCGACGATGTGGCGACCATCCCGTCCTGCTCCTACGGAGTGGCGACCGCGGCGCGGAACCTGCCGCTCGCCCCCGGCGAGAGCGTGGTGGTGGTCGAGGGCCAGTTTCCCTCCAACCTGTTGTCCTGGCGGCGCGCGGCGGAGGAGGCCGGGGCTGATCTGGTGGTCGCCCCGCGCGCCGCGGACGGCGCGATCACCGAGACCCTGTTGGAGGCCGTCGAGGACCGGACCGCGGTCGTCGCCTGCGCCGCCGCGCATTGGTCGGACGGTACGCCGGTCGATCTGCCCGCGGTGGCGGAACGGGCGCGCGCGGTCGGCGCGGCGCTCGTGCTCGATCTGACCCAGACCTTGGGCGCCGTTCCGTTCGATGTGGCGGCGATCGACCCGGATTACGTGGTCTGTCCGAGCTACAAATGGCTGCTCGGGCCCTATACGCATGGTTGCCTCTATGTCGCGCCGCGGCGTCAGGACGGCGTCCCGCTCGAGGAGACCGGCGCGAACCGCGCCTGGCCCGACGGACCGCGGCCGCTCGACGCGATCCCGGAGGCCTATCTCGCGGGCGCGCGCCGCTTCGACATGGGCGAGAAGGCGCATTTCCACGTCACGCCGATGCTGCTCGCGGGGTTGCGCCTCGTGAACGCCTGGGGGCCGGAGCGGATCGGCAGGGCGGCTGGCGCGGTGACGGGCAGGCTGGCCGACGCGCTCGCGGCGCGCGGCTTTAGCGCGCCGCCCGAGCGGCTCCGAAGCCCGCATTTCTTCGGCGTCCGACCGCCCGAGAGCGCGCCCGAGGATCTGGTCGATCGGCTCTGGGCGAACGGGATCCACGTGACGCGCCGTGGCCCGATGCTGCGGATCGCGGCGCATGTCTGGAACGACGAGGAGGACGAAGCGCGCTTTCTCGCGGCGATCGACGCGCTGCTGTGACGGATCGTCCGCGAGGAGAGCGCGCGAGCGCTGGACGAGCGCGCGCCGAGACGAAACGCTCGTCCCGGCGCCGCCGCTCCTCGCACGCGTCGCCGACCGCCGGGGAGGCCTAACGCTGGAGGCGGTCCGCTGCGCGAAGCGGCCGCGAAACAGCCCGCCCCTAAAGCGGCTTCCAGAGCGTTTCACGCCCGGCCATGTCGAGCACGCGCGCATGCCGATCCAGAATCGCCCGCAGTCCAGGCCCGATCTCGGCCTCAGGCATCGGCGCGAAGCCGTGACGACGAAACCAAGGCCCGTTCCAGGGCGGCGCCTTGAAGGTCGCGAGCGTGACCGCCCGCGCACCCAGCCGCTCCGCCTCCGCCGCCACCGCGCCCATCAGCGCCGCGCCGAGACCGCGGCCGGACGCCTCCGGAGCGACCCCGATCGAGGCGATGTAGAGCGCGCCGTCGAGCGGCTGCGCAAGCGCGTACCCCACAGCGGTCGCGTCGATCTCCGCCACCCAGAACGGCCCCGCATCGAAGCGCTCGGCGGCGATGGCCGGCGCCGCCGCCGCGGCCTCGAGCCCGGGAAAGGCGTAGTAGCGGACGCGCGCCCTCTTCTCGAGCGATCGGCAAGTCGCCACATCCGCCGCGCCGGCGCGTCTTAAGTCGAGCATCCCCAATCCTTCGCGCCGCTCATGGCGCCAGCGGTTTCAAGCGCATGGGACCGAGCCGTCGGCGCGCCCTCCGACGCGGCGGATCGCGGCCCGTCAGGCTCGCTTCCAGGGCGGGTTGCGGAAGTAGCGCGCGATGTAGGCGACGGCGATGATCGCGGCGAAGCCGATGAGATTGACCAGCGCGTTGACCAGCGCCGACCGATCCCGGCCCTCCTCGGTCTCCGTGATGCCGTACTCCCACATGACGACGCCGAGCAGCCGCGCGATCACCAGGCTGGCGACGAACACCGCGAGCGACTGCTGGCCGACCCGCCGGATCACCAGCACGATCAGTCCTCCGATCCCGCTCCGCGGCAGGCGTCGACCGGCCTCGCCCGCCGCGACCCAGGCGAGATAGGCGATGGCCAGAAAATGAACGTAGCGGAACAGCCCGAGGAACATCTTCGAATGCAGCGGCCCGGTCTCCGCCTGAAACGCGCGGATCGCGTCGCGGAGCGGATGGAGCGCCTCGACCCCGTTCATCAGGCGGCGCGCCGGCACGCCGTCCGGATCGAGGAAGATCGACGCCACGGCGATCGTCCCCGCGACCAGAAGCAGGGAGCGGTTCACCGGCGGCGCCGGCAGCCAGCCGACCGAAAACGCGAAGCCGGTGAAAAAGATCAGCTGCCAAGCGAACGGGTTGAAGAACCAGGTTCGGATCTGGCCGTCGTCCCGGACGAACTCCGCGGGCTCGGCGGGCAGGTTGAACAGCGTGATGACGGGCGCGTCGACAAAGGCGAGCCAGGGCTGCGACGCCAGCGCCCAGACCGCGACCGAAAACGCCATCGCCAGCCACGGCCGGATCGCGCCGAGCGCGATCACCAGTGGCATCATCGCCAGCACCACCATGTACATCGGCAGGATGTCGAACAGGTTCGGGATGTAGTGGAGCGTGAACAGCTCCGGCAGGAAGGTCTCGGGCGAGTCCACGAAGCGGCTTAGGTTCAGCGTTCCGACATGGCTGCGATCCCCCGGCTCGACCGCGACGAAGCCGTCGACGATCAACAGCGAGGTCAGAACCGCGAAGAACACGCCGATATGGCACCAATAGAGCTGGTAGATCCGGTAGCTCACCCGCGCCGTGCCGACCCACCAGCCTTTTTGCTCGAAGCTTTTCAGAAAGGCGATCGCCGACGCCGCGCCGGAGCAGAACACAAAGATCTCGGTCGCGTCCGAATAGCCGAAGCGCGCCGGGATCCAGTTGTTCCAGCCGTTCCAGGGCGTGTGCGCGATCAGGATGATGAACATCCCGAGACCACGGAAGAAATCGAGGCGGATGTCGCGGCGCGCCTCCCGCTCAGCGGCGCTGACCGGCCCGCCGCCGCCCGCGGCTTTCGACGTCCCGCCCTCCGAGGCGACCGAGTCCGAACCGCCGCCTCCGGACGGCGCCTTCGGATCGCGCGCGCTCGCCCCAGGCCGCGCGACGGGCTCCGCCGCCGGCTCGCGCCCTTCCAAGATCTGAGCGCCGCCGACCGCCGCGCCGTTCGCCCCAAACACGCCCGTTAAAGCGCGCACCATCGCCGTCACCCTCCACCGCTCAACGCCGCAGAACCCCCTCAGATCGCCGCCGACAGGGACCGCTGCGCCTCCGCGCGCTCCAGCTCGGCGATCCGCGCCAGCCGGGTCTCCCCATACGCGTCCGACGCGCCCCTGCGACGGCTGCGATCGAGGATCACCGCCTTCGCTTCCGCCAAGAGACCCGAGCGCAACGCCGCCTCGATCGTCACGCGTTCAAAGACGTCGCGTTGGGCGTGGCTGCCGCCGACGCTCTGCATCGCCGGTCGCGCCTTTGAAAGCTGCGCATAGGCGCCGGCATAGTCGGCGGAGGCGAACGATTTGAGCCCCGCCGCCGCCGGCAATCCCGCCGTCGCCGCGACCTGGTCCATGCAGCCGAGCCGACGCTCGGCGTTGGCGCGAAGCGATCCGAGCAGCTTCTCCGTCGCCGCCTCCCGGTCCGTCGCGTTCAGCGCGAGCGCATAGTGCAGATCGGCGAAGACCACGCAGGCGTCGTCCGCCCGGTTCTCCGAGATCGCCGCCATCTCCTCCCAGCGGGCCCCGACATCGACGCCCTCCAGCTCGAGCCGCATCAAAAGCGACGCGCCGTTCGAGATGTCGCGATAATCGTCGGTATGCTCCGCGCGGATCTTCTCGTCATAGAGCTCGAGCACCTTTTGGTGCTCGCCCCGATCGAGATGAAACAGCGCCAGATGCCACCACACATGGTAGCCGAAATTGTTGCAGTGCGACCAAGCCTGCGGCTGCCGAGAGATCCAGGCCACGCCTTCGGACACCCGATTGGTCATATCATAGACATGCGCGACCGCGTGCAGGCCCCAGGCGTCGTCTCGCGCGGTCATCAGCGCGTCGCGACCGCGCCGTTCCGCGGCCAGATACTCGCCGGTCTCTTCGAGCGCGAAGGCGTAGCAGCCGTTCACATACCCCGCCGACGGATGATCGGGCCCATAGGCGCCGAGCACGGCCTCGATCGAGCGCCGCATGCCGACCGCGTCGCCCAGCACGAAGCGGAGCGCATGGACGAGCTTCAGCAGCAGCGCGTCCCGCGGATGCGCCCGGAGCGCCTCGTCGAGCAGATCCGCCGCCGCGCCGATATGGCCTTCCAGATAGTGGCCGAGGGCCGTGGCCATCGCCCGCTCGCGCGGCGTCAGCGCGTCGAGTTGCGACTGCGCGATCGCGTGCGCATCCCGAGCGGCGCCGATCAACTCTCGGCGACCGAGCAACAGCATGAAGAAGCCTTTTGCGGCGTTCGCGAGGGCGAAATTCGGATCCGCCGTCAACGCCGCTCCGAGATGCTCCGGCGTCTTCGCCGAGTGGGCGAGGAATGCGCGCACGGTCGCGTCCCACGGCGCGACCGCCTCTGGCGCGTCGACCGTCACCGCGTATCCGAAAGCGTCTTGCGTCATTGCTCGCTCCGTCTCGTTCATTTCGCCGCGCCCGTCTCGGGCGGTGCGGGTTTGGCCGGGCCGAAGGCGCCAAGCCGTCATGTCACGCGTCGGAGTGCCGGTTCCGTCTCCCGGCGTCCCCCCGACGCGACGCCCAAACGAGCGCTCTGCTGCGGCCGCTCTTCGCACCCGCACCACAGCGGTGCGATGCAATTGGGACCGACGTAAGGCGCGGCCCTCGCGGCCCGTTCACAACCGCGTGGCGGGCGCCTCGGTTCCGCAAAGGACGTCCGACGGCCGCCGCTCGCGCCAATCTAAGTCGCTTGACCCGCCACGCCTCATGACGATGGCTCACGGAGCGGTGATGCCGCCGGAGCCGAGGCGTCGGCTATGCGTCGAGCGCGCCTCGGATGCGGCGAGCGGCCGATGCGCCCCGCGCGCGACCCCGCGGATCGAAACGGGAAGAGCGTCCGGATGTTTGAAGGAGAACGCATGCAGCCGGCCGTCGTCGTGATCGCCCTCGCGGGGCTGATCGGCGTCGGCGCGGCGGCGGCGGATGAAGGCGGCGCGCGGTTCGCGGTCGCTGTGGCCATCGGCGCCGTCGGCGGACTCGCACTCTACCAGGCGGCGTTCGGCTTCACCGGCGCCTGGCGGCGTTGGACGCGGGAGCGCCGCGGCGCCGGCCTCCGCGCTCAGATCCTGCTGATCGCCGCCGCCGTCTGCCTCAGTTTTCCGCTGATCACGTTCGGCCGAGATCTCGGCTGGCCGGTCGGCGCCTGGGTCTTCCCGTTCGGTTTGTCCTCCGCGATCGGCGCGGCGATGTTCGGCTTCGGCATGCAGTTGGGCGGCGGCTGCGGCAGCGGAACCCTGTTCACCGCGGGCGGCGGCTCCTCCCGCATGTGGCTCACCCTCGCCGCCTTCGTCGCAGGCTCGGTGATCTGGACCGGCACGAACCCCGAGTTCCAGTCCGGCTTGAGCGCCGGCCTCGCCGCGCTCGGGATCGAGGGGCGCTCCTTTTGGAGCGGAACTTCCCTGCTCCGCGAGATCGGCTGGTCGCCGGCGCTGATGGCGACCCTCGCGGCGCTGGCGCTCCTCGCCTGGTGGACCATGATCGCCGAGCGCCGGGCGCATGGGGAGCTGGAGGCCCCGCGCGCCGGCGGACACTGGCTCCGCGGCCCCTGGTCCCGCGAGTTCGCGGCCCTGGCGCTCGCCGGCGTCGTGATCGCCTGCTTCCTCGCGCTCGGCCGCCCCTGGGGCGTGACCGCCGCCTTCCCGCTCTGGGGCGCGAAGATCGCCGACGGGATCGGCCTGCCGATCGAGACCTGGCGCGCCTGGGACGACGGCCGGCTCGACCGCTCGATCTTCGCGGACGCCACCGGCGTGATGAGTTTCGGCGTGATGCTGGGCGCGTTGGCCGCGGCGGGCCTCGCCGGGCGCTTCGCCCCGAGCCTCACGCTCGCCCCGCGCGACGCCGCGACGGCGATCGTCGGCGGCCTGTTGATGGGCTACGGCGCGCGCCTCGCCTACGGTTGCAACATCGGCGGCCTGATCGGCGGCGTCGTCTCCGGCAGCCTGCACGGCTGGTGGTGGCTGCTGTTCGGCTGGATCGGAAGCTATGCGGGCGTCTGGGCCCGGATCGGCCTCGGCATGGATCCGCCGTTCGAGGACCGGTCGACCTATGGCGGCGCGCAGATCGGAGGACGCCCATGAGACCCATCTTGAAAGCCGCGCTGCTGGCGGCGTCGATCGCCCTGGCGGGCGGCGCGCCCGTCCTGGCGGAGCCCTCGGTCACGCCGCGCGAGGGCTGGGTGGTGCGCGAGACCGACTACGAGTTCGACGCCCTTCTCGACCGCCTGTCGGACGCGGTGAAGGCGGAGAAGATGCTGAGGCTCTACGTCGCCAGCGCCTCCCGCGGCGCCAAGGGCCGCGGGATCGACATCCCCGGCAACGCGGTGATGGGCGTGTACCGCAACGATTTCGCTGTGCGCATGCTGGAGGCGAGCGTCGACGCCGGCGTCGAGGCCCCGATCATCTTCTACGTGACCGAGGACGCCGACGGCGGCGCGACGCTGTCCTACAAGACCCCGAGCCTGGTCTTCGCGCCCTACATGGATCAGGGCGGCGACAAGCTGCGCGCGCTGGCCGCCGATCTCGACGCCAAATTCGCCGCCATCGCCGAGCGCGCCGTCGCGCCCTGAGCCCCTCGATCCGCCGCCCGTCGATCGCCAGCGCGCCCACTGCCCCCTCGCCCGGAACCGAAGCATCCGCTATGCGGTTCATCGACGGAGAGCCCCGCGCGCGACGAGCGCCGGGCCGGAGAGGGAAGACGACATGAGCGGACTGCTGGCCCTGTTGGACGACGTGGCGGCGATCGCGAAGCTCGCCGCGGCGCAACTCGACGACATCGCCGCCCAGACCGCCAAGGCGGGCTCTAAGGCCGCGGGCGTGGTGATCGACGACGCCGCGGTCACGCCGAAATACGTCACCGGCCTGCCGGCCGCCCGTGAGCTCCCGATCATCTGGAAGATCGCGCGCGCCTCCTTCTTCAACAAGCTCGTGATCTTGCTGCCGGCCGCGCTTCTGCTCGACGCCTTCGCGCCCTGGCTGCTGGCCCCGCTGCTGATGATCGGCGGCGCGTATCTCTGTTTCGAAGGGGCGGAGAAGATCTGGGGCCTCTTCGTCCCGCACGAGCCGAAGGGGCCGCAGCGGGCGGAGACGCTCGACGCCGCGCATCTCGAGGAGCAGCGCGTCGCGGGCGCGATCAAGACGGATTTCATCCTGTCGGCGGAGATCATGGCGATTTCCCTGGCGGCGATCGAGGCGGACGGCTGGATCGCCAAGGCCGCGATCCTGGCGGCGATCGCCATCGTGATCACGGCGCTCGTTTACGGCGTCGTCGGTATTCTGGTGAAAGCCGACGATCTGGGCCTGCGCCTGTCCGATCCGAAGAACCCCTCCTGGCTTCGGTCGCTCGGCCGCGGGATCGTTGCGGTGATGCCGAACTTTCTGAAGCTGCTGGCCGCGATCGGCACCCTCGCCATGCTGTGGGTCGGCGGCTCGATCATCGTGCACAGCCTGCACGAGCTGGGCG
>JBCBRF010000169.1:0-8390 GCA_039819865.1 Pseudomonadota bacterium | reverse complement strand
GCATTTCGAAGACTGGCGAGCTGGTCGATCTCGGGGTGAAGGCGGGCGTGGTGGAGAAGTCGGGCGCCTGGTACTCCTATGACGATCAGCGGATCGGTCAGGGGCGGGAGAACGCGAAGGCGTTTTTGCGCGATCATCCCGAGCTTGCGACGAAGCTCGAGAAGGCGATCCGCAGCAGCCATGGGCTCGACCTCACTGCGCCGCCTGAGAAGTCTGGCGATGAGAGCGGCGACGACGATCTGGGGATGCTCGCGGAGATGTAGGCGCCGATGGGTGGGCCGCACACCGGCTCTGCGGTTCTCGGGTCGGTGGACAAGCGGGGGAAGGCGCGGCTAAGACCCCGATCGGCCGCCGCCTTCCGCCTCGTGTGTTGGGCTCGGGCGGCGAAGCCAACATTCGGGCGGCCGATGGCGCGACCGCCGTCAGAGGAGGACGCGCCGCATGGCGACGCTCAACGAGATCCGAACCCGGTTCCTCGATTACTTTGCGAAGAACGATCACGAGATCGTCGACTCGTCTCCGTTGGTGCCGCGCAACGATCCGACTTTGTTGTTCACCAACGCCGGGATGGTTCAGTTCAAGAACGTCTTCACCGGGATCGACAAGCGTGACTACCAACGCGCGGTGACCAGTCAGAAATGCGTGCGGGCCGGCGGTAAACACAACGATCTCGACAATGTGGGCTATACCGCGCGGCATCACACCTTCTTCGAGATGCTGGGCAATTTTTCGTTCGGCGATTACTTCAAGGAGCGGGCGATCCCGCTGGCGTGGCACCTCGTCACGAAGGAGTTCGGGCTGCCGGCCGACAAGCTTCTCGTGACCATCTATCATGA
This sequence comes from Pseudomonadota bacterium, assembly GCA_039819865.1. Lineage (GTDB taxonomy): Bacteria > Pseudomonadota > Alphaproteobacteria > Rhodobacterales > Rhodobacteraceae > JBCBRF01. The sequence continues at coordinate 7,554 of JBCBRF010000169.1, read as the reverse complement.
TGACGAGGAGGCGGCGGCGCTCTGGAAAAAGGTCGCCGGCCTGCCGGACGAGCGCATCATCCGGATCGCGACCTCGGATAATTTCTGGTCGATGGGCGCGACGGGCCCCTGTGGTCCCTGTTCCGAGATCTTCTACGATCATGGGCCCGAGATTCCTGGGGGTCCGCCGGGCAGCCCGGACGAGGACGGCGATCGCTTCATCGAGATCTGGAACCTCGTCTTCATGCAGTTCGAGCAGTTCGAGGACGGCCGGCGCGAGGCGTTGCCGCGCCCCTCGATCGACACAGGCATGGGGCTCGAGCGCATCGGCGCGGTCATGCAGGGCAAGCATGACAATTACGACACGGACCTGATGCGCGCGCTGATCGAGGCGGCGGCCCAGGCGATCGGCTCGGACCCCGACGGCCCCGGAGCGGTCCATCATCGGGTCATCGCCGACCATCTGCGGTCGACCTCGTTTTTGATTGCGGATGGCGTGACGCCGTCGAAGGATGGCCGCGGCTACGTGCTCCGCCGGATCCTGCGCCGTGCGGTCCGTCACGCGCGCATGCTCGGCGCGGAAGATCCGGTGATGCATCGTCTCGCGCCCACCCTGATCGATCAGATGGGACGCGCCTTTCCGGAACTTGTCGAGGCGCAGGCGCTGATCAAGGACACGCTCGAGCGTGAGGAGATCAATTTCCGCCGCACGCTCGACCGGGGCCTGAAGCTCCTTGATGAGGAGATCGACGCGCTCGACGAGGACGAGGACCTGCCCGGCCCCTCCGCCTTTAAGCTCTACGACACCTATGGTTTTCCGCTCGATCTCACGCAGGATGTTCTGCGGGAGAAGGGGCGGGCGGTCGATGTGGCGGGATTCGAGGCCGAGATGTCGGAGCAACGGCGGCGCGGTCGGGAGGCCGGGCAGTTCGCCGGCGCCGTCGGCGACGACGCCCTCTGGTTCGAGCTTCGCGACGAACACGGTCCGACCGAGTTTCTCGGTTACGACACCGAGACGTCCGAGGGCGTTTTGCTTGCGATCGTCAGCGAGGCCGGCGCCCGGGAGGCGGCGGGCGCGGGCGAGGCGGTTGAGCTCGTGTTCAACCAGACGCCGTTCTACGCGGAATCGGGCGGTCAGCTCGGCGATCAGGGGACCATCGCCTTCGATGACGGCGAGGTGCGCGTCACCGATGTGAAGAAACGCGCGGACGGCGTGTTCGCGCATATCGGTTCGGTCTCGAGTGGGCGGATCAAGACGGGAGAGCCCGCTCGGCTTTCGGTCGACGCCGCGCGGCGGGCGCTTCTTAAGGCCAATCACTCGGCGACGCACCTCTTGAACGAGGCGCTGCGCTCTGCGCTCGGCGCGCATGTGGCGCAGCGCGGCAGTCAGGTCGCGCCGGAGCGCCTGCGGTTCGATTTCACCCATGGCGCTGCGATGTCGGAGGAGGAACTGTCCGCCGTCGAGCGGGAGGTGAACGCCTATATCCGGCAGAACGATGCGGTGATGACGCGCGTCATGGATCCCGATAGCGCGAAGGCGGCGGGCGCACAGGCGTTGTTCGGCGAGAAGTACGGCGACGAGGTGCGCGTCGTGTCGATGGGCAAGCGTCCCGACGGCGACACGGGTCCGGCTGGCGAAGTTTACTCGCTCGAGCTGTGCGGCGGCACTCATGTCGCGCGGCTTGGCGAGATTGGCCTGTTTAAGCTTTCCGGCGAGCGGGGGGTGTCGGACGGGGTGCGGCGGGTCGAAGCGGTGACCGGCGAGGCTGCGCTCGCCCAGATCGCGGGGGAGAAGTCGGCGCTGAGGGAAGCGGCCGCGGTGCTGAAGGCGTCGCCGGACGAGTTGGCGGACCGCGTCCGCGCGCTTCTGGATGAGCGGAAGAAGCTCTCGGGCGAACTTGCGGAGCTGCGGAAACAGATCGCCATGGGCGCGGTCGGCGGCGGCGGGGCGGAGCCCGAGCCGAAGACGATCGGCGGGGTCGCTTTCTTGTCCCAGGCGCTGTCGGGCGTGCCCGCGAAGGATCTGCGGGGGCTGATCGACGCGCACAAGAAGCGGCTCGAGAGCGGCGCGGTTCTGCTGATCTCGGATGTCGACGGCAAGGCGGCGGTGGCCGCCGGCGTGACGCCGGATCTGCTCGAGCGGGTCTCGGCCGTCGATCTCGTCCGCGTGGCGGCGGAAAGGCTGGGCGGCAAGGGCGGCGGCGGCCGGCCCGACATGGCTCAGGCCGGCGGAGCGGATCCGTCCTCGGCGCCCTCGGCGATCGCAGCGGTTGAGGCGTTTCTTGCGGGGTGATCCCGCCGGACAGGGCGCGCGCATGGCGTGATCGCGCCGTCTCGGGCTCGATCACGCCATCGGTCAGCCTGGGCCATGCTCTTTGCTCTCGAGGTCGTGGCGCGATCGAGCGGGCTGGCCGGGCTCTGGGTCGAACCGGTCAATGGCTCCGGCGTTCGCGTCAGCGGTCGGTTTGAAGCCAGCGGGCGACTTCCGGTGCGAAGTAGGTCAGCACGCCGTCGCAGCCGGCTCGCTTGAAGGCGGTGAGCGATTCGAGGATCGCCGCGCGGCGGTCGAGCCAGCCCCGGGCTGCGGCCGCCTCGATCATCGCGAACTCGCCGGACACTTGATAGGCGTAGGTCGGGACCGCGAAGGCGTCTTTGGCGCGCCGGCAGATGTCGAGATAGGGCATGCCGGGTTTCACCATGATCATGTCCGCGCCCTCGTTCAGATCGAGGGCGATCTCGCGCAGAGCTTCGTCGGCGTTCGCCGGGTCCATCTGGTAGGTTTTTTTGTCCTCGGGCCCATCGGCCTTGCCGAGGCTTTGATCGGCGCCGACGGCTTCGCGGAACGGGCCGTAGAACCCGCTCGCATATTTCGCGGCGTAAGACAGGATCAGCACATCCCGATGGCCGGCGGCTTCGAGGGCGCCGCGGATGGCGCCGATCCGTCCGTCCATCATGTCCGAAGGCCCGAGGATGTCCGAGCCCGCGGCCGCCTGCGCCAAGGCCTGCTTGATCAGCGCCTCGAGGCTTGCGTCGTTGTCGACCCGCCCGTCGATCACCAGCCCGTCATGGCCGTCCGCGTTGTAAGGATCGAGCGCGACGTCCTGCATGACGCCGATCTCGGGGATTTCCCGTTTGATCGTCCGCGCGGCGCGGCAAACGAGATTGTCCTCGTTCCAGGCTTCCCGGCAGTCCTTGGTCTTGGCCGACGTCTCGAGCGATGGGAAGAGCGCGACGCAGGGCACGCCCAACTTCGCGGCTTCGGCGACCTTTGGCAGCGCTCGGTCGATGGTGAGCCGAGAGACGCCCGGCATCGCGTCGACCTGCGTCTCGCGGTTCTCGCCCTCGATTAAAAAAATCGGCCAGATCAGATCCGCCGGCGACAGGCGCGTCTCGCGGACCAGATCCCGCCGCCAGGCCGCGGCGCGGGTCCGCCTTGGGCGGATGAAAGGGTGAGCGGGCGCCGCCGTCGGGCGGGCAGGGGAAGTGGACATCGCGGCCTCCGGACTGTCGGGCGCCCGATGCTAACGGCGGCGCGGCGCTCGCCGAAGGCGTTTGGCCCCTCAAAGGCCCGGACCGATGGACGCGGTGAAGGCTTTGTTAGGGATCCCGGCCGCATCCTCGGCGGATGCGCCGCTTTCAAAACCGCCCCGTTCTCCGACCCGCCGGCTTTATGGCCATCGCGGTCGCGCTTGGTCTGCTTCCAGCCGCGCAGGCGGCCGCCGAAGGTCCTCTCGCTTGGCGGACGACGGTCACTCCCGCGCCGCGCTCCGTGGCGCTGGAGCGGGTGGCTGAAGCGCCGCCCGCCCGTCTCGCCTTCGCCGTCGAGCCGCGCGAAACTGGTCGGTTGCAACGCCTCGTCGTGGCGCGCGCGCCGCTGACGCGCGATGGGCGCGTCACGCCGTATGTCGGGGCGGGGATCGGCGTCGGAGACGACCATGCCGAGGCCCACGATCCCGCACGGTTCGGACCCTCTCGGACCGATGTCGACCCGATGGCGATCGCCGGCGCGGCGCTTCGCCCCGGAGCGCCGACTTTCGCGTTCGCGGAGTATCAGCTGGCGCGCCCGATGGATCAGGGCGGGGCGGATGCCCCCGCCGTCGAGCATCGCTTTCGGGTCGGCGTGCGCCGCCGTTTCTGAACCCCGCTCTCGAACCGCGCTTCTGGCGTTGCCCCCGGCCGACGCGGCGTTAAGCTTCCCGGCAAAGCTTGGGAGGCTGACATATGGATTTCGCGCTCACCGAGGAGCAGCTGCAGATCCGCGAGATGGTCGACGCTTTCGCGGCGGAGAGGCTCGCGCCCAACACCCTTGAATGGGACCAGACCGCGCATTTTCCGGTGGATGTGATGCGGGAGCTCGCGGAGCTCGGGCTTGCGGGGATCTATGTCGATCCGGAGCATGGCGGTTCGGGCCTCGGCCGGCTCGAGGCCGCGCTGATCTTCGAGGGTCTGGCCAAGGGCTGCGTGTCCACGGCCGCTTATCTCTCGATCCACAACATGGTCGCCTGGATGGTCGACCGGTTCGGTTCTGACGAGCAGCGCGCGGAATGGCTGCCTAAGCTCTGCTCGATGGAGTTGATCGCGAGCTATTGCCTGACGGAGCCGGGCTCCGGCTCGGATGCGGCGGCGCTCAAGACGCGCGCCGACCCCGACGGCAACGCGTATTACGTGTTGAACGGCTCGAAGGCCTTCATCTCCGGCGCCGGGACGTCGGACGTTTACTGCGTCATGTGCCGGACGGGCGAGCCGGGGGCCAAGGGGATCTCGACCATTCTCGTGGCGAAGGATGCGCCCGGGATCTCGTTCGGCGCGCCCGAGCGCAAGATGGGATGGAACAGCCAGCCGACCGCGGTGGTGACTTTCGACAATTGCCGGGTTCCGGCTGAGAACCGGCTCGGCGCGGAAGGCGCCGGCTTCTCTTTCGCGATGGCCGGGCTCGACGGCGGGCGGATCAACATAGCGGCCTGTTCGCTCGGCGGCGCGGCCTGGTCGCTGGAGACCGCGACGGCCTATGTGCGCGAGCGCCAGGCCTTCGGCGCGCCGCTCTCCCGGCTGCAGGCGGTGCAGTTCAAGCTGGCGGACATGGCCACCAAGCTCGAAGCGTCTCGGCTGATGACCTACCGGGCGGCCTATGCGCTCGACAACAAGCACCCGGACGCCGGCATGCGCGCGGCGATGGCCAAGCAGTTCGCCACGGACGCCTGTTTCGAGGTGGTCGATGACGCTCTGCAACTGCATGGGGGCTACGGCTACATCCAGGATTACGGCGTGGAGCTGCGCCTCCGGGACTTGCGGGTGCACCGGATCTTGGAGGGCGCCAACGACATCATGCGATTGATCGTCAGCCGGAAGCTGCTCGAAGCGGCGTAAGCGGCTCCGGCGCCGGGGTCTCGCCCATGAACAGAGGCCGCAGTCGGCGCGCGTCGTCTGCGAGCACGCGCATCGTCGTCCGCACGCGGGCGCCGGCTGAGGACCAGGCCGGCGACGCCTTACACCCCGAACACCCGCTCGAAGATCGTGTCGACGTGCTTGGTGTGGTGCTCGAGGGAGAAGAGCTGGAGGAGAGTTTCGGGGGCGAGGGCGGCGGTGACGTCCGGGTCGTTCAGCAGCGCCGTCTGGAAGTCCTCGCCTTCCTCCCAGGTTTTCATCGCGTTGCGCTGGACCAGCGTGTAGGCGGCCTCGCGATCGACGCCGGCCTGGGTCAGCGCCAGGAGCACGCGCTGAGAATGGATCAGCCCGCCATAGCGGTCCATGTTCCTGCGCATGGCCTCCGGATAGACCAGCAGCCGATCGATCACCTGGGTGAGGCGGGCCAGCGCGAAATCGAGCGTGACGGTGGCGTCCGGGCCGATGTTGCGCTCGACGCTCGAATGGCTGATGTCCCGCTCATGCCAGAGGGCGACGTTCTCCATCGCGGGGATCGCCATGGCGCGCACCAGCCGCGCCAGGCCGGTCAAGTTCTCCGTAAGCACCGGGTTGCGCTTATGCGGCATCGCGGAGGAGCCCTTCTGGCCCGGCGAGAAATACTCCTCCGCCTCCAGCACCTCGGTCCGCTGCAAGTGTCGGATCTCGGTCGCGAGCCGCTCCACGGAGCTCGCGATCACGCCGAGCGTCGCGAAGAACTGGGCGTGCCGGTCGCGCGGGATCACCTGGGTCGAGATCGGCTCGATCGCGAGGCCGAGCTGAGCCGCGACATGCGCCTCGACCCGCGGGTCGATGTTGGCGAACGTGCCGACGGCGCCTGAGATCGCGCAGGTCGCGATCTCCTGCCGCGCGGCCTTGAGCCGGTCGCGCGCCCGGTCGAACTCGGCGAAGGCCTGCGCCATCTTGAGCCCGAAGGTCGTGGGCTCGGCGTGGATGCCGTGGCTCCGACCGATGCACAGCGTCATCTTGTGCTCGTAGGCGCGCTTCTTGAGCGCCACGAGCAGCAAGTCGAGATCCTCGATCAGGATGTCCGAGGCGCGCGAGAGTTGGACGTTGAAGCAGGTGTCGAGCACGTCCGAGCTGGTCATGCCCTGGTGGACGAACCGCGCCTCGGGCCCCACCAGCTCGGCGAGATGCGTGAGAAAGGCGATCACGTCGTGCTTCACTTCGCGTTCGATCTCGTCGATGCGCTCAACGTCGAACAAGATGTCTTTCGCCGTCCAGACGACCTCCGCCGCTTCGGTCGGGATCACGCCGAGAGCGGCCTGCGCGTCGGCGGCGTGGGCCTCGATCTCGTACCAGATCTTGAACTTAGTCTGCGGATCCCAAAGCGCCGTTTCTCGGCCAAAGGTCTACCACTCCGCCTGCGGCGTCCGAGCAAACCGCCCCCGAAAAACAGCGCCGCGCGCAAAGTCGAGACCCAAACGAAAAACTCGAGACCCAAACGAAAAAGGACGGCGACCGGAATGGCCGCCGCCCTTTAACAGCTGCGTTAGAAGCGCTCAGGCCCGCGCATCGCCGACCAGGCGCCAGGCGAGCGGGAAGACCAGCGCCGCCAGCGCGAGTTTCAGAGCATCGCCGATCAGATACGGGGTGAGCCCCCAGGCGAGCGTCTGGCTCCACGGGGTCGCGAACTTGTCGGCGTTGAACAAGCCGGTCTCGACCAGGTGATGGAGCCATGCGACGCCCGGCGCATAGATCAGCGCCGTTCCGATCAGCATCGCGACGCCCATCCACAGCACATTGCGGTCCCAGCCCCGGCGCGCGAACCAGCCGAGCGCGGCCACCGCAAGCACGTAGCCGAGCAGATAACCGCCGGTGCCGCCCAGCATGTAGGCGAGGCCGTTATGTTCCGCCGACGAAGAAGCGAACACATCGTAGCCGAGCGCGCCGATCGCCATATAGGCGATGATCGTCATCAGGCCGAGCCGCGGGCCGTACGCGGCGCCGATAGACAGGACCGCGAACGTCCCGAGCGTGATCGGCACCGGCGATGGCCACATCTGGACCTGCACCTTCGCCGCAAAGGCCAACACCGCCACGCCGAGCGCGACGAGCGCCGCTCTCTTGGTCAGCAGCAACAGCTCGCTCCGCGGCTCGGCCACCGCCTCCGTCAAAACGATCGCCTGCGACGTCGCCCGAGTTCCACGCATC
>JBCBRF010000168.1:3638-8436 GCA_039819865.1 Pseudomonadota bacterium | reverse complement strand
CCGCCGCGAGCGCCAGCGCGCCGCCCATGCAGTGCCCGAGCAGCCCCGCGCGCCCGCCGGCCCGCGCCGGCGCCGCCCTTGCGGCGCGCGGAGGCGACGCCCTAAGCTCCCGCGATCCCGCCACGCCGAAAAGAGCCCGCGATGATCCCAACCCAGAAACGCGTGCTCCTCATCGTCGGCGGCGGCGTCGCCGCATACAAATCGCTCGAGCTCGTCCGCCGCCTCGCGGACGCCGGCGTGGCCGCGCGCGTCGTCATGACCAAGGCCGCGACCGAGTTCGTCACGCCGCTCTCCTTCGCCTCCCTCTCCGGCGAGAAGGTCCACACCGAGCTGTTCGCGCTGACCGACGAAGTCGAGATGGGCCATATCGAGCTCTCACGGAGCGCCGATCTGATCGTGGTCGCCCCCGCCACCGCCGATCTGATGGCGAAGGCGGCCCACGGCCTCGCGAACGACCTCGCCTCGACCCTGCTGCTCGCCACCGACGCGCCCGTCCTGATGGCGCCCGCGATGAACGTCCGCATGTGGCTGCATCCCGCGACCGCGCGAAACCTCGAGACGCTGCGGAGCGACGGCGTCTCCTTCATCGGCCCCAACGAGGGCGGGATGGCTTGCGGCGAGTACGGCCCCGGCCGCATGGCGGAGCCCCACGAGATCGTCGACGCCGTCCTGCGCGCCCTCCACGGCGCCCGCCCGCTGGAGAGCGTCCGCGTGCTGATGACCTCGGGCCCCACCCACGAGCCGATCGACCCGGTGCGCTACATCGCCAACCGCTCCTCCGGCCGCCAGGGCGCCGCGATCGCCCAGGCCCTCGCCGACCGCGGCGCCGAGGTGACCTTCGTCACCGGCCCGGCGGAGGCCCCCGATCCGCTCGGCCCCGAGATCCGCCGCGTCGAGACCGCCCACGAGATGCGCGACGCGGTTCTCGCCGCGCTGCCGGCGGATGTCGCGGTGTTCGCCGCCGCCGTCGCCGACTGGCGCGTCGCGACCGCCTCGGGCGGGAAGATCAAGAAGGACGGCTCCGGCAAGCCGCCCGCGCTGAAGCTCTCGGAAAACCCGGACATCCTGAAAGAGGTCTCCAACCTGCCGCCCGAGACCCGGCCCCGCCTGGTGATCGGCTTCGCGGCCGAGACCGACGACGTGCTGGAGAACGCGCGCGCCAAGCGGCGGCGGAAGGGTTGCGACTGGCTGGTCGCGAACGACGTCTCTCCGGCCAGCGGCGTGATGGGCGGGACCCAGAACGAGGCGACCCTCATCACCGACGAGGGCGAGGAGAGCTGGCCGCGGGCGGGCAAGGACATCGTGGCGAGCCGCCTCGCCGACCGGATCGCCGAGGCCGTCGCCGCATGGCGCGGCGAGGAGCCGTCGCAATGACGGGGACGAGCGGCCAGACGCAGACCGGCCCCCGCTGCCTGGCGATCCCCTGCCGCCTGCTGCCCCACGCCGTCGGCGCGCCCGTCTACGCCACCGACGGCGCCGCCGGCGCGGATCTGCTGGCGGCCGTCCCCGAGGACGCGCCGCTGACCCTCGCTCCGCGGGCCTTCGCGCCGGTCCCGACCGGCCTGGCGCTCGCCCTCCCGCCCGGCTGGGAGGGTCAGATCCGCCCCCGCTCGGGCCTCGCCCGGTGCCATGGGATCACCACCCTCAACACCCCCGGCACCATCGACTGGGACTATCGCGGCGAGATCCAGGTTCTGCTGATCAACCACGGCCCCGAGCCGTTCGAGATCGTCCGCGGCGGGCGAATCGCCCAACTCGTCATCGCGGAGGTCGCGCGCGCCGAATTCGCGCCGACGCAGGATCTCGACGCCACCGCCCGCGGCGCGGGCGGGTTCGGCTCCACGGGCCTTTGAGCCCTTAACCCGCTCACTTCGGCGCGGGCGCCTCGATCTCCGCGGCGCGACAATCCCGGACCGCCGCCGGCCCGCAGGCGCGCGGACTGAGGCTCTTGTCGAAGCAGAGCCGCACCTCGCGAAGCCGCCCGTCGCCGCATTTCACCGTCACCCCGTCCGCGCCGAAGGCCGGGTTCGCCCGCACGAAATCCTGCTCCACCGCCCGGGCGGAGGTCGTCAGATCCCGATCGACCCGCGCGAAGCCGTCCGGGATCCGGACCCGCTCGAGCGCCGCCGCCATCGTCGCGAAATAGTCTCCCGGCGACAGTCCGGTGCAGCTGCCGTGTTTCCGCCATTGATGGGCCAGCAGCCCCCGCCCGCCCGAGAGCCCCTCATAGCGCCGCAGCAGCCCGGTCGTCGGCCGGTCGAACGCGGTCGCGCAATCCGACGGCCAATCCCGCTCGTTCTGCGGCCAGAGCCCATGGACGATGAAGCCCCGGCCCTGCCCGCATTGGTCGGCGTCGGGCCGGGTGCGGCAGTAGCTCGGCGACCAGCTGAGCGCGAGCAGGTAATAGTCGAAATCGCCCGGCGCGACAGGAAGGCCCGACTGGGCCGCTGCGGGCGAGACGCCGCCGCTCGCCGCGGCGTTCTCGACGCCCGCCTCCGGCGCCAGCATCCGCTCCAACTGGCCGGAGAACCGCGGGCCGTTCTGAAAGACGAGGCTGAGGATCACCGCGAGCGCCGCGAGTGCGATCAGGATCGGCCCGCGACCCCATCCGCGCCGCCGCAGCTCTCCGCTCAGCATTCGGCGAGCCGCCATCCCAATAACCCGACGCAGCATCGCGTCCCCCTTTCACAAAGCAGCGATTCGTTTTATCTAGACCGTCATCCCGACAACTCGAAGCGCTCTGCGCGCCGGTCCGCGGCGGCCGGCCCCTCTCGAAGAGGGATGCTGGCGTTCGAGTCGCCGGCCGAAAAGCATTCGACGCCTGCAGGAAGGTCCCCGCAATGAACACGCCATTGATGCCGAAAGCGACCGCCGTCTGGCTGGTGGACAACACCACGCTGACCTTCGATCAGATCGCCGAGTTCGTGGGCATGCACCCGCTCGAGATCGCCGGCATCGCGGACGGCGAGGTGGCGGTCGGGATCAAGGGCTTCGATCCGGTCGCCAACAACCAGCTCAGCCGCGAGGAGATCGAAAAGGCGGAGAACGACCCGAAACGGTCGCTGAAGCTGCTGAAGCCGCCCAAGACGCCGGAGCAGAAAAAGAAGGCGCCGCGCTACACGCCGCTGTCGAAGCGTCAGGACCGCCCGGCCGCGATCGCCTGGCTGGTGCGGAACCATCCGGAGCTCGCCGACAGTCAGATCTCGAAGCTCCTCGGCACCACCAAACAGACCATCGAGGCGATCCGCAACAAGACCCACTGGAACTCGTCGAACATCGTGCCGGTCGATCCGGTGGCGCTTGGCCTATGCCGCCAGCTCGATCTCGACGCCGCGGTGCGCGTCGCGGCGGAGCGGCGCGAGAAGGAGCTGGCCGCGACCGGGGCCGCCGGCGGCGCAGCGGGCGCGACCCTCCTCTCGACCGAAGAGACTCTCTCCGAGTCCGAGACCGAGACGCCGACCCTGAAGGGCTTCGAGGGTATGGAGTCCTTCGGCTTGCCGGACGACGAGGATGAAGACGAGAAACGCGGCGGTGAAACGGTCGACCCGGAGGCGCTCTTCAACCTGCCGAACGCGCCCGTCGACGACGAGGATGAGGAGGACGACCACCGCCGCTGAGCGGTCCCCTGCGCGGATCGGGTCGGACGACCCTAAAAGGCTCGGGCGGCGCGTCTCCGCGCCGCCCCAAGAGACCCGATCACGCGGCGCGCGCGACCTTTTGCGGACGCGCCACTTTGCTGCGGTAGCAGGCGGCCCGCTCGGCGCCGGCCCAAAGCCCGATCGGCTGGCGCGCCGCGAGAGCGTCGTCGATCGCAACCTCGTCGAACCCGCACTCGCGCGCGAAGGCGTACTGATCGACGATCACATGGCCGGACGCGCGCAACCGTCCCTCGAAGCCGTAGCGCCGCAGACGCCGCGCGACGCTGAAGCCGCGCCCGTCGGCGAAGCTCGGAAAACACACCGAGATCAGCGCGATCCGATCGAAGGCGGGGATCAGCGCCTCCAGATCCGCGCCTCCGTCGATCTCGATCAAAAGCCCGTCGCCCGCGCCGATTTCTTCGGCGCCAATCTCTTCGGCGCCGAGCAGCGTCCCGGCCTCGATCGGATCTTCTGCGAACGCGCCGGCGGCGATCGCCTCGTCGTGGATCAGCGGCATCGCGCCCCTCCTTCCTGTTGAGCCTTGTTGAGTCGCGACGCCTGCGTCGGGCGCCGCATGATGGTGTGTGTCGTCAAGCGTCGAGCGGGCCCGCATGGCGCGGCCCGGAGCGCACCACGCGACCGTCGATCACGTGGATCCCGCACTCTTCCTTCGAGCGACCGCGCCAGCGCCCGGCCCGCGGATCCTCGCCGACATCGACCGGCGTGGTGCAGGGCAGGCAGCCGATCGAGGGAAAACCCCGGTTGACCAGCGGATGCGGCGGCAGCCCGCGCCGCGCCATCTCGGCGCGCACCTCGCCGACCGACCAACCCGCCAGCGGGTTCAGTTTGATCCGCCCGGCCGCGTCGGTCTCGAACAGCCGCAGCCCGGCCCGCGCCCGGCTCTGCCCCCGCTTCCGCCCGGTGATCCAGGCGTCGAACGGTCCGAGCGCGCGCTCGAGCGGCAGCACCTTGCGAACGTGGCAGCAGCCGTCCGGATCCGACAGATGGAGCGTGTCCCCCGGGTCGACCGCGTCGAGATCCGCGGGCGCCGGCCGGATCGTCCGCACATCCGTCAACCCGAGACGGTCCGCCAGCTCTTGCTGATAGGCGAGCGTCTCCGGGAACAGCATCTGCGTCTCGACGAACAGCACCGGCGTCGC
>JBCBRF010000168.1:0-3538 GCA_039819865.1 Pseudomonadota bacterium | reverse complement strand
ATCCGCGACCAGCGCCAGCAGCGCCGCCGACTCCGCTCCGAACGAGGACACGAGCGCGATGCGGCCGCCCGGGAACGCCTCCCGGATCGCCTCGCGCAGCACGTCGCGCGCGTCCATATCCGCATAAAGCCGGTTGAGCACCTCGGCGCGCGTCTGCGGCGCCAGCGACGGATAGGGGTCCGCCGCCTCCGCCGTCAACGGCGCCAAAACCTCGTGGTCACGCGGCATCTTGCGAGGCTCCCTGGCCCGGTTCGGTCGGATAGAGCGCCGCCTTGAACGGCGCCGCGCCCAGCCGGCGATACGCATCGAGGAACCGTTCCTCCGGCCCCTGTCGGAGCCTGAGATAGGCCTCGACCAAGCGTTCCATCGCCGGTCCGACTTCCTCCGCGTCGAGCCCGCGACCCGCGATCTTCCCGATCGCCGCGGTCTCCGTGTGATCGCCGCCGAGGGTGATCTGATAGTTCTCCTTGCCGGCCTTCTCGAGACCCAGGATCCCGACATGGCCGACATGGTGGTGTCCGCAGGCGTTTATACAGCCCGAGATCTTGATCTTGAGTTCACCGATCTCCCGCGCCCGCGCCGCGCTCTCGAAACGCCGCGCGATGTCCTGGGCGATCGGGATCGAGCGCGCGGTCGCCAGCGCGCAATAATCCATGCCCGGGCAGGCGATGATGTCGGACACGAGCCCGACATTCGCCGTCGCGAGGCCCGCCGCCTGCAGCGCCGCGTGGACCGCCGGCAGGTCGTCGAGCTTCACATGCGGCAGCACGATGTTCTGCTCGTGGCTGACCCGCAATTCGCCGAACGAATAGCGCTCGGCCAGATCCGCCATCGCGCGCATCTCGTCCGCGGTCGCGTCTCCCGGCGCGCCGCCGATCGGCTTCAGCGAGATCGTGACGATCCGGTAGCCCGCCCGCTTATGCGCCGCCGTGTTGACCGCATGCCAGGCCGCGAACTCGGCGTCCGCGGCGAGCGCCGTCCCGAGCGCCCGGCTCTCCGCCGGCAGGTCCTCGAACGCCGGCGGACGGAAATAGGCTTCGATCCGCGCGACCTCGCCCGGATCCGCGGCGACGGCCGGCCCAGCGGCGCCGGACCGGATCGCCTCGAACTCCTCCTCGACCCGCGCCCGGACCTCCTCCAGCCCTTCCTCATGGACCAGGATCTTGATCCGAGCCTTGTATTTATTGTCTCGTCGCCCGAACAGATTATAGACGCGCAGAATAGCCTCGAGATAAGAAAGAAAATCGGCCTTCGGAACGAAGTCCCGGATCACTTTCCCAACCATCGGCGTCCGGCCCATGCCGCCGCCCACGATCACCTCGTAACCGGGCTCGCCCGCCGCGTTCCGCACCATGCGCAGGCCGATATCGTGCGCCTTCGTCACCGCCCGGTCGTTCGGGCTGCCCGTGACCGCGACTTTGAACTTCCGCGGCAGGAACGCGAACTCCGGATGCCCGGTCGACCATTGCCGGATGATCTCCGCCGTCGGCCGCGGATCCTCGATCTCGTCCGCCGCAGCGCCGGCGAAATGATCCGCCGTCACGTTCCGGATCGTGTTCCCCGAGGTCTGGATCGCGTGCATCTCGACATCCGCGAGCGCATCCAGGATGTCCGGCGTGTCCGACAGCGTCGGCCAGTTGAACTGGATGTTCTGCCGCGTCGTGAAGTGGCCGTAGCCCTTGTCCCAGCGCTCCGCGATCATCGCAAGCTGGCGCATCTGCCGACCAGACAGCGTGCCATAGGGGATCGCCACCCGCAGCATGTAGGCGTGGAGCTGCAGATAGAGCCCGTTCTGCAGGCGCAGCGGCTTGAACTCGTCCTCGGTCAGCGCGCCGGCGACCCGACGCTCGACCTGACCGCGGAAGCGCTTCACGCGGTCGCGGACGAAATCATGATCGAACTCGTCATAGCGATACATGGCTCAGGCCTCCGCCTGTTTGCCGAGCAGCGCGTTCTCGGGACCGACCGGGATGGTCGGGCCGAGCGTGCGGATCCGCTCGCGATAATGGTTGGGAGCCGGCCGGCCGTCGGGGCCGAGATCGGTCTCCGCGAGGTATGGCCCGACCACGATCTCGGGCTGCGCCTTCGCCTCCTCCAGAAGCGCCGCCGCCGCCTTGGCGTCCGTCGCGACCACCGCCTCCGCATGCTCGCGCGACCAGCCGCCCACGGCGGTCAGATAGATCACGTCGCCTTCGAACAGATGGTTCCCGGTGACGATCAAAGGCTTACTGGGCTTCGGCATGACGCTCTCCCTCGCTGAGGTTCTCGATCTCCTCGAACGCCGCGAGCGCGCGGCGCGGAGACAGGCCGATGAACAGAACGGCCGGACCCGTGACGCCGGCGTCGGCGAGCGAGTCCGGGAACCGATGAAGCGGGCCCGAGACGATCTTCTGATCGGCCCGCGACGCGTTCTCGACGGCGGTGACGGGCGTCTCCGGATCGGCGCCGTGCATCAGCAGCCGGCCTTGGATGAACCGCGCGGCCCGCACGCCCATATAGACCGCCGCGGCGGCGCCCGGCGCGGCGAGCCCGCGCCAGTCCTGCTCGGCGAAGCCGTTCATGTCGTGCCCCGTCAGGATCCGGATGCTGGCGTTCCGCCCGCGCCGGGTGAGCGAAGTCTTGATGCTCGACGCCGCCGCCGCGGCCGCCGTGATGCCCGGGACGATCTCGAAATCGACGCCCGCCGCGTCGCAGGCGTCCATCTCCTCGTCGAGCCGCCCGAACACGCCCGGATCGCCGGACTTGAGCCGCACCACATGATGGCCCTCGAGCGCCTTCTCGACGATCAGCGCGTCGATGTCCGCCTGCTTCCAGGACGGCCCGAACCCGGTCTTGCCGACATCGAGCACCTCGGCCTCGCGCCGCGCGAGCTCGAGCGCTTCGGGCGTCACCAGCCGGTCGTGGATCACCACATCGGCCTCGTGGATCAGCCGGCGCGCCTTCAGCGTGAGCAGCTCCGGGTCTCCGGGCCCCGCGCCGACGAACGCGACGCGCCCGGGCTTCGCCGCCGCCGCCGCGTCGAGCGCATCGGCGAGCAGCGTCTCGAGCACCGCCCGCGCCCCCGCCTCGCCGCCCTCGGCCAGCGCCCGCGGCCCCAGCTCGTCATAATAGCGCGACCAGAACTCCCGGCGGCCCCGGCCCATCGGCAGCGCCTCGACCTGAGGCCGGAACCCCTGGCCGATCCGCGCGAGCGTTCCGAGGCTCGGCGACAGCCGCTCCTCGACCGTGGCCTTGATCCGCCGCGCCAGCACCGGCGCCGCGCCTTCGGTCCCGATCGCGACCGTCACCGGATCCCGATCGACGATCGCCGGCGTGATGAACTGGCTGTCGTCCAGATTGTCGACGATGTTGGTGAGCGCGCCGGCGCGCCGCCCGATCGCCACCGCGCGCGCGTCCTCCGCCGGATCGCCGTTGGCCCCGTAGAGCATCGCCGCGCAGATCGCGTCGCCCTCGTCGATCGGACGCTGGATCAGCCGGAGCCGACCCGCCTCCGCCCAGCGCGTCACCTCCGGCAGCGGGTCGAGGCCGTAGACGACGA